>NZ_BCRA01000014.1 GCF_001552355.1 Microbacterium resistens NBRC 103078
CGGGCTCGGGCGTGACCGAGGCTGCGGCGTGCGACGTCGCGGCCGTTGCGGCATCCGCAGGGGGCGTCGCCGGGGCGGCCGGGCGCAGGTGATCCGTCCACTGCTGTCCGTCCCACCATCGCAGGCCGCCGGAGCCGCCCGGATCCGAATACCAGCCCGCTGCAGGTGTGGTCATCGTCGGCGGCCCCCTCCGTATCAGCGGGGTCCGCCCCCGCCGCGACGGGATTCAATCTAGCAAACGAGCGAGGCTGATCCCGGCGGATGGGCCGAGACGCCACGAGGGCCTGACTTCCGCACGACGGTGCGGAAGTCAGGCCCTCGAACCAGAGGTTCCGGAGGTCACACCCCGAAGTACAGTTCGAACTCGTACGGGTGCGGGCGCTGGGCCATCGGCAGGATCTCGTTGTTGTACTTGTAGTCAATCCAGGTCTGGATGAGCTCCTCCGTGAACACGCCGCCCTCGAGGAGGAAGTCGTGGTCATTGCGGAGCGCCTCGAGCGAGTCCAGCAGCGAGTTGGGCACCTGCGGGATGTTCTTGGCCTCCTCCGGCGGGAGCTCGTACAGGTCCTTGTCGATCGGCTCGAGCGGTTCGATGCGGTTGCGGATTCCGTCCAGGCCGGCCATGAGCTGCGCCGCGAACGCGAGGTAGGGGTTGCCCGAGGCGTCCGGCACCCGGAACTCGATGCGCTTGGCCTTGGGGTTCGATCCCGTCAGCGGGATGCGGATCGCGGCCGAGCGATTGCCCGCCGAGTACGCGAGGTTCACGGGGGCCTCGAAGTGCTTCACGAGACGGTGGTAGCTGTTCAGCGTGGGGTTGGTGAAGGCGAGGACCGCGTGCGCGTGCGCGAGGAGGCCGCCGATGTACCAGCGCGCGGTGTCGCTGAGCTGGCCGTAGCCGTTCTCGTCGAAGAACAGCGGCTTCCCGTCGAGCCACAGCGACTGGTGCGTGTGCATGCCCGAGCCGTTGTCGCCGAAGAGCGGCTTCGGCATGAAGGTCACCGTCTTGTTCCACTCCTGCGCGGTGTTCTTGACGATGTACTTGAACTTCAGGATGTCGTCGGCCGCATGCACCATCGTGTCGAAGCGGTAGTTGATCTCCTGCTGCCCGGCCGTACCGACCTCGTGGTGCGAACGCTCGAGCGCGAATCCGGCGTCGATGAGACGCAGCGTGATGTCGTCGCGCAGGTCGGCGGTCTTGTCGACGGGGGAGACGGGGAAGTACCCGCCCTTGAACGGCGTCTTGTTGCCGAGGTTGCCGCCCTCCTCCTCACGGCCGGAGTTCCAGGCGGCCTCCTCGGAGTCGACCTTGTAGAAGCTCTCCCCGGCCGTGACCGAGTACCGCACCTCGTCGAAGATGTAGAACTCCGCCTCGGGCGCGAAGTACGCGGTGTCGGCGATGCCGGTCGACGCCAGGTACTGCTCGGCCTTCTTGGCGACCTGGCGCGGGTCCTTGCTGTAGATCTCGCCGGTGCGCGGGTTGTAGATGTCGAACACCATGACGAGGGTGCTCGCCTCGCGGAACGGGTCGATGTACGCGGTGGTGACGTCGGGGATCAGCTGCATGTCCGACTCGTGGATGCTCGCGAACCCGCGGATGGACGAGCCGTCGAAGAGCTGGCCGTTGACGAAGAAGTCCTCGTCGACGGTCGAGGCCGGGATGTTGAAGTGCTGCTGCACGCCGGGCAGGTCGGTGAAACGGATGTCGAGGAACTTGACGTCGTTCTCGCGGATGTACGCAAGGACGTCTGCCGGATCGGTGAACATGCATCAACTCCTGAGGGAACGGGTGGGGCCGAGCGGCCTGTGAGCAGGCTACGGCGGCGGAATTTCCCGAGGGTGTCTGCCATGTTTCGGGCGTGTTACACGCCGTCGCCTAGGCTGGAGGAATGGCCGATCCTGTGCAGACCTACCCGGGTGAACGACTCGGTCTCCCCACATCGGGCACCGGGAGCGTCGGCCGGATCGGGCGGCGGATCGCCGCACTCGCGATCGACTACGCCGCGGCGACCATCATCGCCATGGCCTTCTTCGGCTTCCGGCAGTTCGACCTCCCGCAGGAGGCGGGGCTGTCGCAGTTCGCGCCGCTCATGGTCTTCGCCGTGATGCAGATCCTCTTCATCCCGACGATCGGGGGGAGCCCCGGGCACCGCCTGGTGGGGCTCCGGCTCGTGATGCTCGGGGGTGGATGGACGGGCGTCTGGCGTCCGGTCGTCCGCACGCTCCTTCTTCTGCTGATCATCCCCGCCGTCGTCTGGGATCCGGATCAGCGCGGGCTCCATGACAAGGCGGTGGGCACGGTCCTGATCCGGGCGTGACGGCGCGAGCGGCGGATGCTCCTGCGAACCGCTGGGGGATGCGCAAGCCGCTGTCCTCAGGCGACGGGCGCGGCGCCTCGGTTCCGGCGGCGGAAGTCCTTCGGAGCCTTGCCGCCGAGGAAGGAACGGGCGGGGTCGATGACGAAGCCCTGCCGTAGCGCCTCGCGCCCGATGAGCATGCGGAAGCCCATCTCCGCGCGGTTGCTGAGTGTGACCTCGGCCGTCACGCGGCGCCCGACGAGGAGCAGGTCCAGGAGGACGACGACGCGGCGCTGCGCGTGGCCCGACGAGCTGCGGACGTCCCGTCGATCGAACACGGGGAGCTCGACC
The DNA here is from genome assembly GCF_001552355.1 of Microbacterium resistens NBRC 103078. Classification (GTDB taxonomy): domain Bacteria; phylum Actinomycetota; class Actinomycetes; order Actinomycetales; family Microbacteriaceae; genus Microbacterium; species Microbacterium resistens. The sequence goes on from NZ_BCRA01000014.1 coordinate 2,646, forward strand.
GGCACCAGCTCGTGAGCGCCCTGCCAGGGACGGACGTCGAAGCGGACCCACGGCTCGCCGTCGCGATCGAACTCGCGGATGTGCTGGGCGTGCAGCGAGGAGCTGCGCGCGCCGGTGTCGATCTTCGCCTTGATCCACGGGACTCCGACGTCCGGCAGGCTCACCCACTCGCGCCACCCCGTAAGGGTGGTTGAATGAGATGACCGATCCACAACGTCCATCCTGGCAGGAAATCTCAGTGAAGCTCGCCGTGCTCTCGCGCGCCCCTCAGGCCTACTCCACCCAGCGCCTCCGCGCCGCAGCCCTGCAGCGCGGGCATCAGGTGAAGGTGCTCAACACCCTGAGATTCGCGATCGACCTGACGTCGGACGAACCCGACCTGCACTACCGGGGAAGGCCGCTCAGCGACTACGACGCGATCCTGCCGCGGATCGGGAACTCCATCACCTACTTCGGCACGGCGGTGGTCCGTCAGTTCGAGCAGATGGACGTGTACACGCCGAACACCGCCAACGGCATCTCCAGTGCCCGGGACAAGCTCCGGGCCAACCAGATCCTCTCCCGCCACAACATCTCCATGCCCGCCACCGCGTTCGTGCGCAACCGCGCGGACGTCCGCCCGGCGATCGAGCGCGTGGGCGGAGCGCCCGTCGTCATCAAGCTGCTGGAGGGGACCCAGGGCATCGGCGTCATCCTCGCCCCGCAGGTCAAGGTGGCCGAGGCGATCATCGAGACGCTTCACTCGACCAAGCAGAACGTGCTGATCCAGAAGTTCATCGCGGAGAGCCGTGGGCGCGACATCCGTGCGCTCGTGGTGGGTGACCGGGTCGTCGCGGCGATGCGCCGTGTGGCCAACGGGGACGAGTTCCGCTCCAACGTGCATCGGGGAGGGACCGTGGAGCCGGTCACGCTGGACCCCGTCTACGAGCAGACCGCCGTCCGCTCCGCGCAGATCATGGGCCTGCGCGTGGCCGGGGTGGACATGCTGGAGGGCGAGCACGGTCCGCTCGTCATGGAGGTCAACTCCTCGCCCGGCCTGCAGGGGATCGAGGAGGCCACGAACCTCGACGTGGCGGGTGCGATCATCGACTACATCGCCGGGCAGGTCGCGTTCCCCGAGATCGACGTCCGGCAGCGGCTGACCGTCTCGACCGGGTACGGCGTCGCCGAGCTGCTCGTGCACGGCGGTGCCGACCTCGTCGGGAAGACGCTCGGAGAGTCCGGGCTGTGGGAGCGCGACATCACCGTGCTCACCCTGCATCGCGGGGTCTCGGTCATCCCCAACCCGCGAAAGCACCAGGTGCTGGAGGCCGAGGACCGGCTGCTGTGCTTCGGCAAGCTGGATGAGATGCGCTCGATGATCCCCGAGCGTCGGCGTCGGCGCGCCAAGGTGCGCAAGCTCCCCAAGGAGCCCCTGCCGCCCGTCTCATAGGCGGACACGCGGAAGCCCCGGCGCTCACGGAGCGGCCGGGGCTTCTGGGCTCGGGAGCCCGGGTCAGCGCGGACGAGGGGCGCGCGCCTTGAGCGGGTCGATGCCCTTCGGGATCGGAAGCGAGGACAACGACTGCGACACCGATTCCAGCCGCTTGATCACCGCCGCCATCGTCGCCTTGTCGATCGCCTTGGGGAGCTTCTTGATGGTCTTGGTGAGCTGGTCGATCGGGACCTCGTCCTCGCCGTGGCCCAGGTAGTACACGTTCACCGGGACGCCCTGGGCGACGCGCAGCGCCTTCGTGCGCTCCTCCTTGACCAGACGCGTGAGCCGTCCGCGCGCGCCTTCGCCCACCACGACGATGCCGCCGCGTCCGACCGCGCGGTACACCGCCTCCTGCGTCTTGGGGTTGACGCCGACGGGAGTGTCGGACGCCTGCCAGTTGCGCCCGAGGCTCGTGCTCAGCACGTGACCGGCCGCCCCCGGCATGCCGTCGATCTTCTTGTACATCGCGCTCGTCGACAGCCGCGTCATGGTGAACATCGCACCGAGCACGCCGACCATCAGACCCGTGATGGCCCAGAGGATCAACGACCAGATCTGGAAGGGCGGGATGAGATAGCCCACGATCAGCCCGACGAGCACGCCGGCGATCAGGATGGCGATGAGCAGCCACGGCAGCCAGGAGTACTCCTCCCGCGTGAAGCGGTAGAGCGACTTGATCTGGGAGAAGAAGCCCGGACGCTTCTCCGGCTGAGGACGACGATTTGCCATGCCTTCCAGCCTACCGATTCCGTCCGCCGGATCCTGCCCGTCTCGCGACGGGCGAACACGTCACCGTCGTCCTCCCCGAAGGACCGTCCACGTCGGGTTGTGCACCGATCGTGCCGGCGGGGGAGCGACGGGACCCGGGGTCGGCTCAGATGGGCACATGAGTCATCTCCGAGACGGCGAGCCCGAGGCGCTGCACCGCGCCCATCGCACCGTTCGCACCCTGAACCCCGGCGAGGGTCCCTTTCCCGGACGCCTGGTCACGGATGCTCGGGAGGAGGTCCGGGTCTGCACGGACGCGGCGGGGCTCGTGGGATGGTCGGGGTGGCGATACGCCGGCGCCGAGCACATCGTCGGCCCGGTCGATCTCGTGCGCCGGTCCGACGGTCATGACGTGCTCCTTCCGTGGTGCGTGCAGACGGTGGAGCAGGCGCTGCGCATGCGACGGGCGGCGGAGGCGCCGCTCGCCGCCGGCGAGACGACGACGCTGGTCGCGAGCGTGCTGCGCGGGCTCGTCGAAGCGGGCGAGGACACGCTGTCGGGCGGATGGTGGCTGACGGCGGACGGGCGCCCGATGTTCGTGATCGGTCGGGGCTCTTCCATCGAGGAGGCCACGCGCGGCATCATCGATGCGCTCGCCTCGCAGGCGCGTGACCGTGCGCTCGGCCGCCTCCTCCAGCGGATCGGCGAAGGTCTCGGCGATGATCGGCGCCGCCTGCCGCACCGTGCCGGCGGGTGGGAGCGGGAGCTGCTGGAGCTTGCTGCGCCGAAGCCGCTCGGCGGCGCCGCCACGCAGCCGCCGACACCGGTACGGGCACGCGAGCTCCGGCGGGTCGTGGAGGATGATGCCCGCGCGCGATCCCTTGTCGCGGAGGACCACGCCCACCCGAGCCGGTCACGCCGTCCGCGGCTCCGCTTCCTGCGGCGAACGTCGGAGGATCTCGGCGCGGGAACCTGGCCCGCGCGGAGCGAGCGCACCGTGGCGTCGAGGCTCTCCGGCGTCTTCCTGCGTCCGGTCGGCGCACGGATGTGGAGCGCGCTCCGGAGGCTGCGAGGGTCGCGCCCGGCATCGCCGCCGGCCGCGTCGGCACCGGAACGGCGATGGCGCCGTCCGGTGCTCGCGGCCGGCGCGGTCGCCGTGGCCGTTTCGGCGGCCGGGATGCTGTGGCCGAGCGCGCCCTCTGTCGGAGGGACGGAGCCGCCCCCGGAGGCGTCGACGCCGAGCGGGAACGCGGCGAGTTCGGTCCCGGGGGCGTCGCCCGCCGCAGATGCCGAGCAGAATCTCGTCGTCGCCTCGCCGAACCCGATGCCGGAGGAGACGGCCTCGCCTCTCGACGCGGTCCCTGCGCTTCTGAGCGCTGCGGAGGCCTGTGAGGCGACGGAGGAGGCGGACGCCTGCGCAGGGGCCTGGGTCCCCGAGCTCCGGGACACGGGGAGCCCAGGTGCCGGCAGGGCGATCGCCGTGGACGGCGACGCCGTGCTCATCGAGGACTACGGCGATGTCGCCGCCGTCCGGCTCGATCGGGAGAGAGGCGCTTCGCAGATGCTCGTCCTCGTGCGCACAGACGACGAATGGCGGATCCGCGACGCCTACGACGTCGGGGATCCGCCATCCGAAGAGGCTGGACCGGAGGGTCAGACTCCGAGCTGAGCCGAGAAGTCCGCGGCCTCGAGGCGAGCCTTGACCGCGCCGAGGAAGCGCGCCGCGTCGGCGCCGTCGATGATCCGGTGGTCGTACGAGATCGCCAGGAACACGTAGGAGCGCACGGCGATCGCGTCCACGCCGTCCACGGTCACGACGCCGGGGCGCTTGAACACGGTTCCGGTGCCGAGGATCGCGGACTGCGGGAGGAACACCAGCGGGGTGTCGAAGAGCGCGCCGCGCGAGCCGGTGTTCGTCACCGTGAAGGTGCCGCCGGCCAGCTCGTCGGGCTTCAGCTTGTTGTCGCGCGTACGGGCCGCGAGATCCGCGATCTCATGGGCGAGCTGGGCGAGGTTCTTCGACGCCGCGTCACGGACGACCGGCGTGAGCAGTCCGCGCTCGGTGTCGACCGCGATCGAGATGTTCTCGGTGGCCGGGTAGACGATGTTGTCCCCGTCGACCGTCGCATTGATGATCGGGAACGACTGCAGAGCCTCCGCCGCGGCGAGCGTGAAGAAGGGCAGGAACGACAGCTTGTCGCCCGTCTTCTGCTGGAAGGACCCCTTCACACTGTCGCGGTAGGCGGCCAGCGCGGTGACGTCCACCTCGACGAAGGTCGTCAACTGTGCCGTCTGCTGCATGGACGCAACGGCGCGCTCGACGACCACCTTCCGCAGGCGGGTCATCTTCTGCGTCGTGCCGCGCAGCGGCGAGACCTCGCGCGGCGCCGGTGCCGCTGCCGCGGGTGCTGCGGCGGCGGCCGGGGCGCTCTGGGCGGCGTTGAGCACGTCCTCCTTGCGGATGCGCCCGCCGACCCCGGTCCCGGTGACGGTGGCCAGG
>NZ_BCRA01000015.1 GCF_001552355.1 Microbacterium resistens NBRC 103078
GGGGAGGCTCCGCGCGAGCCAGGCGTCGCGCGCGTCGTCGGCGGGGTAGTCGCGTCCGCCGCCGATCGCGCGCCCGGCCGTGGAGACGGTGCGGGTGCGGTCGATCAGACCCAGGACGGTGTCGGACAGGGACTCGCCCAGGGCGCGGAAGGTGGTCCACTTGCCGCCGACGAGCGACACCAGCGGCACGGCGCCCTCGCGGTTGACCTCGACGCGGTAGTCGCGCGACACGAATCCGGGTGCGGTGTCCTCGTGGCGGGGCAGCGGGCGGATCCCGGAGAAGCGGTAGACGATCTGGCCCCGGTCGACGGAGATCGACGGGAAGACGTGGTGGATCAGGTCGAAGAAGTAGTCGACCTCCTCCTCCGTGCACAGGGCGATCTCGCGGGGGTCGGCGTCGATGTCGGTGGTCCCGACGAGCACGCGGCCCTTGAGGGGGTAGATCAGCACGATGCGGCCGTCGGAGTGCTCGAAGAAGATCTCGCGGCCGCCCGTTGCCGCGAGCAGCTCCGGGTGGTCCAGCACGATGTGCGAGCCCTTGGTCCCGCCCATGAACCGCGTCTGCGTGCCGAGGGCCTCGTTGGTGAGGTCCGTCCAGGGGCCAGAGGTGTTCACGACGACGTCCGCCGCCACGCCGAACTCGGTCCCCGTCTCCAGATCGCGCAGGAGGATCCGGTCACCGTCGCGCCCCACGGCCTCGACGTAGTTCAGCGCGACCGCACCGGGGTGCGCGGCCCGGCCATCCTGGAGGACGTCGAGCGCGAGCCGCTCCGGGTCGTGCATGGACGCGTCGTAGTAGGTGGCGGTGTACTTGATCTTCGGATCGAGCATCGGCAGCGCTTCGAGCGACTTCTTGCGCCCGTGGAAGCGGTGCCTCGGCACCGTCCCGCCGTCGCGCGAGAAGGTGTCGTAGATCATCAGCCCCATCTTGATGAGGAAGGCGCCGCGCTCCTTCGGCTTGCCGGACTTGTGCGTGAGGAAGCGCAGCGGCGCCGACAGGATCCCGGAGAATGTCGAGTAGATCGGGATCGTGGTCTGGAGGGGCTTGACGTAGTGCGGCGCGATCTTCAGCAGTCCGTTGCGCTCGTGCACCGATTCGTTGACCAGGCGGAACTCGCCGTTCTCGAGGTAGCGGATGCCGCCGTGGACCATGTGGCTGGAGGCGGCCGACGCTCCGGAGGCGAAGTCCCCGCGCTCGGCCAGCACGACGTCGACGCCCTGCAGAGCCAGTTCACGGAAGGTCGAGATGCCGTTGATCCCGCCGCCGATCACCAGAACGGTCGTGCGGCCGGCCTCCCGGACCCGTCGGACATCGGTGCGCTCCTGCGCGGACGAGAGCTGCTCGGTCATCGTCGTCCCCTTTCCTGCCTGCTCATCACGTCGAGCTTGCTCACAGCATCGACTCCTTCGGCACTTTGCGCAACCTCCGTGCACGAATGTGCAAGGATCGGGGGGAAAGGGGGTCGGACATGGGCTCTCAGGATGCACGGACGCGCGATGCGAAGCTCGAAGCCGCGCTCACCGCCGCGCAGCTCTACTACATGCAGGACAAGACCATGGAGGTCATCGCCGAGGAGCTGGGCACCTCGCGCTCGTCGGTTTCGCGCCTGCTGAGCTTCGCCCGTCAGGTCGGGCTGGTGGACATCCGGATCAACTCGCCGTTCGAGCGCGCCGGCATGCTCGAGGAGAGCATCCATCAGCGTCTGCGCGTCTCCGCACATGTCGTGCCGATGTCGGAGAGCGTGACCGAGGTGGAGCGTCTCGAGCGCGTGGCGCTCACCGCGGGCCGGCTGCTGACGTCCTTCGTGGACTCGAACATGGTCGTCGGGGTCGCGTGGGGGTCGACGATCAGCGCGGTCAGCCGCGAGCTCGGCCAGCAGGAGACCCATGGCACCACCGTCGTCCAGCTCAACGGTGCGGGCAACACGCAGACGAGCGGTCTGGAGTATTCGAGCGACATCCTGCAGCGGTTCGGTCGGGCCTTCGGCGCACAGGTGCAGCTGTTCCCCGTGCCGGCCTTCTTCGACGACCCCCTCACGCGGGAGGCGATGTGGCGCGAGCGCAGCACGCGGCGCGTGCTGGACCTTCAGGCGAAGATGGACATCGCGGTGTTCAGCCTGGGCTCGCCGACGGCCGAGGTGCCCAGCCGCGTGTACGTCGGCGGCTACCTCAGCCGTGACGACTACCGGAGCCTGCGCGAGGATCGTGCCATTGGAGACGTCGCGACGGTCTTCTTCCGTGCGGACGGCACCTGGCAGGACATCCGTCTCAACGCGAGGGCCACCGGGCCGACGCTCGACCGGTTGCGTCGTGTGCCGCGGCGTCTCTGCGTCGTCGCCGGGCTCCAGAAGCTCCCGAGCCTCCAGGCGGCGATCTCCGCCGGGCTCGTCACCGACGTGGTGCTCGACGAGGGGCTGGCGCGCCGGCTGGCGGAGTCGGGCGAGCGCTGAGCGGCGGGCTCAGTCGAGCCCTGCACGGAACTCCTCCATGAGATGCGCGACGACGGCCCGCAGGTCGCCCTGCGCGTCCGCGACCGCGAGCTGGCGGGCGTAGCTCGCCCCGGTGTCGAGGATCCCCGCCACCCGGGTGAGTTCGGCGGGGCACTGCAGGTCCAGCGCGACCGGGGCCAGGAGCTCGAGCGTCTCGGCGAGGTGCTCGCGGACCGGCCGCTGCGATCCCGAGGAGTCCACGATGACCTCGGCGTCGAGTCCGTAGCGCGCCGCGCGCCACTTGTTCTCGCGGTGGAACCACGGCGGCATGGTCGGGAGGATCCGGCCCTCGTCGAGCTCGCGGGAGAACTTCTCGACGAGTGTCTGGACGAGCGCCGCGACGGCGGCGAGCTCGGGCAGCGTCGACAGGCCGTCGCAGGCGCGCACCTCGATCGTGCCCCAGCGGGGTGCGGGCCGGATGTCCCAGCGCACCTCGGTGGCATCGGCCATCACCCCCGTCCTGCGCATGTCCTCCAGGTAGGCCTCGAACTCGGCCCAGGTGGTCAGCGGCCACGGCAATCCCGCGGTCGGCAGCTGCTGGAACACGAGCGCGCGGTTGGACGCGTATCCCGTGCGCTCGCCCGCCCAGAACGGGCTCGAGGCGGCGAGGGCCTGCAGATGCGGGAGATAGGCGGTCAGCGCGCCGATGATCGGGAGCACCTTGTCTCGGTCCTCGATCCCGACATGGACGTGGATCCCCCAGATCATCATGTTCCGCCCCCACCACTGGGTGCGATCGATGAGGGTGTGGTAGCGGGTCTTGTCGCTGACCCGCTGGTCGTACCACTGCGCGAAGGGATGGCTGCCCGCCGACAGCAGCGCGATGCCGGCGGGATCCGTCGCCGCGCGGACGGCCTGGATCGCCCGGCGGACGTCGTCGATCGCGTGCGCGACGGTGGCGCCCACGCCGCTGGTGACCTCGATCGTGTTGGTGAGCAGCTCGCCGGTGACGGTGTGGCGCTCCGCCGCGCTGTCGTCCTCCAGCGCGGCCAGCAGTTCGGGGGCGCGCCCGACGAGATCCCCGGAGAGGGGATCGGCGAGCATCAGCTCCCACTCGACGCCGACCGTCGAGCGCGCGGATTCGGCGAAGCGGATCGTCACCCGCACAGTCTGGCACGCGGCGCCGCCCGTTCCCCGTGTCCCTGACGCGCGGCGTCACGAACGCGGCCGTGGCGCGCCGTGACGCGGTTCGCGGCGGGGCGGGCGATCTGGCAGAATAGAGGGTCGGACGGCCCGCTCGACCCTCTATCCAGCGCGCCATCCACCCGAAGAGCTTCCACCGGGTGTGCACCCCACGCTCCAGGTGACCAGTTCGTTCCTTCCACACCATTCAGGAGAATCGTGGCTGTCAAGATTCGTCTCAAGCGCCTCGGCAAGGTCCGTGCGCCCTACTACCGCATCGTCGTGGCCGACTCGCGCACCAAGCGCGACGGTCGTGTGATCGAGGAGATCGGCAAGTACCACCCGACCGAGGAGCCCTCGTTCATCGAGGTCGACTCGGAGCGCGCGCAGTACTGGCTGTCCGTGGGCGCCCAGCCCACCGAGCAGGTCACCGCCATCCTCAAGATCACGGGCGACTGGGGCACCTTCAAGGGCGAGAAGGACGCGAAGTCCACGCTCAAGGTCGCCGAGGCGAAGCCGGCCTTCGAGGCCGACGCCGCCAAGAAGTCGGTCATCAAGCCCAAGGCGGAGAAGAAGGAGACTCCCGCTGAGGAGGCTCCCGCCGAGGCGCCGGTCGAGGACGCGGCCGAGGCCGCGACCGACGCCGAGTAATCCGCCGTGCTCGCCGCCGCGCTCGAACACATCGTCACGGGGATCGTCGATCACCCGGAGGATGTGCGCATCACCGCATCCACGTCGCCGCGAGGCGAACTGCTCGAGGTGCGTGTGCACCCGGACGACCGTGGGCGCGTGATCGGGCGCGGCGGCCGCACCGCCAAGGCTCTGCGCACGCTCGTCTCCGCGCTCGCGGACGGGCGGCGCGTCCGTGTCGACGTCGCGGACGACTGACGTGCCCGCGAACGGGCGCGCAGGAGGACGGAACCAGCTGCGCGTGGGCCGGCTCGTCAAGGCGCACGGGCTGAAGGGCGCGCTCAAGCTGGAGCTCTACACCGATGATCCAGCGGGGCGGTTCGTGCCCGGGGCGTCGTTCACGCTGCAGGTCCCCGAGGCGTCTCCCTGGCACGGGAAGTCGCTCACGGTGCGCGACTATCGCGTGATGAACGGCAGCTCCGTCGTCTTCTTCGAGGACGTCGAGGACCGGACCGCGGCGGAGAGCCTGGTCCGGGCGATCCTCTGGATGGACCAGGACGAGACCGAGGCGCCCGAGGAGGACGCCTGGTACGACCATCAGCTCGTCGGGCTGGAGGTCGTGCGCGACGACGTCGTCGTCGGGCGCGTGATCCGCGTCGATCACCTTCCGGCACAGGATCTGCTCATCGTCCGCCGGGCCGGCGTCTCCGGAGATGCGGCGGAGGTCATGGTGCCGTTCGTCTCCGCGATCGTCCCGACGGTCGACATCGCCGCCGGACGCCTGGTGGTGACGCCTCCGCCGGGACTGTTCGAGGAGCTGGCCGACGAGGCGGCGGCGCCCGCGGACGAGCAGGACGCGCCCGGTGCGGATTGACGTCGTCTCGATCTTCCCGTCGTACTTCGACGGCCTGACCCTGTCACTGCTCGGCAGGGCGCAGGAGAGCGGCCTCATCGATCTTCGCGTGCACGACCTGCGCGAGTGGACGCACGATCGCCACCGGACCGTGGACGACACCCCCTACGGCGGCGGCGCGGGCATGGTCATGAAGCCCGAGCCCTGGGGCGAGGCGCTGGACGCACTGGTCGCGGCCGACGGCGCCGCCGCGCGTCCCACCATCGTGTTCCCTTCCCCGGCGGGGGAGGTCTTCACCCAGGCGACCGCCCGCACGCTCGCGGAACACGATCATATCGTCTTCGGATGCGGCCGGTACGAGGGCATCGACGAGCGCGTGTTCGACTATGCGGCCGAGCTCGGCGACGTGCGGCTGCTGAGCCTCGGCGACTACGTCCTCAACGGCGGGGAAGTGGCCACCATGGCGATGGTCGAGGCCATCGGCCGGCTCATTCCCGGCGTGGTCGGCAACCCGGACAGCCTGGTCGAGGAGTCGCACGAGGACGGCCTTCTCGAGTACCCGTCCTACACGAAGCCGTCCGTCTGGCGCGACCGTGCGGTGCCGGAGATCCTGCTCAGCGGCGATCACGGCCGGATCGCGCGCTGGCGCCGCGAGCAGCAGGTGGAACGGACCGCCGCCCGCAGGCCCGACCTGCTCGACGGCTGAGCGCGTCAGAGCACCCGCTCCGCCTCGTGCGTGAGCTCGAAGACCACCCCGTGGGGATGCCGGAGGTCCAACGAGGCGTGCGGGCTCAGCCCCCGCATCTCGCCGCGGAGCATCCGTCCGATCATCTCGTGGGAGATGAGCAGCGGAACGCCGTCGGCGACCTCCGTGCAGTGCTCGAGCGCCTGCCGGACCCGACCGCGGGCCTGGGCGTAGCTCTCGCCCCCGGGGAAGGCCCATCCGTAGCGGTTGTCCGCACGCTCTGCGCGAGTGCCCGGGAGCTCCGCCTCGATCTCGGCCCAGGTCCGTCCTGCCAGGGTTCCATGATGGATCTCCGCGAGACCGGGGACGAGGACCACCTCGGCCTCCAGGATCTCGGCGATGATCTCGGCGGTGCGCACCGCCCGGCCGAGCGGACTCGAACAGATGGTCCGGATGCCGCGACCGCGCACTCGGCGTGCGATCTCCCGGGCATGGACGACGCCGTCCGAGGTCAACGGCGAGTCGAGCTGTCCCTGCAGGCGTCCCTCCCGGTTCCAGGTCGTCTGGCCGTGGCGCGCGAGGAAGAGCCGATGCGGCACGGGGCGGTCCTGCGGGATCATGGACCCAGGATGACAGCCGAGGCCGCGGCGGGGAAGCGTCGCCGCCCGCCTGAGTGCGGTCAGTCGACGCCGAGGAAGGAACGGTCGGTGAGGATGATCGGGCCGTCCTCCGTGACCGCGATGGTGTGCTCGGAGTGCGCGCCCCGCGAGCCGTCGGCGCTGCGCAGCGTCCAGCCGTCCGGGTCGGTGATCAGCTCGTCCGTCGTGGCGAGGAACCAGGGCTCGAGCGCCATGACGAGGCCTGCGCGCAGCGGGAAGCCCCGTCCGGCGCGGCCGTCGTTGGGCACGTGCGGGTCGCCGTGCATGATCCGGCCGACGCCGTGGCCGCCGAAGTCCGTGTTGATCGAGTAGCCCTCGCCGCGTGCGACGGCGGCGATCGCGGCGGAGATGTCGCCGATGCGATTGCCGACGGTCGCCGCAGCGATGGCCGCATCCAGCGCGCGCTCGGTCGTGTCGATCAGGCGGAGATCCTCGTCGCGGGGCGTGCCGACGACGAACGAGACGGCGGAGTCCGCCACCCACCCGTCCACCGACACGGCGAAGTCGAGCGAGACGAGGTCGCCGTCGCGCAACGCGTAGTCGTGGGGGAGGCCGTGCAGGACGGCATCGTTCACGGATGTGCAGATCACCTTGCCGAACGGGCTCGCGCCGAACGAGGGGTGGTAGTCGATGTAGCACGACTCCGCGCCGGCCTTGCGGATGAGGTCGTGCGCGCGGCGGTCGATCGCGAGCAGGTTGGTCCCGACCTTCGTCTCGTCGCGCAGGGTCGCCAGCGTCTCGGCCACGAAGCGCCCGGCGGCGCGCATCTCGTCGATCTCGGTGGGCGTGCGCAGTTCGATCATCGGGGGTGTTCCTCTCGTCGCCCTCCATTCTCCCGCATCCGTGCCTGCGACTTCGCTCATGATCGCGGAAGATCGGCGCCCGCCGGACGGGAGCGACGTACGATCTCGGTATGTGGTTGCGGCGCGTGTTCTTCCGATGGCTCCCGCTGGCGGCGGCCGTGCTGCCGGTATGGCTCCTCGTGGGCTGGGGCGTGTTCCAGGCGGGCGGATGGGCGTTCCTCTGGGTCCTCTTCATCGCCGTGCCGTCGGTGCTGGTGGGGCAGCTCGTGCTCCTGCTGCTCGTGCGCGCGCGTCCCTCGGTCCGGGCCGAGCGAGCGGTGTCGTGGTGGGACGTGCTGGGCTTCACGGTGTGGCACGGCCTCACGGTCGCGGTGGGCTGCTTCCCGGAGGGGGCCTTCGCCTGGCTCCTCACCGGCGCGATCGCGGCGTTCCTCGCCCTGTTCTGGTCGTCGCTCTGGCAGCTGTGGAGCGAGGCGCGGGGCGGGCGCCGCGTCGTCGCCCAGTCCGAGACGATCTGGGCGACCACAATCGGCGGTGACGACCGCAGCGGGCCGGTCCGGGGGACGCCGCGCGGCGAGGTCATCGTGATCGCGGAGGCAGGACGCCCCGGCGACGCCGGCGGGCACTGACGCGCACCCTGCGCGGCGCCGTCCGCGTTTTGGAACGGTGCGAGATCCATGACAGAATGAATCCTTGTGCCGTGACCCGGCTCTGCCTCAGGGGAGCCTGCGGACGCCCTGCGCGCCGTTCGACACACACCATCCTTCCTTCCTTCCGAGTGCACGCGACCTGAGGCGAGTGCAGAGAGAGACGATCATGCAGATCCTCGACGCCGTCGACGCGGCTTCGCTCCGCTCCGACATCCCCGCCTTCGGCCCCGGCGACACCGTGAAGGTGCACGTGAACATCACCGAGGGCAACCGCTCCCGCATCCAGGTCTTCCAGGGCGTCGTCATCGGCCGCCAGGGCGACGGCGTGCGCGAGACCTTCACGGTCCGCAAGATCAGCTTCCAGGTCGGCGTCGAGCGCGTCTTCCCGGTGCACTCCCCGGTGATCGACCACATCGAGGTCGTCACCCGCGGTGACGTGCGTCGCGCGAAGCTCTACTACCTGCGCAACCTCCGCGGCAAGAAGGCGAAGATCAAGGAGAAGCGCGAGAACTGACGCGCCGATCCATCACAGAGCACCCCGGGACACGGTGTCCCGGGGTGCTCTGTTCTCCCCGACGTGTGCGACGCTAGAGAGGCCGTCACGAGGCGGCCGTTCCCCTCGTGAAGGAAGCCGATGACAGACGAGACCGCCTCCGCTCCGGCTGCGCTGCGCCGCGACCGCCGTGCCCCGTCGCGCCGTCGCGGCTGGCTCGTGTTCCTGAGGGACGTGCTCGTCATCGTGCTCGTCGCCGTGCTCGTCTCCTTCCTGGTGAAGAGCTTCATCGTGCGCAGCTTCTTCATCCCCTCCAGCTCCATGGAGGACACGCTCCTGGTCAAGGACCGGATCCTCGTCGACGAGATCACGCCCCGCTGGAACCCGTATCACCGCGGTGACGTCGTCGTCTTCAAGGACCCCGGCGGGTGGCTGCCGCCGAGTGAGCCGCAGCCTCCGCGATCGCCCCTGCTGGAGGCGGGGGAGTGGCTCCTGACGATCGTCGGCATCGCGGCGCCGGACTCGGACGACCACCTCGTGAAGCGGGTGATCGGACTCCCGGGCGACCGGGTGCAGTGCTGCAATTCGCTCGGCCAGATCACGGTCAACGGCTCTCCGATCGACGAATCGTCGTACCTCAAGCTCCCCCCGGGGGACACGCTCGCGTCGGAGATCCCGTTCGACGTCACCGTCCCCGCCGGATCGGTGTGGGTGCTTGGCGACAACCGCGACCGATCCCAGGACTCCCGGTACAACCAGGACCAGCCCGGGAACGGCTTCGTCCCGCTCGACAACGTCGTCGGACGCGCGTTCCTCATCAGCTGGCCCTTCGACCGGTTCGGGCTCATCGACGGCCACTACGCCGTGTTCAACGGCGTCGAGGAGCGGGAGCGCGAGGAGGACGCGCGGTGACCGTCGTCGCGCCTCGGCTGACGCTGGAGCGCCGCCTGCTGCGCGAGCACCAGCACATCATCGCCCTCGACGAGGTCGGCCGAGGCGCTCTGGCCGGCCCGGTCGCGGTCGGCGCCGCGATCATCGACGCCTCGGGTGCCCGGCGACGCGTGCCCGAGGGGCTGCGCGACTCCAAGCTCGTGCCGTCCGCCCGTCGTGCCGACGTCGCCGCCCGTGCCCAGGGGTGGGTGCTGTCCAGCGCCGTCGGCTGGGCGGACAACGCGGAGATCGACGAGGTCGGGATCATGCGCGCGCTCGGGCTCGCCGCCTCGCGAGCGCTGATCGCCGCGTGCGCCGACGCCGTGGATCCGGCCACGGCGCTCGTCATCCTCGACGGGAACCACGACTACCTGTCCGCGGTCCACCCGTCCTCCGTCACCGTGCGCACGGTCGTGAAGGGCGACCGCGACTGCGCCTCCGTGTCCGCCGCGTCGGTCATCGCGAAGGTCGCCCGCGACGCCCTCATGGTAGACCTCCACGAGACCCACCCCGACTACCAGTGGGAGCGGAACAAGGGCTATGCGAGCCCGGAGCACCGTGACGCGATCCGCCGGCTCGGGCTGAGCCCGCTGCACCGGTCGTCGTGGGCGATCGCGGAGGCCCCCACGCTCTTCTGACCCGTCGGCGACGGGGCGTCGGCAGCGGCCCGCACGGCCTAGGATGGACGGATATGGATGAGGACGCCTTCGACGACTACGACCGTGAGCTCGAGCTCGCCCTGTATCGCGAGTACCGCGACGTGGTCTCGCAGTTCGCCTACGTGATCGAGACCGAGCGCCGCTTCTATCTCGCGAACGACGTCAACGTCGTCCGCCGGGACACCGAGCACGACTTCTACTTCGAGGTGTCCATGACCGACGTCTGGGTCTGGGACATCTACCGGGCGGACCGCTTCGTGAAGGCCGTGCGTGTGCTCACGTTCAAGGACGTCAACATCGAGGAGCTGTCCCGGCGGGAGTTCGAGCTTCCGCAGGAGCTCTCGCTCGACGGCGAGTGACACAGCTCTGAGCGACGGCCGACCCGCCGTCGCTCGTCGCAATCTCGTGCGGAGATCGCGCGTTTCTACGGAGGGTTGACGGGCATTCGTCCGCGCGGAGGAGTGTCGTCCTCCGGAACGGCTTCCGTTCCGCGGAGGTCACGCGTTCCTACGGAGGTCGCGCGCTCATACGGAGGCCATGCGTTCCTGCGGAGATCCCGCGCATCGGCGGAGGTCGCGCGCGTCGGCGGAGCGTTGACCGGCATTCGTCCGCGCGAAGGGGTGTTCTCCTCCGGGACGGATTCTGTTCCGCGGAGGTCGCGCGCTCGTGCGGAGGTCACGCGCTCGTGCGGAGGTCGCGCGCTCGTGCGGAGATCGCGCGCGTCGGCGGCGGGTTGACCGGCATTCGTCCGCGCGAAGGGGTGTTGTCCTCCGGGACGGATTCTGTTCCGCGGAGGTCACGCGCACCTGCGGAGGATCACGCCCCGGGCGGAGGACCCGTGTTTCGGCGGAGGGCACGTGTTCTCGCGGGGTCGGCGAGCCTCGTCCTCCACACCCGGCGACGACGCGTTGTTCTCCGCGGATCCCGCGGCCCGCACCGGACGCGGCGGTTGAGCGCACGAGGCTGTCGGCATGGCAGCGAAAGACGACCTCGGGCGAGCCGGCGAAGACCGGGCGGCCCTCTATCTGACGGATCTCGGATACCGGATCCTCGCGCGCAACTGGCGGTGCGAGCTCGGCGAGCTGGACATCGTGGCCGAGTGGCGCGACGTCCTCGTGTTCGTCGAGGTGAAGACGCGGCGCAGTCTTCTGTTCGGGCACCCGTTCGAAGCGATCGACGAGCGCAAGCGGCGACGGATGTGGCGCCTGGCGCATGCGTGGGTGCGGGAGCACCCGTTGTCGGCGCGCGGCCGGCCGCTGCGGCTGGAGGCCATCGGGATCGTCGGATCGGAACCCTCCTGCGGCATCCTCGAGCACCTGACGGACCTGCGATGACGGCGGAGCTCCTGGAGGAGGGGACCTCGGGGTCGCGGACCTCCCGCACCTGGGCGGTCGCTCTGACCGGCATCACCGGCCATCTCGTCGAGGTCGAGGCCGACCTCTCGCAGCAGACGCCGGAGTTCCATCTGATCGGTCTCGGCGACCGGGCGCTGAGCGAGGCCGTGCGTCGCGTCCACAACGCCTGCAAGAACAGCGGCGTGGAGCTTCCGCGGCGCAAGCTCACGGTGAACCTGTCGCCGGCGAGCCTGCCGAAGCACGGCTCGGGGTTCGACCTGGCGATCGCGCTCGCCGCCCTCGGCACCGAGGGCAGACTGGACATCGCGTCGCTGGCTCGCACCGTGCACATCGGGGAGCTCGGGCTGGACGGCCGGCTTCGGCCCGTGGCGGGCGTGCTCCCCGCGCTTCACGCCGCCGTCCGGGCCGGGATCGCCCGAGCGATCGTTCCGAGGGCGAACGAGGCGGAGGCGCGGCTCGTCCCCGGGCTGGACGTGCATGCCGTCGCGACGCTCGCCCATGCCGCGGTGCTCCACGGCGCCGAGCTGGATCCTCCTGCAGCACCGGAGCGACTCCCCCGTGCGGAGAGCTCGACGACGACGGAGCGGGAGCCGGATCTCGACGAGGTCATCGGCCAGGACGAGGCCGTGTCCGCGCTGACCGTGGCCGCGGCCGGCGGTCACCACGTGCTCCTGAGCGGCCCGCCGGGCGCGGGGAAGACGATGCTCGCGCGACGGCTCCCCGGCATCCTGCCGGACCTCGACGACGACCTGGCTCTGGACGTCGCGTGCGTCCGCTCCCTGGCGGGTGAGGCGGTCGTGGATCTCGATCGTCGGCCACCGTTCGTCGCGCCTCACCACAGCGCCTCCCTCGCCGCGCTGGTGGGAGGCGGGTCCCGCCAGGTCCGGCCGGGCGCCATCGTCCGCGCGCACGGCGGACTGCTGTTCGTCGACGAGGCGTCGGAGGCGCCGCGTGCCGTCCTCGACGCGCTGCGGCAGCCGCTGGAATCGGGGCGGATCGAGATCCATCGGTCCGAGTTCACCGCCTCTTTCCCGGCCCGCTTCCAGCTCGTCCTGGCGACCAATCCGTGCCCGTGCGGGGTCTACGGTGTGACCGGGGAAGAGTGTGTCTGCCCGCCCGCGGCCGTCCGGCGCTACGCGTCGCGACTGTCGGGTCCGCTGCGCGACCGCCTCGACATCGAGATCCAGGTGGCCCGGGTCTCCGCGGACCTCGCCACGGCCGGGACGCGTGGCACCGTCTCCACGGCGCAGGCACGCGATCGGGTCCGGGAGGCGCGCGAGAGGGCGGCGCGACGCTGGCGGGGCACGCCGTGGCGGGTGAACGCACATGTTCCCGGGGCGTGGCTCCGACGTGGCGCCTACCGGCTTCCGACGCCGGTGCGCGAGCCCCTCGACCGGGCGCTGCGTCGGGGCGCGATCACCCTGCGCGGCTACGATCGCGTCCTGCGACTGGCATGGTCCGTCGCGGACCTCGACGGTGCGGCCGCACCGCGGCTGGAGCACGTCGGCCGGGCGCTGTTCCTGAAGAAGGGGCTGGCGGCGTGACCGAGCACGACCGCGGGGTGGATCCGGCAGCGGAGCTCATGGCGATCATGGACGACCCCGAGATCGGCAGAAGGCTCGGCGAGGTCCGCGCGGCGGGCTCGACCGACGAGGCCCGCGCGGGCGTCGTGTGGAGCGTCATCGCCGAGCCGGGCGACGGCGTCTCCGGTGCCCTCGTCGCTGCGCTCGGCGCCCGGGACGCGTTGGAGGAGGTCTTCGGCGCGGCCGCGTCCTCCGCGGGGGAGAAGGACTCCGGGCGCCCGGCCCGCCGTGCCCTTCAGGAGGCGGGGCGCCGGTGGGCGCCACGCCTCCGGCGAGAGGCGGTCCTCGCGGCGCTCGCCGGCGCGTCCCGGGTGCGGGCGTCGCTGCTGCTCCCGGACGATCCGGACTGGCCCGGGCGGATCGCCGATCTCGGACCGCACGCGCCGCATGCTCTCTGGGTCCGCGGCGACCCGTCGGCGCTCGGCGAGCTCGGCGTCGCCGTGGTGGGGGCGCGGGCATCGACGGCGTATGGCGAGCACGCGGCCGCCGAGATCGTCGGCCCGCTCGCCGCCGACGGGACCTCCATCGTCTCCGGCGGCGCCTACGGGATCGACGGGGTGGCGCACCGGGTCGCTCTGGGAACGGACGGCCGGACGCTGGCGATCCTCGCGGGCGGAGTGGACCGGGCCTACCCGAGCGGACACGCGGGGCTCCTCGTTCGCGTCGCCGGCTCGGGAGCCGTCGTGAGCGAGGTCCCGTGCGGGACGGCGCCCACGCGATGGCGCTTCCTCGCCCGCAATCGCCTGATCGCGGCCGTCGCCGCGGCCACCGTGGTCGTGGAGGCGGGGCGGCGCAGCGGCTCGCTGAACACCGCGGGTCACGCCGCGTCGCTCGGACGCCCGCTCGGCGCGGTTCCCGGACCGATCACGTCGGCGACATCGGCCGGGTGCCATCGCCTGCTCCGCGAATATGCGGCGCAGTGCGTCACGACCGCCGACGAGGTCCGGGAGCTGCTCGGGGCCGCCCCGTCCGCGCCCCCGAGCATCCCCGCGGAGGACCCGGACATGATCCGGATCGCCGACGCGCTGAGCACGCGGCACGGACGCGCGGTCGATGAGCTGGCCCGTGCGGCCGGACTCTCACTGGAGCGGGTCACGGCGCTGCTCGGGATCCTGGAACTGGACGGGGCGGTCGTACGCACACCCGGCGGGTGGCGTCGGCTGCCGGTCTGACGGCGAGGCTCCTCGTTGCGAACGGCCGGGGCCGCACACTGGGAGGGTGCGACTCTCCCACGCGCTGGACGACTTCACGACGCACCTGGCGTCGGTGCGGCGGCTGTCCGCGGCGACGATCCGCGCGTATCGCAACGATCTGACCGATCTGGTCCGGGCCGCCGGCGACCCGGAACTGGCGGACGTGGACCTCGAGACCCTGAGGGAGTGGCTCTGGCGCGCCACGCAGCGCGGCGACGCCCGCGCGACCTTGGCGCGCCGGACGGCCGCCGCCCGTTCCTTCTTCGCCTGGGCCAGGGAGGAGGAACGGATCCCGGTCGACCCCAGTCTCCGACTCGTCGCGCCGAAGCGCGGCAGATCGCTCCCCGCGGTCGCTTCGGCGGACTCGCTCCGGCAGCTGCTCGACGAACTTCGCCACGACGCCGCGGGCGGCGATCCGGTCCGCCTGCGCGACAGCGCCGTCCTGGAACTCCTCTACGGCTCGGGGATGCGCGTCTCGGAGCTCTGCGGCCTCGCGGTCGACGATGTGGACCTGGACCGCGCCACGGCGCGGGTGCGGGGCAAGGGGGACAGAGAGCGGGTGGTGCCGTTCGGCGTCCCCGCGAAGGACGCGGTGGCGGCCTATCTGCGGCGCGGCCGGCCGGCCCTGGCGGCGCGCACGGACCGCTCGTCACCCGCCCTCTTCCGGGGCGCGCGCGGCGGCGCGCTCGGACCGCGGACCGTCTACGCGCTCGTCGCTCGCACGCTCGGCCCCGTGCTCGGTGAGGAGACGGTCGGCCCGCACGCGCTCCGGCACTCCGCGGCGACGCATCTGCTCGACGGCGGCGCGGACCTGCGGGCGGTGCAGGAGATCCTGGGGCACGCCAGCCTCGGCACCACGCAGATCTACACGCACGTGTCCGCCGAGCGGCTGACCGCGACGTACCGCCTCGCGCATCCCCGGGCGTGAGCGGAGAACCGCTCAGCAGACCACCCCGCCGCAGGGGAGCAGGACGGCGCGCGGCACCTCGCCGAACAGCAGCAGGGGATTGATGTACTCGCCGTGCCACCGGACGCCGACGTGGAGCGTCCCGGGCGGTGCGTGTCCTCCCTGAGCCAGCTCGCCGACGGCGTCTCCGACGGCGACCGCCGCGCCCGGGTCGAGGTCGCTCTGCAGGGGCTCGTAAGTCGTGACGAGCCCGTCGCCGTGGTCGATCGTGAGGAGCGGGCGATCCACCACGGTGCCGCGGAACGCGATCGTGCCGTCGGCCGGCGCCCTCACGGGGCCGGCGGCGGCGACGTCGATCCCGCGATGGCCGGGGCCGTACGCGTGCGCCGGGGCGCGGAACGGGGCGACGACGGTTCGGGGTCCGGACACGGGCCATCGCCAGTCGGCTCCCGCAGGAGCCGTCGCCGCGGGAGCCGACGGGGCGGAGATGGTCGCCGCGGCGGTGACGGCTCCCGCGGCCGACCCGGGGGAGCCGAGGAGGACGAGGAGGAGCATGAGAGCGAGCGGCGGAGCGACGCGACCGGGAGGGAGACGACGTGGCGGCATGGCCCGATGATGCCGGGGCGCCGCCGTCGGCGCGGACCCCGCGCCGGAACGGTGGACGACGGGCCGGGGACCGGTGTTCGTGCAGGACGAGGGCGGTGCTCGCGAGGCGTCGAGGCTGATACACTGACAAGGCATCTCGAGCGATCGAGGTGACTACGCGTGCCCACAGCGTCCATCGTGGTGCGACACCCCATCGGTCCCTTCCGAGGGCGGGGTGTGCGCCGGGCACCAGGACAGCCGACCGCCCGGTCGGCGATCAACCGCAACGGCGAGAACCGCCAGAACAGGGGAGTACGACCATGGCCGTCGTCACCATCCGCCAGCTGCTCGACAGCGGCGTGCACTTCGGACACCAGACCCGCCGGTGGAACCCGAAGGTGAAGCGCTTCATCCTCACGGAGCGCAGTGGCATCCACATCATCGACCTGCAGCAGTCGCTGGCCTACATCGACCGCGCCTACGACTTCGTCAAGGAGACCGTCGCGCACGGCGGGACGATCCTCTTCGTCGGCACCAAGAAGCAGGCGCAGGAGATCCTCGCCGAGCAGGCGACCCGCGTGGGCCAGCCCTACGTCAACCAGCGCTGGCTGGGCGGCCTCCTGACGAACTTCTCGACCATCGCGAAGCGTCTGGCCCGCATGAAGGAGCTCGAGGAGCTCGACTACGAGAACCCCGCCGCCTCGGGCTTCACCAAGAAGGAGCTGCTGCTCAAGAAGCGCGAGCTCGACAAGCTGCACAAGTCGCTGGGCGGCATCCGCAACCTCACCAAGACCCCGTCGGCCCTGTGGGTCGTCGACGCCAAGCGTGAGCACCTCGCCATCGACGAGGCGAAGAAGCTGGGCATCCCGGTCATCGGCATCCTCGACACGAACGCGGACCCGGACGACTTCCAGTACCCGATCCCCGGCAACGACGACGCGATCCGCTCCGTCTCGCTGCTGACGCGCATCATCGCCGACGCCGCGGCCGAGGGCCTGCAGCAGAAGCACAACCCGGAGCAGGGCGACGCCGAGCCGCTCGCCGAGTGGGAGCGCGAGCTGCTCGAGGGCGGCGACGCCGAGGCGGCCGCCACCGAGGCCGCTGCGACCGAGACCGCTGCGACCGAGACGGCCGCGGACGAGGCCGGTGCCGCCGCGCACGACGAGGCGATCGCCGCTGCCGCCGAGGAGGCGCCCGCCGAGGTCGCCGCCGCTGAGGCCGCCGACAAGTAATCCCTCGTACACACACGACACGTAGCAAGGAGCCACCACACATGGCCAACTTCACCATCGCCGACATCAAGGCGCTGCGTGAGCAGCTCGGCACGGGAATGGTCGACACCAAGAAGGCGCTCGAGGAGGCCGGCGGCGACGTCGAGAAGGCCACCGAGATCCTGCGTCTCAAGGGTGCCAAGGGCAACGCCAAGCGCGCCGACCGCTCCACCAGCGAGGGTCTGGTCGTCGCCCGCGAGAACGGCAACAGCGTCACGCTGATCGAGCTCGCCTGCGAGACGGACTTCGTCGCGAAGAACGAGCGCTTCATCGCGCTGGCCGAGAAGGTCGCGGACGCGGCCGCCGCGGCGTCGGCGAACACCGTCGAGGAGGTCCTCGCGGCCTCCGCCGGCGGCCAGACCGTCGAGCAGCTGATCTCCGACGAGGCCGCCATCATCGGCGAGAAGGTCGAGCTGCGGCGCGTCCGCACCGTGACCGGCGACGCCGTCTCGGTGTACCTGCACCGCACGAGCAAGGACCTGCCGCCGCAGATCGGCGTCGTCGTCGCCTACACGGGTGACGACGCGGAGACCGCGCGCAGCATCGCCCAGCACATCTCCTTCGCCAACCCGTCGTACCTCACCCGTGAGGACGTCCCGGCAGCGGACGTGGAGAAGGAGCGCGAGATCGTCACCGAGATATCCCGCAACGAGGGCAAGCCGGAGGCGGCCCTGCCGAAGATCGTCGAGGGCCGTGTGTCCGCGTTCTTCAAGCAGGTCGCGCTCCTCGAGCAGGACTACGCCAAGGACAACAAGCTGTCCGTCGGCCAGGTCGCGAAGGACGCCGGCATCACGGTGACGGACTTCGCGCGCTTCAAGGTCGGCGCGTAAGACCGCGGAAGGGGTTCGGATCATCGCGATCCGAACCCCTTCTTCATGCCCGCCGCGAGGCGCGCACGCTATTTTGATCAGGGACGAGAGGAACAACCCCATGATGCAAGGATCCGGACGCCGTCGCGTCGTTCTGAAGCTGTCGGGCGAGGCGTTCGGCGGCGGCCAGCTCGGGGTCAACCCCGACATCGTCGGCCAGATCGCCCGAGAGATCGCCGCGGCGACCGACGAGGTCGAGATCGCGGTCGTGGTCGGCGGAGGCAACTTCTTCCGCGGCGCGGAGCTGAGCCAGCGCGGGATGGACCGCGGACGTGCGGACTACATGGGCATGCTGGGCACCGTCATGAACGCCCTCGCCCTCCAGGACTTCCTCGAGCAGGCCGGCGCCGAGCCGCGCGTGCAGTCCGCGATCGCCATGACCCAGGTCGCCGAGCCCTACATCCCCCTCCGCGCCGAGCGGCACATGGAGAAGGGGCGCGTCGTCATCTTCGGTGCCGGCGCCGGCCTTCCGTACTTCTCCACCGACACCGTCGCCGCCCAGCGGGCGCTCGAGATCCGCGCGACCGAGGTGCTCGTCGCCAAGAACGGCGTGGACGCGATCTACACCGCGGACCCGAACAAGGACTCGTCCGCGGAGCGCATCGACCACGTCACCTACCGCGAAGCCCTGCAGAAGGGGCTCAAGGTCGTGGACTCGACGGCGTTCAGCCTCTGCATGGACAACGGCATGGACATGCGCGTGTTCGGCATGGAGCCGGCCGGCAACATCACCCGTGCGCTGCGCGGCGAGGCCATCGGCACCCGCGTCACGGCCTGAGCGCCGCGCCCGGCCCGGCG
Organism: Microbacterium resistens NBRC 103078; assembly: GCF_001552355.1. Classification (GTDB taxonomy): domain Bacteria; phylum Actinomycetota; class Actinomycetes; order Actinomycetales; family Microbacteriaceae; genus Microbacterium; species Microbacterium resistens. The sequence goes on from NZ_BCRA01000015.1 coordinate 18,535, forward strand.
CCCCGCACGGGGGCGGCGGGCCGCCCCGAGTAGACTGAGACGAACCCTCTGACGATTGGAGCCCCCGTGATCGCGGACGTCCTCGCCGACACCACTTCCCGCATGCAGCGCGCCGTCGAGGCTGCGAAGGAGGACTTCGCCACGGTGCGCACCGGCCGCGCGAACCCGCAGCTCTTCCAGAAGCTGATGGTCGACTACTACGGTTCGCCCACTCCGCTCGCCCAGCTCGCGTCCCTGGCCAACCCCGAGGCGCGCACGCTCCTGATCACGCCCTACGACAAGTCCGCGCTGAAGGCCATCGAACAGGCCGTCCGCGACATGCCGAACCTCGGCGCGAACCCCTCGAACGACGGCAACATCATCCGGGTGACGATGCCGGAGCTCACGGCGGACCGCCGCAAGGAGTACGTCAAGCTCGTGAAGTCCAAGGGCGAGGACGCGAAGGTCCACGTCCGCGGCATCCGCCGCAAGGCCAAGGACGAGCTCGACGGGCTCAAGAGCGAGCTCGGTGAAGACGAGATCGCCCGCGGCGAGAAGGAGCTGGACGCCCTCACGCGCCAGCACGTCGACCTCATCGACGAGGCTGTGAAGCGCAAAGAGGCCGAACTGCTCGAGGTGTGAGGTCGGGATGACAGGTCCTTCGGCGGACGAACCGCAGGACATCCCGCCGCGCCCTCCGCTTCCCGCTCCTCGCCACGGTGATCAGCTGCATGCGCAGTGGCAGGCGAAGAAGGCCGAGATCGGCACTCAGGTCTCGCACGCCCGGGATCAGCTCGACCAGGCGAACGAGCGCATCAAGGAGCGGACGGGCCGTGACCTCGTCGTGGCGATCCTGATCGGGCTGCTGATCGGCGGGGCCCTGCTGGCGTCCCTCGTGTTCGTCAAGTGGGCGTTCGTGATCTTCGCGGTCGCGGCGGCGCTGCTGGCGATCGGAGAGCTCGTCCTCGCCCTGCGCACGGGCGGGCGACGGGTGGATCTCTGGCCGCAGCTCGTCGTCGGCGCGGCGCTCGTCACGGCGGGCTACTTCGCCGACCCGTGGCTGTGCTGGGTGATGCTCTTCGTCGCGGTGTTCGTCGTCGTGGTGTGGCGCCTGGTCGGGCAGATGGCCGCCAGGGACGGGCGCACGTACGGCGACGTCCTCACCGACGCCGTCTCCGCGGGGTTCATCCAGATATACATCCCCTTCCTCGCTGCGACCGCGCTCATGCTGCTGCGCGAGGAGCGGGGGGAGTGGTGGGTGCTCTCGTTCATCATCGTGGTGGTCGTGGCAGACACCGCCGCCTACGCCTCCGGCCTGCTGTTCGGCCGGGGCGGGCGGCATCCGATGGCTCCGCGGGTGAGCCCGAAGAAGACCTGGGAGGGCTTCGCGGGCGCGGTCGCGGGCTCCCTCCTCGCCGGTGCGCTGCTCGGCGTCTTCCTGCTCGGGCTGCCGTGGTGGGCGGGACTGATCATCGGCGCCGCCCTGGTCGCATCCGCGACCCTCGGCGACCTCGCCGAGTCGATGCTCAAGCGCGACCTCGGCATCAAGGACATGAGCTCGTGGCTCCCCGGCCACGGAGGCCTCCTCGATCGTCTCGACAGCATCCTCCCCTCTGCGGTGGTCGCCCTGGCCCTGTTCCATCTCCTCAGCCCCCTGGCGGTATCGTGACCCTCTCCTCCTCTCCGGCCGACGGCGCCTCGGCGCCCTTCCCCCTCGCTCAGGGACGCGAGAAGGGCTATCAGCGTTCCGCGGTGGACGCCTTCCTCGCGCGGGCCAAGACCGCGTTCGAGGCGAACCCGCCCGAGCTCGACGCGGCCAGCGTGCGGGCCGTCTCGTTCCCGCTCGTCCGCGGCGGCTACCGCATCGCCGAGGTCGACGCCGCGTTGGCGCGGGTCGAGGACGCGTTCGCGGGACGCGAGCGCAGCACGGCGCTCTCGCAGAAGGGCGCGCGCGCCTGGGTGAGCCGCGCGCGTTCCGAGGCCCAGGTCATCCTGGACCACCTGAACCGCCCGAAGGGGCATCGCTTCGCGCGGACGGGACTGCTCACCTTCGGCTACCGGGTGGACGAGGTGGACCACGTGGCCGAGCGGATCGTCCGCTACCTCCGCGACGGTGACGCGCTGTCGGCGGAGCAGGTCCGTCACACGGCCTTCCGGATGCAGCGGCGCGGATACCGCGAGGAGCAGGTGGATGCGCTGCTGGACGCCACGATCGAGGTGCTCCTCGCGGTCCGCTGACCGCGAGTGCGCGTGCTCATGGTGGATTCAGCATCGGGTCGCTAGACTGGGGCGCATTGTGACTCCCGATAACGATTTGGTTTCGACGGACGCTGCCCGAGCCGACGTCTCCGTCCGCGCGAAGGCGCCGCGCCGAGGCGCCGCGACGCCCCGGCGCCGCACGACCGCGACGATCCTCGCCGGTCTGGCCGTCGTCGGTTTCTCCGCTGCGATCGTCGCGCCGGCGGGCATCGCCATGGCGACCCCGTCCGCCGACGAACCGGCGGCCGCGCAGAGCGTGTACTCGCTGGCCGCCAAGGACGCCCAGACCTTCGACATCACGGTGCAGGGCGCTCAGGGCGTTCAGGCGACCCCGATCGCGCGCGAGGGCTTCGAGGTGTACGTGACGCCCACGCCGACCCCCACGCCGACCCCGGAGCCCGCCTCGGATCCGGGCTCCGGCTCGTCCGAGGAATCGGGCGAGTCGTCCGGTGGCGGGGGCGGTGGCGGCCCCATGTACTACACCGGAGGGGGCGACCCGGCCGCGTGGATGGCGGCGGCGGGCATCGCGCCGGAGGACTGGGGCTACGTCGACTACATCGTCAGCCGGGAGAGCGGCTGGAACCCGAATGCGGTGAACTCGTCGTCCGGTGCGAGCGGGCTCGTCCAGGCGCTTCCGTGCGACAAGGTGCCGGGCAGCTGCTTCGATCCGGTGGACAACCTCCGCTGGGCGGACGGCTATGCGAAGAGCCGGTACGGGAGCTGGGCGGAGGCCGTCGGCTTCTGGTCCGCCAACCACTGGTGGTGAGCGTCCGCGCCCGCCATGCCCCGATCGCACCGTCGTCGTCCTGAACGCCCGCGCGACGACGCCCTCGACCGCCTCATCGCGGGGTGGAAGCGCACGGAGATCCGCGGCGGCGTGGAGTGGTACGTGCAGCCGATCTCGGCCGCGCAGGCGCAGAAGGAGTACGTCTGCCCCGGATGCCGGAGCCTCGTGCTGCCCGGCGTCGCCCACGTCGTGACGTGGCGCGCGGACGGCGTGCTCGGCGACGCCGCCGACCTCGCGGCACGGCGCCACTGGCACAACGGGTGCTGGCGGAGGCGCTGATGGAGATCCGTGGGCCTCTGGACCTCCCTGCGCGGCGAGAGGACCTGACCCTGCGCACGGCCGACGGGCTCACCCTCGTCGGTGAGCTGGCCCTTCCGCTCGACCGGGATCCGGCGGCCACGCTGGTGACCCTCCACCCCCTGCCCACGGCGGGCGGGTTCATGGACTCCCACATCATCCGGAAGGCCGCCGCCCGGCTTCCGGCGCTCGCCGACCTGGCGGTGCTGCGGTTCAACACGCGGGGCACGAGGTCGCAGCGCGGCACGAGCGAGGGGTCCTTCGGCGGCGGTGTCGACGAGGAGCACGACGTCGCGGCCGCGATGGCCCTCGTCCGCGAACGGGGCCTGCCGGCTCCGTGGCTCGTCGGATGGTCGTTCGGCACCGAGCTGGCGCTGAAGTACGGCCGCGATCACGCGGTGGACGGGGTCATCCTCCTCTCGCCTCCGCTGCATCGGACCACCGACGCCGAACTCGCCGGATGGGCCGACGACCCGCGGCGCGTGATCGCCCTCATCCCGGAGCTCGACGACTACCTGCGTCCGGACGAGGCCGCGCGGCGATTCGCAGCGATCCCGCACGCGACGCTGATCGCGGTCGAGGGCGGGCGGCACCTCTGGGTGGGCGAGTCCCAGACCCGGCGGGTGCTCACGGAGATCGTCGCCGCCGTCAACCCGGCGGCCCTGCCGCTGCCGCTGCACTGGCCGGCTGCCCGCTGACCGCCCGGACGAGCCGCATCGCGGGTGTCACCGCTCGTTCATCCTCGGGATCAGGACCTGGCGGTAGATGATCAGGATGCTCGCGGCCACCGGGATCGCGATCAGGGCGCCGAGAAGGCCCAGCAGCGCGCCGCCGGCCAGGGCCGCGATCACGACCACGGCACCGGGCACCGAGACCGCCCGGTTCATGACGCGCGGGGAGATCACGTACGCCTCGATCTGCATGTAGACGAGGTAGTACACCGCGGCGATGATCGCCGTGGTCGGATACGGCAGCCCGCCGAGCCCCGGGATGAGACAGATGAGGACGATCAGCGTGGACCCCGTGAGGGTGCCGACCAGCGGGATCAGGGAGAAGAAGAAGGCGATGACCGCGAGCACCGCGGGGAACGGCGCCTGGATGATCGACAGGAGGATGGCGCTGAGGACTCCGTTGATGACGCCCATGGTGACCTGCCCCATGACGTAGTAGCCGACGGAGGCGGTGATCTGTTCCGCGAGATCCACGAACCGCGCCCTCTTGGAGGCGGGGACGAGCTGGTAGACGGAGCTCTTCAGCGAGGGGATCGCCGAGGTGAAGTAGATCGTCAGGATCAGCACGATGAAGGCCCCGGCGAGACCCGTCACGATCGCCGTTCCGGCCGCCACCACGCTCTCGGTGATGGATCCCCAGTTGCGCAGCAGCCAGTCCGTGGCGTTGCTGATGAGGTCGTCGAGGAAGGCCGGCTGGAGGCCGGGGAAGACCGACAGCACCCAGTCCTTGACGTCTTCCAGGGCCGTGCTCTGCAAGAAGACCGTGATCTGGCGCACCAGCTGCGTGATCTGGTCGATCAGGATCGGCAGGACCATCAGCACGATGCCGGTGAACACCCCGAGGACCGCGAGGATCGTCACGAGCACCGCAGCCCACCGAGGGACGCGGTGCCGCGTGAGGAACGTGATGGCCGGGTCGAGACCGAGACTGAGGAACAGGGCCGTGCCGACGTACAGCAGGATCGTGGACAGCGACTCGACGCTGTTGATGAGCATGATGCCCAGACCCACGCCCAGGGTCGCCACCAGGGCGGTGCGGAACGGGTTGTGGATCTTCATGCGGCTCCTCGGTCTCGGACGACCACAGCGTAGTCGCGAGCAGGGACGGAACCGGGGCGCGACGCCCCAGGATCGTGCCCCTCGTGGCATCCTTTCAGGTCGTTTCGCTAGTCTGAAACGTCGAGCGGAGATCCCGGGCGTCCGCCGGCGGATCACGGAGGAGACTTTTCGTGCGTTTTGTATGGGCCGTCCTGGCCTTCGTGCTGGCTGCGGTCCTCATCGGGACCGGTATCGCGCAGCGGAGCATCTTCCTCGGCCCGAAGGACGTGACCGCGGAGCTGTCCGTCGACCAGCCTCAGCGCTACACGATGATCGACGGTGAGGTGCTCCGCTCCCACCCGGGCGAGCAGACCCTGGTGGCGCACGGCGACGGCACGATCTTCGTGGCCCAGGCGCGCACCGCCGACCTCGAGGCCTGGCTGTCCGACGTGCCCTACAACCGGATCGCCCTCGACGACGCGGGCGAGCCGGCGGCGACGGTCGTGGAGCCGGAGGAGTCGACCGATGCCGCAGCCGGTTCCGCCGACGGGCGCGACCCGGCGGGCTCGGACCTGTGGCTGGACGAGCTCACCGACGAGAACGCCTTGATCGACCGCATGCAGATCCCGGACGGCGTGAGCGTTCTCCTCGCCTCCGACGGCACGGCCGAGGCGCCGGCGGACGTGGCGGTCTCCTGGCCCCTCGACAACGCCACGCCCTGGGCCGGCCCGCTGATGGTGGCCGGTGGCGTCTTCGCGCTGCTCGGGCTGATCCTCTACATCCTCGCCGTGCGTCACTCCCGCCGCGGCAAGGGACCGCGGCGCAAGGGCCCGCCGCCGATGCCGCCGACCGAGCCGATCGAGCTCGCCCGCGGCCGGACGGGGGCCATCGACACGGGGGCGTCGTCGGACGCCTCCCGGGCCGAGCGCTCGGCTGCGCCTCGTCCCCGCGTGCGTCGGGCTTTGCTCGTGGTTCCCGCGATGGGTCTGTCCGCGGCGCTCCTGTCCGGGTGCACGCCCGACGCCTGGCCGCAGTTCACCGCCTCGCCGACGCCGACGCCCACCCCGACCGCCACGCCCGACGGGACCCAACAGGCGCCGGCCGTCACCGAGACGCAGGCGGCACGCATCCTGGAGAACCTCGCCGCGACGGTCGCAGAGGCGGACGAGAAGCGCGATGCGACGCTCGCGGCCACGCGTCTGTCGGGGGCGGCCCTGGCCGAGCGCGAGACCGCGTACACCGTGCGCGGCACCGTGGCGGACTTCGCCCTCCCGGCCACGATCCCGCCGGAGAAGGTGCGCATCCTCGTGCCCCAGGCCTACGACTCCTGGCCGCGCACGACCATGATGCTCGTCGAGCACGGTTCCGACGAGACCGTGCCGCCGCTGATCCTCACGATGACGCAGGCCGACCCGTGGTCGAACTACACGGTCGGATACGTCTCCGAGATGCAGGCCTCCGCGAAGCTCCCGGACATGGCTCCGGCCTGGCTCGGCGCGAAGCTCACGCCGCCGGACTCGCCGTTCCTCACCGTGGCCCCGGACAAGCTCGGCGAGACGTTCGCCGACGTCGTCGACAACGGGGAGAAGAGCGCCGCGTACGACCAGTTCGACGAGACCTCGCTCGCGTTCGTCAAGGCCGTGAACGACAGTCGCGCCTCGGTCACCCAGGACCTGATCGACGCCGGGGCGGAGACGACCTCGGCCGCCGCGTTCGACGCCGTCGCCGGGGACGAGGAGCCGGTCGCGATCTCCACGATCGACAGCGGAGCGATCGTCGCGGTCACGGTCGATGACATCCAGTCCGTCACGCCGACCCAGGAGGGCGTGGACATCCGGACTGCGGAGAACTCCACGACGGCGGTCCTCGCCGGCGCGGCCACCTCGGCCACCGGGTTCCGCACGACCTACAGCATGCAGCTCTTCTTCGCCGTGCCCGCTCAGGGCTCTACGTCCCCGATCACCCTGCTCGCTGCCACGCAGCAGCTGCTCTCCGTGGAGGTCATCCCGTGACCGACATCTCCGCCGCCGCGCTGCGCGGCGCCGTCGACCTGTCCTCGCTGCGCAACCGTCCCGCGTCGCCGGCACCGGGGGAGGCGCCGTCCGGCGCCGCGTCCGGCACCCTCGTCGTGGACGTCACCGACGCCACCTTCGGAAGCGTCCTCGAGCTCTCGCGCACCGTCCCGGTGGTCGTGGACCTCTGGGCGGAGTGGTGCGGCCCCTGCAAGCAGCTCAGCCCGATCCTGGAGAAGGTCGTGACGGAGCTGGCGGGGCGCCTGGTGCTCGCGAAGGTGGACGTCGACGCCAACCCGCAGCTCGCGCAGAGCTTCCGCGCCCAGTCGATCCCGATGGTCGTGGCCCTCGTCGCCGGGCAGCCCGTGCCGCTGTTCACGGGCGCGGTCCCGGAGCAGCAGGTGCGGGACGTCTTCGACCAGCTCCTCGCCCTGGCGGCGCAGAACGGCGTCACCGGATCGGTCCCCGTGGACGGCGGCGGGCGCGCGGAGGGTGAGACGGCCGCTCCCGAGGAGCCGCCGCTGCCGCCGCTGCACCAGGCGGCCTTCGACGCGATCGAGGCGGGGGACTTCGCCGCCGCCATCGCGGCCTACGAGAAGGCACTGGCGGAGAACCCTCGGGACGAGGACGCGCGCGCCGGGCTCGGTCAGGTCCGGCTGCTGCACCGCACGCAGGGTCTCGACCTCACCGCGGTGCGCGAGGCGGCGGCTGCCGCTCCCGGCGACGTGGACGCCCAGTTCGCCGTCGCGGACCTGGACATCGCCGGCGGACACGTCCAGGACGCCTTCGACCGGCTCCTGGACCTGTTCACGGCCGTGCAGGGGGACGACCGCGGCCGCGTCCGCGAGCGCCTCGTCGAGCTCTTCGGCCTCGTCGGGGACGCCGACGAGCGGGTGGTCTCCGCACGCAAGCGGCTGGCGACCCTCCTGTTCTGAGCCGGCTCGCCCGAGCCGTTCCCGCGGAGCCGTCGCCCGCGGCGTCAGGCCCCGGGCTCGTCGTCGTGCTCGGCGAGCAGACGACGCGGGCCCGGGCCCTCGTCGGACAGCGCATCCTCGGGATTGAGGATCCGGCATCGGCGCAACGACAGGCAGCCGCACCCGATGCAGCCGGTCAGCTCCGCCTCCAGGCGCTCGATCTCCCGGCGACGCTCCTCGAGGTGCGCGTGCCACCGTGCCGAGATGCGCGCCCAGTCGCGCTTGCCGGGCATCCGGTCCTCGGGGAGCTCGGCGAAGACCTCCGCGATCTCGGTGAGGGGGATGCCGAGCCGTCGCGCGAACAGAAGCAGCGACAGGCGCCGCAGCATGTGCCGCGGATACCGTCGCTGGTTGCCCGCGGTGCGTTCGGAGCGGATGAGACCCTGCTCTTCGTAGAAGCGCACGGCGGAGGTGGCGACGCCGGCCCTCGCCGCGAGGTCGCCGATGGTCATGAGGTCTGTCGGTGTGCGCACGGAGCTCCTTGACTTCAAGGACACTTGAAGTTCTACGGTAGATCACCGTGAGCACAGAAACCAGTGAAATCCCCGTCGCCGCGCCGCCGGAGGTCGTCCAGGACCGCTGGCGGGACCTGTTCTCGGGCCGCCGGCTGGCCGTGTCCGCAGTCCTCGCCGGGGGCGTCGGCCTGTACGCGATGAACCTCTTCATCGCCGCGGCCCTGATGCCGTCGATCGTCCAGGACCTCGGCGGGAGCGCCTACTACGCCTGGGCCGCCACCGGGTTCCTCCTCGCGGCGGTGATCTCCTCGATGCTCGTCAGCCGCATCCTCGGGGCATGGGGAGCGGCGGCGTCCTACGCGGTCGGCTTCCTCGTCTTCGCCGCCGGCGCCGTCCTGAGCGCGCTGGCCCCGACCATGGGCCTGTTCATCGCGGGCCGGGTGATCCAGGGGCTCGGCGGGGGTCTGCTCGCAGGACTCGGGTACGCCGTGATCCGCACCGCCCTGCCGCCCGCGCTGTGGACCCGCGCGGCGGGCCTGGTCTCGGCGATGTGGGGCGTGGGCACTCTCGTCGGCCCGAGCGTCGGCGGGCTGTTCGCCGAGCTGCACGCGTGGCCGTGGGCGTTCGCGGCCCTCGCCGCCGTGGCCGTGGTCCTCGCCATCGCGAGCACCCGCGTGCTCCCGGGGCCGGACCGATCCGCCGACGCGCGGATGTCGGTCCCGTACGCGTCGCTGGTCCTGTTGACGCTCGCCGCGGCGGCGTTCAGCATGTCGTCCGTGGTCCCGGCCGGCCCCGCCGTCGCCGCGGCGCTCGCTCTCGGAGCCGTCCTCCTGGTGGTGTTCCTCGTCGTCGACGCCCGATCGGCGTCCGGTGTGCTCCCGAAGCTGACGTACCAGCGCAGGAACCCGCTGAAGTGGGTGTACCTGACGGTCGCGCTGATCTGCGCGGGTGTGATGACGGAGAACTTCATCCCGCTCTTCGGGCAGGAGCTCGCGTCGCTGTCGCCCCTGATGGCCGGATTCCTCGGGGCCGCTCTGTCGATCGGCTGGGTCGGTGCCCAGCTGTTCAGCGTGTCGCTCCCGGACCGGACGGTCGGAGCCGTGCTGCGATGCGCTCCGCTCCTGCTCACCGGCGGCCTCGTGCTGTTCGGCGTGCTGCTGCACGACGGTGCGGACATCGGCCGGGTCATCGGCTGGGCCCTGGCCCTGCTCGTGGCCGGAGCCGGGATCGGCCTCGCCTTCCCCCATCTCGGCGTCGCGGCGATGCGCAGCTCCGCGGACGCAGCGGTCGGCGCTCAGGCGGCCGCGGCGCTGTCGACCACGCAGCTGATCGCCAACACGATCGCCTCCGCGCTCGGCGGGACGTTCGTGAGCTTCGGAGCGAGTGCGCTGGGCTCGGCCCAGTGGATGGTCTTCGGGCTCGCGGCGCTGACGGCCGTGGCCATCCTCACCGCCCAGGGCGTGCGGCGACGCTGACCGTCAGGTGAGCCGGCCCGCGCGCGGCAGGTGCGGGTCGCGGACGTGACGCAGCCACAGCGTCGACAGCGCCGGGAGCGTCAGCGTCGCCCGGGCGGGGCCGTCCTCACGGTCCAGGGCGTAGACCGAGCCCAGGTTGCCCGCCCCGGACCCGCCGAACTCGGCGGCGTCCGTGTTGAGCACCTCGGTCCACGTGCCGGGGACCGGCAGATCCAGCGGGACGCCGGTCCTCGTCACGCCCGCGAAGTTGCTGATCACCGCGAGCTGGCCGCCGTGTGCGTCCCGGCGCACGAACGCCACGACGCTCGGGTCCCACTCCGGAGCGCCGATGCGGGTGAAGGAGGTGGCGTCGTCGTCGCGCTCCCACAGCGGTGCGTGGGACCGGTACGTCCGGTTGAGCGCGGCCACGAACTGCTCCAGCTGCGCATGCGAGGGCTGGTCCCGCAGCCACCAGTCCAGGCCCCGCGACTCGGACCACTCGGCGAGCTGCCCGAACTCCTGACCCATGAACAGCAGGTTCTTGCCCGGATGCCCCCACATGTACCCGAGGTAGGCGCGCACGTTCGCGAGCTTCGCCGCGTGGTCGCCGGGCATCTTGGACAGGAGGCTTCCCTTCCCGTGGACGACCTCGTCGTGGCTGATCGGCAGGATGTAGTTCTCGCCGAAGGCGTAGACGAACGAGAACGTCATCTCGCCCTGGTGGTGGCCGCGATAGAGGGGGTCGCGATGGATGTACTCCAGCGAGTCGTTCATCCAGCCCATGTTCCACTTGAACCCGAATCCGAGACCGGCGTGGTCGGTCGGCGTGGTCACGCCGGGGAAGCTCGTGGACTCCTCCGCGATCATGAGGACGCCGGGGTTCCGACGGTACGCGGTCGCGTTGACCTCCTGCAGGAAGCGGATCGCCTCCAGGTTCTCCCGGCCGCCGTGCACGTTCGGCTCCCACTCGCCGTCCCGGCGCGAGTAGTCGAGATAGAGCATCGAGGCCACCGCGTCCACGCGCAGCCCGTCGGCGTGGAACTCCTCCAGCCAGTACAGCGCGTTGGCGACGAGGAAGTTGCGCACCTCGTCACGGCCGTAGTCGAAGATCAGCGTGCCCCAGTCCTGATGCTCGCCGCGTCGTGGGTCGGGGTGCTCGTAGACCGGCTCCCCGTCGAAGCGCGCCAGCGCGAAGGAGTCCTTCGGGAAGTGGCCCGGGACCCAGTCGAGGATCACACCGATGCCGGCCTGGTGAAGCCGGTCGATCAGATAGCGCAGGTCGTCGGGCGTGCCGTACCGGCGGGTCGGCGCGTAGTAGCCGGTGACCTGATAGCCCCAGGAGCCGCCGAAGGGGTGCTCGGCCACCGGCATGAACTCCACGTGCGTGAAGCCGGTCGCCGTGACGTGCCCGATGAGCTCGTCCGCGAGCGCGCGGTAGCCCAGCCCCGGGCGCCACGAGCCCAGGTGCACCTCGTACACCGACAGGGGCTGGGCGACCGCGTGGGTGGCGGCGCGACGGGTCATCCACGCCCCGTCCTGCCAGGTGTGCGCGGACGCGGTGACCACGGATGCGGTCGCGGGCGGCTCCTCGGCGAGCTGGGCCATGGGGTCGGCCTTGAGGATCCAGTCCCCGGCGCGGGTGAGGATCTCGTACTTGTACCGCGTTCCCGGCTCCACGTCGGGGATGAACAGCTCCCAGACGCCGCTGGCGCCCATCGAGCGCATGGCGTGCAGACGGCCGTCCCAGCCGTTGTGGTCGCCGACCACGCGGACTGCTCGGGCGTGCGGAGCCCAGACCGCGAACGCCGTTCCCGGGTCGCCCTCGAAGATCCGATGGTGGGCGCCGAGCGCCTCCCACAGCCTCTCGTGCCGTCCTTCGCGGATCAGGTGCAGGTCCAGTTCGCCGACGGTCGGCGTGTGGCGGTAGGGATCGGCGACCACCCACTCCGATCCGTCCTCGTACGCGGCGGAGATCCGGTACGGCCCGACGGACCCGCGGACCCTGCCCTCCCAGATGCCGTCCCCGACGTGGGCCAGCGGCACCTCCCCGCCGTCCGAGAGCAGGACCGTGACGCTCTCCGCGAGGGGGCGAAGCGCCCGGACGACGGTGGTGAGGCGGCCGTCGGCCTCGGGCTCGGGATGCGCTCCGAGGATCGAATGCGGGTCGTGGTGGGTTCCCCCGGCCACGGACTCGCGGATGGCGGGTTCGACGGTGATCATGATCCCAGCTCCCTCACTCTCAGGATGTGGACCGGCTCGGTGAAGGCATCGAGTCGCACGTAGTCGTGGTCGGTCCAGGTCCAGACGGCACCGGTCAGGAGGTCCTCGACCTCGAACGGGTCGCCCGGCTCGACGCCCCAGACGCGGGTGTCGAGGTGGACGGTCGTCTGACGCACGGAGTGGGGGTCGACGTTGACGACGACGATGATCGTGTCGGCGTCTCCCGTACCCGTGAACGCGGCATCGAGATGCTTCGAGTACACGAGGATCGCGTCGTCGTCGCTCCAGTGCACGCGGAGGTTGCGGAGCTGGCGGAGCGCAGGGTGCGCACGGCGGATCTCGTTGAGCCGGCGCAGGTAGGGTGCCAGCGAGTCGCCGGCCTCCTCGGCGCCCGCCCAGTCCCGCAGCTTGTACTCGTACTTCTCGTTGTCGACGTTCTCCTCGGACCCCGGGCGGGCGACGTTCTCGAACAGCTCGAAGCCGGCGTAGACGCCGTAGGTCGGCGCCGCCGTCGCCGCGATGGCCGCGCGGATGCGGTAGGCGGCGCGGCCGCCGAACTGGAGGTACTCCGTGAGGATGTCCGGGGTGTTCACGAAGAGGTTCGGACGGAGGTAGTCCGCCGTCTCCTCCGCGAGGGAGGAGAGGAACTCCTCCAGCTCGGCCTTGGTGTTGCGCCAGGTGAAGTAGGTGTAGCTCTGCTGGAAGCCCACCGCGGCGAGCCCCCGCAGCGGCGCCGGGCGGGTGAAGGCCTCGGCCAGGAAGATCACGTCCGGGTGCTCGGCGTTGACCGTGCGGATCAGCCACTCCCAGAAGCGCAGGGGCTTGGTGTGGGGATTGTCCACCCGGAAGATCCGCACGCCCTGCGCGATCCAGTGCCGCACGATCCGCAGCACCTCGGCGCAGAGCCCGGCCCCGTCCCTGTCGAAGTTCAGCGGATAGATGTCCTGGTACTTCTTCGGCGGGTTCTCCGCGTAGGCGATGGTGCCGTCGGGGAGAGGGGTGAACCACTCCGGGTGCGCGGTCACCCAGGGGTGGTCCGGCGCGGCCTGCAGGGCGAGGTCCAGCGCCACCTCGAGACCCAGCTCCTTCGCCCTCCCCACGAAGTCCCGAAAGTCCTGGAGCGTCCCGAGGTCGGGATGCACCGCGTCGTGCCCGCCCTCCGCGGATCCGACCGCCCAGGGCGATCCCGGGTCGTCGGGACCGGCGACCAGCGTGTTGTTGGGCCCCTTCCGGTGGATCCGCCCGATCGGGTGGATCGGAGGCAGGTAGACGACGTCGAACCCCATGTCGGCGACGGCGGGGAGCCGCTCGGCGGCCGTCCGGAACGTGCCGCTGCGGATCCCTCCGCCCGGAAGGCGCACCGCCCCCTCGGAGCGCGGGAAGAACTCGTACCAGGCGCCGACGCCCGCGCGGGTGCGCTCGACGAGGATCCGCTGCCAGCCGGTGACCGAGTCGAGTTCCGTCAGCGGACGCTGCCGGAACACCGCGGCCAGCTCCGGGTCCGTCGCGACAGCGAGCGCCGCCTCGGCGGGCCCGTCCGGCGCCGCCAGGTCCTCGGCATGAGCGGAGAGCCGGCGGCGCTCGGCGGCCGGGCGGTCCTTCTGCGCGGCGGCGCGCCGGAGCAGATCGGCGCCGAGCATGCGCACCACGGCCGCGTCCACTCCCGCCCGCAGCTTCACCTCGGCCGCGTGGGCCCAGGTGGCGAACTCGTCGGCGAACGCCTCGAAACGGAAGGACCAGGGGCCGAGCTCGTCCAGGGCGACGCAGACCTCGAAGCGGTCCGTGCCGTCGTCGAGCGGCTCCAGCCGATGCAGCGTCTCCGCGCCGTCGGGGGAGAGGAGGCGCAGGTGCACGCCGATCCGGTCGTGGCCCTCGCGGAAGGCGACGACCCGGAACGGGACGACCTCGCGGGCGAAGGCCTTCGGCAGGAAGCCCCCCGGGACGCTCGGCGAAGGCGCGGCGAGCGGGATCCGCGGGGTCAGCGTGTCGGCGTCGTCCGGTTCGGGAGCGGGCCGCAGCGGGATCTGCGCGGGGCTCCGGAGAGCCTCGGGACGACGAGAGGAACCAGGACGTGGGGCCACACCCCGAACCTACCGCGGCGGGCGGTGCGGGGATAGCGGGTCACTCCGCGCGGAACAGCCGCATGGAGGTCCCGGGGATCGCGATGACCTCGCCGGGGCGGTGCTCCGTGGGATCCTCGGCAGGGCGCTCGTCCGCGCTCGACCACAGCGACACGAACCGGGTGACGCCCTCGATCTCCGGCAGGCGCACGTCGATCGGCGCTTCGGTGCCGTGGACGATCAGCAGGATCCGGTTGAACTCCTCGGTGTCCGGCGTCGAGGAGGCCACGTACTGCAGCGTCCGGTTGCGGGGGTCGTTCCACTGCTCGACCTCCATGGTGTCGCCGTCCTGGTCGTACCAGTCCATGATCGAGGCGTTGGGGATGTGCTCGCCCAGGCGCGCGTACCGGAGCGGGCGCAGCGCCGGGTTCTCCGCACGCAGGCGGGTGAGCAGCGAGACGTGGGCGAGCAGGTCCTGCTGCCACGTCTCGTGCTCCCAGCTCAGCCACGTCAGCGGACCGTCCTGGCAGTACGCGTTGTTGTTGCCGCGCTGGGTGCGGCCGAACTCGTCGCCCGCGGTCAGCATCGGCACGCCGGCGGAGAGCATGAGCGTGCCGAGGAGGTTCCGCATCGCCTTGCGCCGGGCCGCGAGGATGACCGGATCGTCGGTCGGACCCTCGGCTCCGTGGTTGAACGAGCGGTTCATGTCCGCGCCGTCGTGGTTGTCCTCGCCGTTGGCCTCGTTGTGCTTGACGTCGTACGAGACCAGGTCGTGGAGCGTGAAGCCGTCGTGCGCCGTGACGAAGTTGATGCTCGCGAGCGGCCCGCGCTCCTCGCTGTAGGTGTTCGCGGAACCCGCCAGGCGATTGGCGAACCCGCCGATCCCGACGGGGGCGGAGGCGCGGCGGGCGTAGTCGATGTCGCTCAGCCAGAAGTTGCGGACCCGGTCGCGGTAGCGGTCGTTCCACTCGCTCCACCCCGGGGGGAACCCGCCGGTGTGCCAGCCGCCCATTCCGACGTCCCACGGCTCGGCGATGATCTTGGCGTCCGCGAGCACGGGGTCGGTCCGGATGGCCTGCAGAAGCGGGTGGTCCGGGGTGAACTCGTGGGCGGCGTCGCGTCCGAGCGCGACGGCGAGGTCGAAGCGGAATCCGTCCACCTGCATCTCGGTGGTCCAGTAGCGCAGCGAGTCCAGCACGAGCCGCGCGGCGGCGTCGGTCGCCGTGTTCAGCGTGTTGCCGCAGCCCGTCGTGTCGATGTACGCCCCGTCCGGCTGCTGCCGGTAGTAGGACGCGTTGTCGATTCCGCGGAGGCTGGAGCGGGGGCCGCCGATGCCCTCCTCGCTCGTGTGGTTGTAGACCACGTCGAGGATCACCTCCAGACCGGCCTCGTGCAGGAGCCGGACCATCCCCTTGAACTCGGCCAGCACGGCCTCCGGCCCCTCCTTGCGCGACTCCTCGGTCGCGTAGGCGGCGTGCGGGGTGAAGAAGTTCAGGGTGTTGTAGCCCCAGTAGTTGGTGAGCCCGCGCTCCAGCAGGCGCGGCTCCGGGACGAACGCGTGCACCGGGAGCAGCTCGACCGTGGTCACGCCGATCGCTCGGAGGTGCTCGATCATCGCGGGATGCGCGAGGCCCGCGTAGGTGCCGTGGAGCGCGGGCGGAACGCCCGGGTGCCGCTTGGTCAGCCCCTTGACGTGTCCCTCGTAGATCACCGTGCGGTCCAGGGGGATGCGGGGCTTGGCCGTGCCGCCCCAGTCGAACCCGTCCGCGACGACCACCGAGCGCCATTCCGCATACCCGTCGCCCTCGGCGAGGCCGCGGGCGTACGGGTCCAGCAGCAGCGTCTCCGGGTTGAACGTGTTGCCCGGGCTGTGGGCGCCGTTGACGCGGAGCGCGTACCGGGCGCCGGGCGTCAGCAGCTCGGTCGTCACCTCCCAGACCCCGCCGGGCTTGCGCTCCAGCGGAAGCTGGGCCGTCTCCCAGTCGAGGTCGGTCTCGTCGAACACCACGAGCTCGACCGAGCCGGCGTTGCGGGACCAGACGCGGAGCGTGCCGCCGCCGTCATGCAGACGCACGCCGAGGTCGTCGAGCGCCGGACTGCACAGGGCGCATCCCTGCTCATCGGGCACGACGGGCTCGGCGGACACATGCGGACACATGGGTTCCAGAGTACGGCCATCGGCGTGTCGTCGGCGCAACTGCGTCCCAGGTACGCCGCCACCGCGTCTCAGCCGTGCGGATCCCGAACGGCACGGGGGTGCGAGAGTAGTCGTGTGCACTATCTCGACCACGCCGCGACGTCCCCGCTGCGCCCCGAGGCGGCGCAGGAGTGGGTCCGGGCCTCCGCGGTCGTGGGGAACGCCTCGTCCACCCACGGCGCGGGACAGCAGGCGCGCCGGATCCTGGAGGAGTCGCGGGAGCGCCTCGCCGCGGTGCTCGACGCCGATCCGATCGAGGTGGTCTTCACCTCCGGCGGCACCGAGTCGGTCAACCTGGCGCTCCAGGGGCTCTGGAAAGGGCGTGCGGACGACCGGGATGCGGTGATCCTCCCGGACGGGGAGCATCACGCGACGCTGGACACGGTCGCCGCGCTCGCCGCGGACGGCGCCCGCGTCATCCCGGTGCCCGTCGACGGGGTCGGCCGTATCCCGCTCGAGGCGTTCGCCCGCGGGCTCGCGGACGATGGGGCGGTCTTGGCCACGGCTCTCGTCGCGAACAACGAGGTCGGCACGGTGAACGACGCACCGGGCCTGTCTCGGGCCGCCGCGGGGGCGGGCGTCCCGCTGCATCTGGACGCGGTCGCCGCGTTCGGGCACGTCGCGGTGCCGTTCCGCGTCCTGCGCGCGGATGCGCCGGCGGGCGTCGGCCTCGTCGCCATGAGCGTCGCCGGGCACAAGATCGGAGCGCCGGTGGGCACGGGGGCGCTCGTGGTCTCGCGGACCGCGCGGATCGCCCCGCTGCTGCACGGCGGCGGGCAGCAGCGCGGGCTGCGGCCGGGCACGCAGGACATCGCGGGGGCCGCGGCGCTGGCCAGGGCGGCCGAGTGCGCGGAGGAGGAACGTGAGGGGGAGGGGCGGCGACTGCGTGCCCTGCGGGAGCGCCTCGTCCACGGCGTCCTCTCCGCGGTCCCCGGCGCCGTGCTCCTCGGCGACCCGGACGGGGACGGCGACCGGCCGTCCCGGCTCCCCGGCAACGCGAACATCCTCTTCCCCGCGGCGCCGAGCGAGAGCATGCTGCTCCTGCTCGATCAGGCCGGCATCTCCGCGTCCGCGGGATCCGCCTGCCAGGCGGGGGTCGCCGAGCCGTCCCACGTCGTCCAGGCGCTCGGGCGCTCGGAGGCGGAGGCGCGGCGCGTGCTGCGGTTCAGTCTCGGGCGGACGACGGCGGACGAGGACGTCGACGCGGTGACCGCCGTGATCGGCGACGTGCACCGACGCGCGGCCGGGCACCGCTGAGCGACGCTCGTCCGGCCCTCGCCCTGGCGAGCGCTCGTAGACTGGAGACATGCGGATCCTGGCGGCGATGAGCGGTGGCGTGGACTCCGCGGTCGCCGCGGCTCGCGCCGTGGAGGCGGGGCACGACGTCACCGGCGTCCATCTCGCGCTGTCCCGGGCCGGCGGCACGCTGCGCACCGGCAGCCGGGGATGCTGCACGATCGAGGACGCGATGGACGCCCGCCGCGCCGCGGACCGGCTCGGCATCCCGTTCTACGTCTGGGACTTCTCCGAGCGCTTCCGGGACGACGTCATCGAGGACTTCGTCTCCGAGTACCGCGCCGGACGCACCCCGAACCCGTGTCTGCGCTGCAACGAGAAGATCAAGTTCGCGGCGCTCCTGGAGCGCGCGCTGGAGCTCGGCTTCGACGCGGTCTGCACCGGGCACTACGCGACCCTGGTCGACGGGGAGGACGGTCTCGAGCTGCACCGGGCGTCGGACGCCGCCAAGGACCAGTCCTACGTCCTCGGCGTGCTCACCGCGCAGCAGCTCGCCCACACGCTGTTCCCGCTGGGCTCGACCCCCTCGAAGGCCCTCGTCCGCGCCGAGGCGGCCGAGCGCGGGCTCAGCGTCGCGCAGAAGCCGGACAGCCACGACATCTGCTTCATCCCGGACGGCGACACCCGCGGCTGGCTCGCCGAGAAGGTGGGCAGCGCCGAGGGCGACATCGTCGATCGCTCGGGCGCCGTGGTGGGCTCCCACGACGGCGCGCACGCGTTCACCGTCGGCCAGCGCCGCGGGCTGCGCCTGGGCGTCCCGGCGCCGGACGGCAAGCCGCGCTTCGTCCTCGAGGTCCGCCCGGTGAGCAACACCGTCGTGGTGGGGCCCAAGGAGGCTCTCGCGATCGCGGAGATCTCGGGTCACCGCCGGTCGTGGGCGGGGGCGGCGCCGCACGAGGACGAGTTCGTGTGCGACGTGCAGATCCGCGCGCACGCGGATCCGGTGCCCGCCCGGGCGTTCGTGGGCGAGGACGGGATCCGCGTGGTCCCTGACCGGCCGCTGGACGGCGTGGCCCCCGGGCAGAGCGCGGTGCTCTACGCGGGCACGCGCGTGCTCGGCCAGTTCACGATCGACGCCACGGTGTCCGCGGTCCCCGCCGCCGTCTGACCCGTCGCCGTCCCCCCGCACCCTTCGCTTCCCCGGTCCGCGTGGGTCCGTCCTTCTCCTTCGGCCGAAACCCCCTCTCCGCGCCGAGACCCCCTCTCAGAGTCGTATCTGGGAGGGGGTCTGGGTGGGGAGAGGGGGTCTCGCGGGACCTGCCTCGGTCGATGGCGCAGGGGGAGCCGGGGGAGAGACATTCGGAAAGCGGCCGGGAAGCGTGCAGAGTGCACATCCGATGCGCTCGGGCGTGCAGTATGCACATTTCGCTGGAGGACTGCGCTGACTACGGTGGCCACAACCCGTCCTCCTCCCGAAGGAAACCTCATGGCACGCATGGCGCACACCGATGATTTCGCGCTCTCCCGGGTGACTCCCGACGCGCGCAAGCCCTGGTTCGGGATCGCGGTCCAGCGGTTCGGACAGGTGTCCGCGCTGTCGCAGTTCCTCCTCGGCGCGACCCTGGGCTACAGCATGACCTTCGGCGAGGCGTTCCTCGCGTTCCTCTTCGGCTCGCTCATCCTCGAGGTGATCATGTGCGTGGTCGGCTTCATCGGCCAGCGCGAAGGGCTGAACACGGCGCTGCTGGCCCGCTGGACGGGCTTCGGCGAGATCGGCGCATCGCTCGTCGGCCTGGCGATCGGCATCAGCCTGATCGGCTGGTTCGGCATCCAGTCCGCGATCTCGGCGCAGTCCCTGGACGCGCTCATGCCCGGGGCGCTGCCGGTCTGGGTCTGGAGCCTCATCTTCGGCCTCGCGGTGACGGCGATCGTGGCCTTCGGCTTCGTCGGCATGCAGTGGCTCGCGAACATCACGGTGCCGCTGTTCCTGATCCTGGTCGGCTGGTCCGTGATCAGCGAGCTCACCCGCCACGACCTCGTCGAGCTGGTCACCGGTCCGGCGCCGGGGCCGACGATGAGCGTGTGGGCGGGCACGGGCATCGTCGCGGGCGGCCTCATCGTGGGGGCGATCATCACGGGGGACATGACCCGGTTCAACCGGTCGCGGGCGGACGTCGTGAAGCAGACGGTCGTGGGCGTCTCGCTCGGGGAGTTCGTCATCGGTCTCGCGGGCGTCCTGCTGGCGCACGCGGCGGCGACCGGCGACATCGTCGCCATCGTGACGTCCTCGGTCGGATTCGTGGGCCTGTTCATCGTCCTCACCGGCACGTTGAAGATCAACGACTGGAACCTGTACTCCTCGACCCTCGGCCTGGTGAACTTCATCTCCACCGCCTTCGGCAAGAACCTGCACCGCGTGACGACGACGATCGTCCTCGGCGTCGTCGGATCGGTGCTGGCGGCCGTCGGGATCCTCGGGCAGTTCACCGAGTTCCTCGTCGTGCTGAGCGTCGCGTTCCCGCCGATCGCGGGGATCATGGTCGCGGAGTACTACGTGGTGCGGCGCTGGCGCCCCGCGCTGGACGCGACGCGCGACGCCGGGACGCTGCCCGCGACCGCCCCGCGGATCGTCCCGGCGACGATCGTCGTCTGGCTGGTCTCGTCCCTGGTCGGCTACTTCGTCACCTGGGGCATCCCGTCCCTGCTCAGCCTGTTCCTCTCGATGGTGCTCTACATCGTCGCAGGCAAGCTCGGCTGGGTGCACGGCGTCGGGGTCGCCACCACTCGCCAGGCGGCCTCCGCCGACACCGCGCGCGCCGCGGCCTGACCGATCCCGAATCCTCCACACGAAAGCGAGCACCATGCACATCGGCATCGACGTCGGCGGCACCAACACCGACGCCGTCCTCATGGACGGCACCCGCACCCTGGCCGGGGTGAAGCACTCGACGACCCCGGACGTGACGAGCGGGATCGTCCAGGCGATCGAGGACCTCCGAGCGGGGCACTCGTTCGAGGGCGGGGACATCGACGCGGTCATGATCGGAACCACGCACTTCATCAACGCGCTCGTGCAGGCCAGCCGGCTGGCGCCGACGGCGGCGCTGCGGCTGGGCCTTCCGGCGACCCGGGCCCTCCCGCCCCTCGTGGACTGGCCGGAGGTCCTCGTCGAGGCCACGCAGGCGCGCAGCTACCTCGCGCACGGCGGGTACGAGTTCGACGGTCGTCCGATCTCGCCCCTGGACCCGGAAGAGCTCCGGGCGCACGCGGAGGACATGAAGGCCAACGGGGTGCGCTCGGTCGCGATCTCGTCGGTGTTCAGCCCCGTCAACCACGACCTCGAGACCCAGGCGGCCGAGATCGTCGGCGCGGTGCTGGGGCCGGACGTGGCGATCTCGCTCTCGCACGAGATCGGCCGGATCGGGCTGCTGGAGCGCGAGAACGCCACGATCATCAACGCCGCACTCCGCGAGCTCGCCTCGGAGATCGTCGACGGCCTCACCGCAGCGGTCCGTGCGCAGGGCATCGAGGCGCCGATCTTCCTCAGCCAGAACGACGGCACCCTGATGGACGAGGAGTACGTGCGCCGATACCCGGTGGCCACGTTCGCCTCGGGCCCGACCAACTCCATGCGCGGGGCCGCGGCCACCAGCGGGCTCGCCGACTGCGCGGTGATCGACGTCGGCGGAACGACGGCCGACGTCGGGCTCCTCATCAACGGCTTCCCCCGGGAGACGGCCAACGAGGTGAAGGTCGCGGGGATCCGCACCAACTTCCGGATGCCGGACGTGCTCTCGCTGGGCATCGGCGGGGGCAGCATCGTGGACGAGGAGACGGGGGAGGTCGGCCCCGCCTCCGTCGGCTATCGCCTCACCACCGAGGCGCTCGTCTTCGGCGGCAGCACACTGACCGCGACCGACATCGCGGTGGCGGCCGGGAGGGCCGAGGTGGGCGACGCCTCCAAGGTCGCGCACCTCGACCCCGCGTTCGTCGCGCGCGTGCTCGAGCGCATCGCCGAGCGGGTCTCCGAGGCCGTGGACCGGATGCGCACCTCGCCCGATCCGATCGCGGTCGTCGCCGTCGGCGGCGGATCGATCCTGCTGCCCGACGAGCTGCCGCTGTTCGGGACGGTGCACCGCCCGGAGAACTACGCGGTCGCCAACGCGATCGGGGCCTCGATCGCCCAGGTCGGAGGCGAGATCGACAAGGTCTACGCGATCGCGCCGGGCCGCAGGGACGAGACCATCGCGGAGGTGCGCGCCGAGGCGGTCGACAAGGCGATCGCCGCCGGGGCGAAGCCGTCCACGGTCTCCGTCATCGACTTCGACGAGGTGCCGATCCCGTACCTGCCGGGAAACGCCACGCGGATCCGCGCGAAGGCGGTCGGCGACCTGGACATGGGGGCGTGACATGACCCGGACCATCACGGCAGAGGACATCGACGGACTCGCCCGCGGCGCAGCGGTGCTCGGCACCGGGGGCGGGGGAGACCCGTACATCGGGGCCCTGCTGGCCCGCCAGGCGCTCGGCTCCGGCGAGGTCACGGTGGTCGATCTGGACGACGTCCCGGACGACGCCCTGGTGCTCTTCGTGGCGATGATGGGCGCCCCGACGGTCATGGTCGAGAAGCTGCCCAGTCTGGCCGAGGTCGTCGAACCGGTGCGCGCCCTCGGCGTGCACCTGGGCCGCGCTATCACCCACATCGCCTGTGCGGAGGTCGGCGGGGTCAACTCCACCATCCCGATCGCCGCCGCGGCGGCACTGGGCCTCCCGCTGATCGACGCGGACGGAATGGGGCGGGCGTTCCCCGAACTGCAGATGGTGCTGCCCACCCTCTCCGGCGTGACGGCGTCGCCGCTCGCGTTCAGCGACGAGAAGGGCAACACCGGCGTCCTGCAGACCGTCGACAACTCGTGGACGGAACGCATCGCCCGCGTCGCCTGCGTGGAGATGGGATGCTCCGTCATGATCTCGGGCTTCTCGATGTCGGGGACGCAGGCGCGCACCTCGCTCGTGCGGGGATCGCTCTCGCGCTGCATCGCGATCGGCCAGGCGATCGCCGCCGCACGGGAGGACAAGGCCGACCCGGTCGACGCGGCCCTCATCCTCCTGGGCGGCCGTGAGCTCTTCGACGGCAAGGTCGTGGACGTGCAGCGCGCGACCACGACCGGGTTCGCCCGCGGCCGCGCCCGGATCGACGGGGACGCCGGGACCTCCCTCACGCTGCAGTTCCAGAACGAGCACCTCGTCGCCGAGAAGGACGGCGACGTGCTCGCCACCACACCGGATCTGATCATGGTGCTGGAGGGCGAGTCGGGCGAGCCGATCACCACCGAGGGCCTGCGGTACGGCCAGCGGGTCCGTGTGATCGCCGCGCCCGCGGACGAGCGCTGGCACTCCGCGGAGGCCCTGGCCATGGTGGGCCCCGGGTACTTCGGCTACGACACGCCCGCGCGTCGTTTCGACGGGACGCTCTCGACGGCCGCCGCCACGGAGCCGGTGGCATGAGCTGGCAGCTGACGGCGGCGGATCTGCCGGACCTCGCGCGGGGCGCGACCCTGCTCGGCACCGGCGGGGGCGGCGACCCCTACATCGGCACCATGCTCGTCGAGCGCGTCCTGGGAGACGGCGCAATCACCGTGCTCGACCCGGACGAGCTCGCCGACGACCTGTTCGTCATCCCGACCGCGCAGATGGGCGCGCCCACGGTGATGGTGGAGAAGATCCCGGCGGGCACGGAGCCGACCCTGGCGCTGCGCACCCTGGAGGAGCACCTCGGACGCACGGCCGACGCGACCATGCCGATCGAATGCGGCGGGATCAACTCGATGATCCCCCTCGTCGTCGCTGCCGAGACCGGCCTGCCGGTCGTCGATGCGGACGGCATGGGCCGCGCGTTCCCCGAGCTGTCGATGGAGACCTTCGCGGTCTACGGGGTGCACGGCTCCCCGCTCGCGCTCGCGGGGGAGCGCGGGGAGAGGGTCGTGATCGACACCGGTGACGACGACAGGCAGATGGAATGGCTGGCGCGGGGGATCACGATCCGGCTCGGCGGCGTGGGCCACATCGCGGAGTACGCGATGAGCGGTGCGGACGTGCGCCGCACGGCCGTTCCCCGGACGCTCTCCATGGCGCTGGCGCTGGGGCGGGCGATCCGCCTGGCGCGCGAGGAGCACCGCTCGCCGTTCGCGGCGATCGCCGACACGCTGTCGCGCACCCTCTACGCCCATGTGCGTGAGCTCTGCGTGGGCAAGGTGATCGACGTCGAACGGCGGACGACGGACGGCTTCGCGAAGGGACGCGCGATCATCGCGCCGCTCGGCGATGAGGGCGATCCCTTCGAGATCTCGTTCCAGAACGAGAACCTCGTCGCGCGTCGGGGCGGACGGCTGGTGGCGATCGTGCCGGACCTCATCTGCGTGGTCGACCACGAGAGCGCCGAGCCGGTCACCACCGAGGGGCTCCGCTACGGTCAGCGGGTGCGGGTGCTCGGCATCTCGACGCCGGACATGATGCGCACCCCGGAGGCGCTCGCCGCCTTCGGCCCCTCGGCGTTCGGACTGGACGAGCGGTTCGTTCCCGTGGAGGACCTGGTCGTGGAGGAGCCGACCGCATCGGGCGACCGAGGGTCCACGCTCTAGGCTGGTCCCATGGCGAGCCGGATGGGGCGTGAGGACCTGGCCGCTCTCGGACGCGGCTACGCGCTGCTCGGCTCGGGCGGCGGGGGCTCCACCACCATGCTGGAGCTCATGCTCGCCGGGTCGGGGTCGTGGCCGGTCGAGGCCGCCCTGCCGGAGGAGCTGGATCCCGCGACGCCGTGCCTCGGGGTCGCCTTCGTCGGCGCGACCATGCTGCTCGGGGAACGGATGCCGGGAAGCGATCCGTTCCGTCCGCTGCTGGGCGCGGTCGAGCGCTGGCTCGGACACCCCGTGCCGGCGGTCTGCTCCCTCGAAGGGGGCGGACTGAACGGCCTGGCCCCGCTGCTGCTCGCCGGGTCGCACACGGTGGTCGACGCCGACTGCACGGGGCGTGCCGTGCCGGGCCTCGATCAAATGTCGCTGTTCGTCGACCGGGTGCCCGGGCTGGTGTTCGCCTGCGAGACGGGCGCCGGAGGCGTGGCGCTCGTCGAGGCGGGACGGGCGATCGATGCCGAGCGCGTCGTGCGGGCGGCGATCATCCAGGCGGGAGGCGCGGGAGGGGCCGTGCTCGCGGGGTTCACCGTCGGCGACCTGCGCGAGCACGCGATCCCGGGGCACCTCGCGCACGCCCGCGAGCTGGGACGGGCCTTCGTCCGGTCCTCGGGGCGCTCCCTCGCCGAGCTGGCCGACGCGCTGGGCGCGCGCCTGCTCGCGGAGGGGCGGATCCTCTCGTCCGCACCGTACGCCGCGGATCCGCACGTGAGCGCCGTCGAGGTGTCCGGCACCGACGGGACCGTCCATCGGATCATCACCCGATCCGAGACGCTCGCGCTCGTCAGCGACGGGCGGCTGGTCGCGTCGTCACCCACGGTGATCGTCGTGATCGACGCGGTCTCGCGCGAGATCCTCGAGGTGACCGACCTCTCGCTCGCCCGTCATGTCGCGGTGCTGGCGATCCCGGCCCCGGCCTGGTGGGAGGCGCGGCCCGATCGGGCGCGCCACGTTCGGCCCTCCGCCTACGGGCTCGTCGAACTGGATGCCGCGTGAGCGCGGGCCTGAGCCTGTCGGCGCTGCTCGCGGAGCCGGGCACCGGCGGCCTCCGCCTGATCGCGGGGCCCGCGCAGGCGCAGTGGGAGGCGGTCGCCGTCGAGAGCCGGGAGGAGGATCTGGGCGATCCCGGCACGGGACGCCTCGCGATCCTCATGACGCGGATGCCCGCGACCACGTGGCAGCAGGACGCGATGATCCGGCGGGTGCGGGACCGCGGCTACACCGCTCTCGCCGTCCCCGGCGCGTCGGAGGTCGATCAGGGAGCGCGCCGCCTCGCCGATCGCCTCGGGCTCAGCCTGCTGGACGTGGCCCGGCCGGTCCAGCTCGCGCGGTCCTGCTGGATGCTGATCGAGGCGCGCGACGCCCTCACCCTGGGGCTGGTGCGGAAGGTGGCGCAGTCGTTCGAATACTCCGCGGCGGACCTCGCCGATCTGCTGCGGCATATCGCGGCGAACCTGGGCCGGGGCGTGGCGCTCATCGACCGGACCGGCGTGGTGCTGGAGACGGGCGGGCACCTCCGCGAGGAGCTGCATGCGGCGATCGGGTTCGACTCGTGGACCGACCTGGCCCGTGCCGAGGGCGCGGCGGCGGCGTCCGTCCGCGTCGACAGCCCCGGCCGGACCGGGCTGCGGCTCGCGATCTTCGGGGACGGACTCGGCGAGGCGCAGCTGCAGGCGCTGTCCGTCGCCGCGGAGATCGCGATGCCCGCCATCGCCGCGCGCATCCTCATCGACGAGGTCGCCGCGGTCAACGACGCGGCGGTGTCCTCTGCGCTGCTGCGCGACTTCCTGGATCTCCGCGGCGCGGCGGACGACGACGTCGAGCGACGGATGGCGGAGCGCGGGTGGCGGACCCAGGGGCATCATCTGGGGTTCCACATGGCCGCGCGCGGCCGGCTGGACCCGTTCTCGCTGCTGCGCTCGCTTCGGGCGGGGCTGGGCGCGATCGACGCCGAGGCGCACGCGACGACCGCCGGACGGGGTGTGACCGGCTGGCTGACGTTCGCGCAAGCGCCGGGGCCTGCACGCGTGGAGCGGGCGGTGGCCGCGCTGCGGGAGCTCCACGTCGCGGCGATGCGCGACTTCCCCGTCGCCACCGGGGTGGGCTCGCTGCAGTCCGCCGTCGCCGGGCTGGCCGTGACGCTGGACGAGGCCGGGGATGCGGCGCGCATCGCCGCGGCGCGCTCGGCGACCGGCTGGTTCGTGCGCGTCGACAGCCTCGGGCTGGAGCAGCTGCTGCTGGCGTGGACGGGAAACGATGCGTTCGTGCCGGCGGCCGAGTCGCTGCTCGCCCCGCTGCGCGAGGGCGGGGGAGAGCTGCTGACCACCTTGGCGGCGTACCTGGACCATGAGTCGGGGATCGCCGCGACGGCGTCCGCGCTGGGACTGCACCGCAACACGGTCGCCGTCCGCATCCGCCGGGTGCAGGAGCTGCTCGGCATCGACATGAGCGATCCCGAGGCCCGGCTGGCGCTGCACCTCGCCTGCCGCGCCGTCCGGATTCCCTGAACCCGGTCGTCACGGGACGCCTCCGGGCGCCGAAACCCCCTCTCCCCGCCGAGACCCCCTCCTGAAGTCGTATCTGGGAGGGGGCGTCGGCGAGAGGAGGGGGTTTGGTGGGCAGGGGACGCCGCGCCCGGACAACGTCCGTGGCCGCTCGTAGACTGGGGCGGTGCCGGAGAACGAGATCTCGCTGCAGGACGCCCGCGTCGAAGCCGAGGAGCTGACCACCCGCATCCTCGAGGCGAAGGACGCGTACTACGGTCGCGACACGTCGATCGTCGACGATGCGACCTACGACGGCTGGATGCACCGGCTGGAGGAGCTCGAGCGGCTCCATCCCGAGCTCCAGGGGCAGGACTCGCCGACGCAGATGGTCGGCGCCGCCGAGGCGACCGGGCTCGCCACCATCGAGCACGCCGAACGGATGCTGAGCCTCGACAACGTCTTCTCCGTGGAGGAGCTGCGCGAATGGGCGGCGAAGACGCAGGCCGCCGCGGGGCGCCCGGTCGCCTGGCTCACCGAGCTGAAGATCGACGGCCTCGCGATCAACCTCCGGTACGAGGACGGTGTGCTGACCTCCGCCGCGACGCGGGGGGACGGGCGCGTCGGCGAGATCGTGACCGAGAACGCGCTTCGCGTGGCGGGGATCCCGCAGCGGCTGAGCGGCACCGGTCACCCGCGCATCGTCGAGGTCCGCGGCGAGGTGTTCATCCCGGTCGCCGCCTTCGAACGGCTCAACGCTGCCCAGGCGGAGTTCCGGGAGCGCGCCTACGCGGAGGCGCTCGCGCGCTGGGAGGCGCGCAGCGGCTCCAAGCGCCCCTTCGATGAGGACAAGGCGCGGGCTGCCGCTGCGCGACGCTTCCCGGCCTTCGCCAATCCCCGGAACGCGGCGAGCGGCGGGCTCCGGCAGCAGATCGACAAGAAGGACGGCATGGAGCTCGAGGCCGGGCTCCTGCGCATCGCCTCGCTCGCGCTGTACGTGCACGGCATCGGGGCGTGGCCCGACCCGCCGGTCGCCGCGCAGAGCCAGGTGTACGAGCTCCTCGCCGAGTGGGGGCTCCCGACGAGCCCG
Source organism: Microbacterium resistens NBRC 103078 (assembly GCF_001552355.1). Lineage (GTDB taxonomy): Bacteria > Actinomycetota > Actinomycetes > Actinomycetales > Microbacteriaceae > Microbacterium > Microbacterium resistens. The sequence goes on from NZ_BCRA01000015.1 coordinate 46,496, forward strand.
CACACCCGGGTGTGCTCCTCGGTCGACGAGGTCGTGGAGGTCGTCGCGCACTTCGGCGAGCACCGGCACGACATCGAGCACGAGCTGGACGGCATCGTCGTCAAGGTGGACGAGCTCGCGCTGCACGACGAACTGGGCGCGACGAGCCGCGCTCCTCGGTGGGCGATCGCCTACAAGTACCCGCCGGAGGAGGTGCAGACGACGCTGCTCGACATCGTCGTCTCGGTCGGCCGGACCGGGCGTGCGACGCCGTTCGCGGTGATGGCCCCCGCCCACGTCGCGGGAAGCGTCGTCCGCCAGGCCACGCTGCACAACAAGGACGTCGTGAAGGCGAAGGGCGTGCTGATCGGGGACACCGTGGTGCTCCGCAAGGCCGGCGACGTGATCCCCGAGGTCCTCGGCCCCGTGGTCGACAAGCGCGACGGCACCGAGCGCGAGTTCGTGATGCCGGAGCGGTGCCCGGAGTGCGGGACGCGGCTCCGGCCGATGAAGGAGGGGGACATCGACCTCCGCTGCCCGAACGCGCGGTCGTGCCCGGCGCAGGTGCGCGGGCGGGTGGAGCACATCGGCTCCCGCGGCGCTCTGGACATCGAGGCGCTGGGCGAGGTCACCGCGGCCGCGCTGACCCAGCCCAGCCGTCCGGAGACGCCGCCGCTGGAGACGGAGGCGGGGCTGTTCACGCTGAGCCTGGAGCAGATCGTCCCGATCGAGGTCGTCGTGCGCGACGCGGAGACCGGGCTGCCCAAGGAGGACGAGGACGGGATCGTGAAGACCCGTGCGCCCTTCCGGCGCAACCCGACGGCGGCGGAGAAGAAGGAGGGGCGCACGGGGCCGCAGCCGTCGTCTCAGGCGATGAAGCTCCTCGCCGAGCTGGAGCGCGCGAAGACCAAGGAGCTGTGGCGGCTGCTCGTCTCCCTCAACATCCGTCACGTCGGCCCGGTTGCGGCACGGGCGCTCGCGCAGTGGTTCGGATCGCTCGACGCCATCCGTGCGGCGTCGCGGGAGGAGCTCGCCGCCGTCGAGGGGGTGGGCGGGATCATCGCCGACTCCCTGGTGGAGTGGTTCCAGGTCGACTGGCACCAGGACATCGTGCGGCAGTGGGCCGAGGCGGGCGTGCAGTGGACGACGCCCGGTCATCCCGGACCGGGCGCGGCGGTCGCCGAGGGCGGCGTGCTCGAAGGGCTCACCGTCGTCGCGACCGGAAGCCTCGACGGGTACACCCGCGACGGCGCGCAGGAGGCGATCATCAAGGCCGGGGGGAAGGCCGCCTCATCGGTGTCGAAGAAGACCGACTTCGTGGCCGCGGGGCCTGGCGCCGGCTCGAAGCTCGCCAAGGCCGAGGAGCTCGGCATCCGGATCCTGGACGCGGCGCAGTTCCACGTCCTGGTCACCGAGGGACCGGCTGCTCTCGACTGACGGGCACGCCACGGCGTCCGGGCGGCGCGGGTGACCCCCGCGACCGCACCATCACGCGTCGGCGCGAACCGTCGCGCCGCTCGGCCTCGTGTCAGCCCTTGTGGCGGGGCTTGCGGTACGGCCGGTCCTCGTCACGCCGCGGGCGGTCCTCGGCCCGGCGCGGGCGGTCCGCGTCGCGGGGAGCGCGTCGATCGGCGTCGCGCGGAGCACGGCGGTTCGGCACGCCCCGATCGGGCTTGATCTCGATGAGCCGGCCGGAGATCCGCGTGTCGCGCAGCCGATCGAGGACCCCCGGGTCGAGGTTCGCGGGAAGCTCGACGATCGAGAAGTCCGGCTTGATCGAGATCGCGCCGAAGTCGTCGCGGCCCAGCCCGCCCTCGTTCGCCAGGGCCCCCACGATCTGCCGGGGCTCGACCCGCTGACGGCGGCCGACCTCGATCCGGTACGGCGTGTAGTCGCCGCGTCCGCGCCGTTCGGTCCGCGGTCCGCGGGCGTCCCTCTCCTTCGTCCGGACGGGACGGTTGTCGGCCGCCACCGCGCGGGCGAGGGGGTCGTTCTCCGGATCCAGGAGCAGCGGCGTCTCGCCTTGCGCGACGATCGCGAGGGCAGCCGCGACGTCCGCCTCCGGCACGTCGTGATGGCGCACGTAGTGCGCGATGATGTCGCGGAAGCCCTCGATCCGACTCGTCTCCTGCAGCGCCGCGGTGATCGCGTCGTCGAAGCGGGCGAGTCGGGTCGAGTTCACGTCCTCGGTCGTGGGGAGCGTCATGAGGGTGGGCTGCTGGCGGGTCGCCTTCTCGATGTGGCCGAGCAGATAGCGCTCACGGGGCGTGATGAAGCTGATGGCATCGCCCGTGCGGCCCGCGCGCCCCGTCCGCCCGATGCGGTGCACGTAGGACTCGGTGTCCGTGGGGATGTCGAAGTTGACGACGTGGCTGATGCGCTCGACGTCGAGTCCGCGGGCGGCGACATCCGTGGCGACGAGGATGTCGAGCTTGGCGTCCTTGAGCTGGTTGACGGTGCGCTCTCGGAGGTTCTGCGGGATGTCGCCGTTGATCGCGGCGGCCGAGTATCCGCGGGCGCGCAGCTTCTCGGCGAGCGTCTCGGTCTCGTTCTTGGTCCGGACGAACACGATCATCCCGTCGAAGTTCTCGACCTCGAGGATGCGGGTGAGCGCGTCCACCTTCTGCGCATACGAGACGACGAGATAGCGCTGGGTGATGTTCGCGTTGGTGGCGGTCTTCGACTTGACCGAGATCTCCTCGGGATCACGCAGGTACTGCTGCGCGATCCGCCGGATCTGTGCGGGCATCGTGGCGGAGAAGAGCGCGACCTGCTTGTCCTCGGGCGTCTGCGCGAGGATCTGCTCGACATCCTCCGCGAAGCCCATCTTGAGCATCTCGTCCGCCTCGTCCAGGACGAGGTACTCCAGCTCGGAGAGGTCGAGCGTCCCCTTGGCCAGATGGTCCATGATGCGCCCCGGCGTGCCGACGACGATGTTCACCCCGCGACGGAGGGCCGACAGCTGCACGCCGTAGCCCTGGCCGCCGTACACGGGGAGGAGGTGGACGCCGCGCATGTGGGCGGAGTACGACTCGAAGGCCTCGGCGACCTGCAGGGCGAGCTCGCGCGTCGGCGCCAGCACCAGCGCGCGGGGCGTCTTGGCAGAGGTGTCCAGCCGCTCCAGGATCGGCAGGGCGAACGCGGCGGTCTTGCCGGTTCCCGTCTGCGCCATCCCGACGACGTCGCGTCCGCTCAGCAGCGTCGGGATCGTGGCCTGCTGGATCGGCGACGGCGTCTCGTAGCCGAGGTCGCGGATCGCCTTCAGGACAGGACCGGTGATGCCGAGCGCGTCGAAACCGGGCGGCGTCGCGCCGCCCTCGGCGTCGTCGGGGGAGTCGTTCAGCTGCGCATCGTCAGGGGCCACTTCCCAACCGTAGCGCCTCGGCTGCGGATCCACCGGCCCCGGGCGGCTCGGGCTCGGCTCAGGATCCGCTCGTGAGGGCCAGGAGCTTGTCCCGCACCTGGCGCCGCAGCACCTTGCCGATCAGGGAGCGCGGAAGCTCGTCGACGACGAAGATCCGCCGCGGAACCTTGTACGGGGTGAGGATGCTGCGGGCGAACTCGCGGATCGCCTCCACGTCGACGTCCGTCGATCCGTCGACGACGATGGCGGCGACGACCTCCTCGCCGGAGTGCTCGCTGGGAAGGCCCACGACGGCGGCGTCGGCCACGTCCGGATGCTGGCGCAGCGCGCCCTCCACCTCGGTCGGGGCGACGTTGAAGCCGCCGGTGATGATGAGCTCCTTGATCCGGTCCACGATCCGCACGAAGCCGTCGTCGTCGATCGTCACGATGTCGCCCGTGCGGAACCAGCCGTCGACGAAGACGGCCTCGGTCTCCTCGGGTTTGCCGTAGTAGCCGGAGAACACCTGCGGGCCGCGGACGACGAGCTCGCCGGGGCTTCCCGGGGCGACATCGGTGGTCGGGTCCTCGGGGTCGACCACCCGGCATTCGGTTCCCGGCAGCGGCAGACCCACGGTGCCGGGCACGCGGTTGTCGGCGACGGGGTTCGCCATCAGGACCGGGGAGCACTCGCTGAGCCCGTAGCCCTCGACGAGGTAGCCGCCGGTCGCCTCCTCGAACGGGACGACGAGGTCGTGGGACAGCGCCATGGCGCCGGAGATGGCCACCTCGGTCCCCGCCAGCGAGACCCCCTTGGCACGGGCGGCCGAGAGCAGACGCTCCGCGATCGGCGGGACCAGCGGAAGGAACGTCGCGGGGTGCTTCCTGGTCACGGCGAGCACGAGATCCGGGTCGAACTTCGGGAACAGGACCAGGCGCGCGCCCATCGACATCGCGAACGTCAGGCAGAGGGTGAGCCCGTAGGCGTGGAACATCGGCAGCACCGCGTAGACGACGCAGCCGTCTCCGCGCGTGATCGACGGCACCCACGACTGCGCCTGCGCGGCGTTCGCGAGGAGGTTGCGGTGCGTGAGGGACGCGCCCTTGGGCGTGCCGGTCGTCCCCGACGTGTACTGGATGATCGCGAGGTCGTCGGTCCGCGGTCGCGGGTGCGCGGTGGGCAGGGGCGCGGCGGCGACGACGGACTCCCAGGGCACGGTGCCGCGCACCCGGGTGGTCAGCGCCGCTCGCGACTCCCGTGCCTTGGCGACCGGCAGCCGCAGCGCGAGACGCGTGAGCGCGGGCATGGCCCGCGTCACGTCGACCGAGACGAGGTTCGTGACCGCGAGGTCCGCGGGGAACGCCTGGACCGTGTCGACGACCTTGTTCCAGACGATCGCGTGCTTCGCGCCGTGGTCCTCGAACTGCTTGCGCAGCTCGCGCGGCGTGTACAGCGGGTTGTGCTCGACGACGACGGCGCCCAGGCGGAGGACCGCGTAGAAGGCGACGATGTGCTGCGGGCAGTTCGGGAGCACGATCGCGACCGGATCGCCCGCGCGCACGCCCCGCGCCGCGAGGCCCGCGGCGGCGCGCTCGATCGCGGCCTGCAGGTCGCGGTAGCTCGTCGTCCTCCCGAAGAACTCGAGGGCGGGGGCGTCCGGGTAGTCGCGGGCGGAGGCCTCGACGATGTCCACGAGCGAGCCCGTGACCGGAGCCAGATCCTCGGGGACCCCGTCGGCGTAGCTGGCGGTCCAGGGGCGCGGCGGGTCGAACGTCGTCATGCTGTTCAGCCTATTGCGCGGCGTGCGTCCGGGTCGGGTGCCGGCCGCGGCGTCGCGAAGAAGCGTCGCGGGCCTCTCCTAGACTGGAGTCGTGTCTGAAATCACCCCCGATCTCGTGCGCCACCTCGGTGTGCTCGCGCGCATCCAGCTCTCGGACGACGAGGTGACCGAGTTGACCGGTCAGCTCGACGCCATCGTCGACAACATCGCGAAGGTGTCGGAGGTCGCGACCCCGGAGGTCGTGGCGACCAGCCACCCGATCGCCCTGCACAACGTGTTCCGCGATGATGTGCCCGGCCAGACGCTCACGATCGAGCAGACGCTGCAGAACGCGCCGGATTCCGACGACGACCGATTCCGGGTCACCGCCATCCTGGGAGAAGAACAGTGACGGAACGAGCCGACAGCGAGATCATCCGCTGGACCGCGGCGGAGCTGGGGGAGCGGATCGCCGCCGGCGACGTCTCCAGCGTGGAGGCCACCCGGGCGCATCTGGACCGCATCGCGGCCGTGGACGGCGACGTGCACGCGTTCCTGCACGTCAACGAGGGCGCTGCGGACGCCGCCGCGGAGATCGATCGCCGCCGCGCCGCCGGCGAGGAGCTCGGCCCGATCGCCGGCGTCCCGCTGGCGATCAAGGACGTCCTGGTCACGACGGATCAGCCCTCGACCAGCGGCTCGAAGATCCTCGAGGGGTACCGGTCACCGTTCGACGCGACCGTCGTCGCGCGCTCCCGCGCCGCGGGCCTCGTGGCGCTGGGCAAGACGAACATGGACGAGTTCGCCATGGGTTCGTCCACGGAGCACTCCGCCTACGGCCCCACCCACAACCCGTGGGACCTGGACCGTATCCCCGGGGGATCCGGAGGCGGCTCGGCCGCGGCCGTCGCCGCGTTCGAGGCGCCGCTGGCCCTCGGCTCCGACACCGGCGGCTCGATCCGACAGCCCGCCCACGTCACCGGCACGGTCGGCGTGAAGCCCACCTATGGCGGCGTCAGCCGGTACGGAGCGATCGCTCTGGCCTCGAGCCTGGACCAGGTGGGCCCCGTGACGCGCACGGTGCTGGACGCCGGCCTGCTCCATGACGTGATCGGCGGGCACGACCCGAAGGACTCCACGTCGCTCCCGGACGCGTGGCCGTCGTTCGCCGCCGCCGCCCGCGAGGGGGCCACGGGCGAGGTGCTGAAGGGGCTCAAGGTCGGCGTCGTCGCCGAGCTGCCCGACTCCGGCTTCCAGGACGGCGTCGCGTCGTCGTTCCGTGCGGCGCTCGCCACTCTCGAAGCCCACGGAGCCGAGATCGTCGAGGTCTCGGCCCCGCACTTCGAGTACGGGGTGGCGGCCTATTACCTGATCCTCCCGGCCGAGGCGTCGAGCAACCTGGCGAAGTTCGACTCCGTGCGCTTCGGGCTGCGGGTGACGCCGGAGGGCACGCCCACGGTCGAGGACGTGATGTCGGCGACCCGCGAGGCGGGGTTCGGCCCCGAGGTGAAGCGACGGATCATCCTGGGCACCTATGCGCTGTCCGCGGGCTACTACGACGCGTACTACGGCAGCGCGCAGAAGGTGCGCACGCTCATCCAGCAGGACTTCGCCGCCGCCTTCGCCCAGGTCGACGTGATCGCCACGCCGTCGGCGCCGACGACCGCGTTCCGGCTGGGCGAGAAGATCGGCGACCCGCTGCAGATGTACCTGAACGATCTGACCACGATCCCCGCGAACCTCGCGGGCGTCCCCGGGATCTCCATCCCGTCGGGCCTCGCGCCCGAGGACGGCCTGCCCGTCGGGATCCAGTTCCTCGCCCCCGCCCGTGAGGACGCGCGCCTGTACCGCGTCGGCGCCGCGCTGGAGGCTCTGCTCGTCGACGCATGGGGAGGACCGCTGCTCGATCGGGCCCCGGTCCTCGAAGGAGGGAAGCGCTGATGGCCGCCGCCGCGCTGATGGACTTCGACAAGGCTCTGGAGCTCTTCGAGCCCGTGCTGGGCTTCGAGGTGCACGTCGAGCTGAACACCGCGACGAAGATGTTCTCGGACGCGCCGAACCCCGCGAACGAGGCCTACCACGGCGCCGAGCCGAACACGCTGATCGCCCCGGTCGACCTCGGGCTTCCCGGCTCGCTGCCTGTCGTGAACGCGACCGCGGTGCGTTCCTCGATCAGCCTGGGGCTCGCGCTGGGCTGCTCCATCGCGGAGTCCAGCCGCTTCGCCCGGAAGAACTACTTCTACCCGGATCTCGGCAAGAACTACCAGATCTCGCAGTACGACGAGCCGATCGCGTTCGAGGGATCCGTCGAGGTGGAGCTGGAGGACGGCACCCTCGTGACCGTTCCCATCGAACGGGCGCACATGGAGGAGGATGCCGGCAAGCTCACCCACGTGGGCGGGTCCACCGGCCGCATCCAGGGCGCGGAGTACTCGCTCGTCGACTACAACCGCGCCGGCGTCCCGCTCGTCGAGATCGTCACCAAGCCGATCTTCGGCGCCGAACACCGTGCGCCGGAGATCGCGAAGGCGTACATCGCCGCGATCCGCGACATCGTCCGCGGGCTCGGCATCTCGGAGGCGCGGATGGAGCGCGGCAATCTGCGCTGCGACGCCAACGTCTCGCTCCGCCCGCGCGGGCAGGAGAAGCTGGGCACCCGCACCGAGACGAAGAACGTGAACTCGATGCGCTCGGTCGAGCGCGCCGTGCGGTACGAGATCCAGCGCCAGGCGCAGATCCTCGCGGACGGCGGCACCATCACGCAGGAGACGCGGCACTGGCACGAGGACACGGGGACAACGTCGCCCGGACGTCCCAAGTCCGACGCGGACGACTACCGGTACTTCCCGGAGCCGGATCTGCTGCCGGTGCGCCCCTCCCGCGAGCTCGTGGAAGAGCTGCGGGCGGCCCTGCCCGAGCAGCCGGTCGCCCGTCGGAGGCGGCTGAAGGCGGAGTGGGGCTTCACCGACCTGGAGTTCCAGGACGTCCGCAACGGCGGCCTGCTCGATGAGGTGGCGGCCACCATCGCCGCGGGTGCGACGCCGGCGGCGGCCCGCAAGTGGTGGACGGGGGAGATCTCCCGCATCGCCAACGCGCAGGAGCGTGACGCGGCGGATCTCGTGTCCCCGGAGAACGTCGCCGCGCTGCAGCGGCTGGTGGACGAGGGCACCCTCACCGACAAGCTCGCGCGCCAGGTGCTCGAGGGCGTCATCGCGGGGGAGGGCACGCCGCAGGAGGTCGTCGACGCCCGCGGGCTCGCCGTGGTGTCGGATGACGGCGCGCTGATCGCCGCGATCGACGAGGCCCTCGCCGCGCAGCCGGACGTGCTGGCCAAGATCCGGGACGGCAAGGTGCAGGCTGCGGGCGCGGTGATCGGGGCCGTGATGAAGGCGATGAAGGGCCAGGCCGACGCCGCGCGCGTCCGGGAGCTCATCCTGGAGCGTGCGGCCCAGTAGGGCGCGACCGATGGCCCGAACGAGGAACGGGGCGTACCCGATCGCGTACAGCGATGACGTCCGCGGAGGGATCGCGGCGCTCGTCGCGGCACCGATCGTGGTCGTCCCGTTCGTCGTCTCCGTCGTCGGGCAGGACCGGCTGGCGTCCGGTTCGGTGCTGTTGGCGGTCTGCGCGATGTTCCTCGTCTCCACGGGGATCTATCTCGTCTGGACCCACGTGCTGTTCGTCCGCACCGCAGCCGATCGCGCGCTGCGGATCGCGAGCGCGCAGCACCATCGGCCGTCGGGGCTGCTGACGCGTCTGCTGGGGTTCGGCGCAGCCGAGAACTGGGCCGTCTCCGCGGCGGCCGCGGCGATCGTGGTCGCGATCGCCGCGTCGACCACTCCGGACGCGGGCCACGGACTGCTGATGCCGGCCATCGTGCTGCTCACCGCCGCCGGGGCATGGGCGACGATGGTCTACGCCTTCGCGCTGCGATACTTCCGGCTGCACGCCGGGGGAGAACGCATCGCCTTCGATCTCGACGACGATCCGCGGTTCATCGACTTCGTGTCCATGTCGGTGATGATCTCCGCCGTCGGCGCGATCTCGGGCGGAACACCGCGCACGCGCGCCGGCCTCAGCGCAGTGCGCGTCCACACGGTGATCGCGTTCGCCTTCAACGCGGTGGTGGTCGCGATGACGGTGTCGATCCTCGCCTCCCTGGTCGCCGCCGCCGCGCAGCGCTGACCGGAAGCATCGCACCGCTCGGCGGCGTGCCGTGTCGGTGGCCTGCGCGAGAATGGGCGTATGGGACGCGGTGACGGATCGGGGCGCATCGTCTCGCCCGACGATGCGGACGACACCGGCGCCGACATCCTCCACGTCGACATGGATGCGTTCTATGCGGCGGTGGAGGTCCTGCACGACCCGAGCCTGCGCGGCGTGCCGCTGATCATCGGCTCCCCGGACGGGCGCTCCGTCGTCTCGAGTGCGTCGTACGAGGCGCGCCGCTACGGCGTGCGGTCGGCGATGCCTGTGTCGCAGGCGATCCGGCTGTGCCCGGCGGCGCGCATCGTGCCGCCGGACTTCCAGCGCTACCAGGAGGTCTCGCGGGCGGTGATGGCCATCTTCGAATCCGTGACGCCGCTCGTCGAGCCGCTGTCGATCGATGAGGCGTTCCTCGACGTCCGAGGCGTCCGTCGGCTGTGGGGCAGCCCCGGGCACGTCGCCCGCCTGATCCGGAGCCGGGTCCGCGAGGAGGTCGGCATCACGTGCAGCGTGGGGGCCGCGGCGACCAAGCATGTGGCAAAGATGGCCTCGACCCTGTCGAAGCCGGACGGGCTGCTCATCGTCCCGGAGGCGGAGACGCTGGACTTCCTCGCCCCGAAGCCGGTGCGGGCCATGTGGGGGGTCGGTCCCAAGGCGGCCGAGGCGCTGGAGTCCCGGGGCATCCGGCTGATCGGCGACCTCCGCACGGTGCCGGAGCCGGCCCTCGAGCGCACGGTCGGACCGGCGCTGGCGGCGCGGCTTCGTGACCTGTCCTTCGGGCGCGACCCGCGGGCGGTGGAGACGACGCGGGTGGAGAAGAGCGTCGGGCACGAGGAGACCTTCGAGCACGACGTGACGGATCCAGAGATGCTGCGCTCGGAGCTCCTGCGGCTGGCGGACCGCGTCGCCGCGAGGCTTCGACGGGCGGGCTGGGAAGCGGGCGGTGTGGCGATCAAGGTCCGGTTCTCGGACTTCACCACTCTCAGCAGGTCCCAGACCCTGCCCGAGCCGTCGGCCGTCGGGCAGCGCATCAGCGAGGTGGCGCGGGCGCTGTTCGACGCGATCGACCGTCGCGATCCGGTTCGGCTCATCGGGGTGCGCGCTGAGCGGCTCGGCCCCGTCGGCGGCGGGATGACGCTGTGGGACGACGACGCGGACTGGCGCCGGGTGGAGAGCGCGCTGGACGACGCGCGCGCCCGGTTCGGGTCGGCCATGATCACCCGCGCGCGGCATGTGGGCGCCGGTGAGGGGCGAGGGGCGCCCCGGCATCCGCGGGCCCATGGCGTGGACTGAGCCCACGGCCGAGGCGTGGCGCGGGACACGGGCGAGAGCGGCCTCCCGTAGCGGGGGAGAGTGGGTTAGCGTGGACGCATGCCGCACATCGCACTCGAGCTTGGCAAGAATTCCGCGTCCTTCGGGGTGAAGAGCGCCTACGGGGAGACGCAGGAGGTCGACGGCGCCGCGTTCACGCCCGTGGCGCTCACGTTCTCGGGCTTCGGCGGAGGAGACTTCGACGCGTCGGGCAGCAACGGTGAAGGCAGCGGTGGCGGAGGCGGAGGGCTGGCGATCCCCCTCGGCGTCTACGTCCGGCGGGAGGAGGGGCTCCGGTTCGAGCCCAACATCATCTCGTTCCTCGCCGTCGCCGTGCCCTTCGTGTGGGTCGCCGGGCGCGCGGTGACCCGCATCATCCGTGCTCTCAAGAAGTGACGACCCGGTCGCCCGCGCCATTCACGAGGGGGTCGCGCGTCTGCGCGCGGCCGTGCGAGCGGTCGCGGCGTCGAACCCGGTCGTCCTGATCGACGGCCGCAGCGGGGCGGGGAAGTCCAGCATCGCGCGGCTCCTGGCGGCGCAGTGGCCCTTGAGCGCCGACGCGCAGCTGATCGCCCTGGACTCGATCTATCCGGGGTGGGACGGTTTGGAGGAAGGGTCCTCGCGCGCGGTCGAGCAGATCCTGCGTCCGCACGGGCGAGGACTGATCGGGACCTGGGAGCGATACGACTGGGAGACGGGCGCCTACGCCGAGAGCCATGCGGTGGATCCGGCCCGCGGCGTCATCCTCGAAGGGTGTGGCGCGCTCACCGCCGATTCCGCGCGCATCGCGGACGTGCGCGTGTGGGTGCAGTCGCCCGAGCCGAGCCGGAGACGCCGCGCGCTGACCCGTGACGGGGACGCATTCCGTCCGCACTGGGAGCGGTGGGCGCGGCAGGAGGAGGAGCACATCCGTGCTCATCGCCCACAGGAGCGTGCGACGGTGCTGATCGAGGTTCCGTGACGAGGCGGATCAGGCGTCGTCACGCGCGTCGGCGGCCTCGATGAGTCCTTCCAAGCGGTAGCCGAGCCAGTCGTAGACGCCGAAGCGCGGATCCTCGGGATCGTGCGGCGCATCCGTCTCGATGCCGAGTCGGGACGCGATCACCAGCCGCAGCGCCGTCAGCGTGCGCAGCCAGGCGTCCAGCTCCGCATCGGCGATCACGACGTCCAGCGGGTCCATGTCGTCCGGGCCGCCGTCGTCCGCGGTGAACCGCTCGAGCCCGGCGCGGACGATGCGCGCGTCGGCCGCGCGGCGGTCGAGGAGGTCGTCGGAGGTCGCGCGCGCGAACTCGGCGGAGGCCTCGGGGTCGTCGGGGTAGACCGCGGGGGTGAGCCGGTCGAGCCCCGGGTCGTGCTCGAGGTCGGTGTCGGCGAGGATCTCCAGGAACTGCTCGACCAGGTCGGCGAGGTGGCGGCCCTCGAGACGGGCGAGCGGGACGAGGATGATGCGATCGTTCACGGGTGTCCTTGCGGGAGCGCTGATGTGCGTGGTCAGTCCGCGGATTCGCGGACGGTGGCCCAGAGGCCGTAGTCGTGCATGGCCTGGGCGTGGACCTCCATGGTCTCGCGGGGTCCGGTCGCCACGACGGCATGGCCTTCGTTGTGGACGGCGAGCATGAGTCGGGTGGCCACGTCGGACGGGTAGCCGAAGTACGTGCGGAACACCCGCACCACGTAGCTCATGAGGTTGACCGGGTCGTCCCACACGACGAGCTGCCACGGACGTGCCGCGACCGCCTGGAGGTCGGTCTCCTCATCGAGGTCGGGGGTGGCGAGGGGAGTGCTCATGCCCACCCCAGTTCGTGCAGTTGCGCATCGTCGATGCCGTAGTAGTGGGCGATCTCGTGGACGAGCGTGGTGTGCACCTCGTCGCGCAGCTCCTCCTCGGTCGCGCACTGCGCGAGATGTGCTTCGCGGTAGACGATGATGCGGTCCGGGAGCTCTCCCATCCCGTAGTTGCCGCGCTCGGTGACGGCGAGTCCGTCGTAGAGGCCGAGCAGGTCGGTGGAGCCGTCCTCCGAGCGGTCCTCGACGACGAAGACCACGTTGTCGAGACCGTCCACCATGTCATCGGGAAGGCGGTCCAGCTCGTCCACGACCAGGGCCTCGAAGGCCTCCGCATCCATCTCCAGGGCGGGGCGGTGCAGGTCGATCGCCATGTGCACCCGTGGACCGTGGTCGGCAAGCCCCCAGCGATCCTCCGCCGCCGCCAGGGCGCGGTGGAACTCGTCGTCCGGCGCGGGCCGCTGCGCGAAGCCGAGGGATGCGTAGAACGGCGCGTTCCAGGGCACGTCGGCGTACGTCCTGAGCGTCACGGCGGTGTAGTCGCGCTCCTCGGCCTCCGCCAACGCGGCTTCGACCAGGGCGCGCCCGTGGCCTCGGCGCGCGTGGTCGGGCAGCACCGAGAGCTGCTCCAGGTGCCCCTCGCCGTCGTGCTCCAGGACGTGGACGAACCCCACCGGATCGCCCTCCTCGGCCTCGGCGACGACGAGGACGAAGCCCGGCTCCGAGATCCGCTCCGCACCGGAGGGCGGCTCGCCCCAGTCGACGTCGCCGAACACCGCGGTGAAGGCGGCGTCCGCCGCTCGCTCGATCTCCGACAGCCGGGCGAGGTCGGTATCGGTCGCGTCGCGGACGAAGGAGGGCATGCCTTCGATGCTACCGAGCGAGCGGGACGTCAGCGTCGCCGCGCGAGCGGATCCGGCCGGCTCCGTTCGGGACGTCCGCCCGCCGAAAGAGAAGTGGCGAGGTTCAGGAGTGAACCTCGCCACATTGGGGTGAGTAACGGGACTTGAACCCGCGACCCCCTGGACCACAACCAGGTGCTCTACCGACTGAGCTATACCCACCATGTGCCTGCCGGAGCAGGCAACCAGGAAAGTCTATTACACGTTCGGGGCGAACTCTGACACGACGTCCTGGGAGAGCGACTTGGCCTCGTCGCTGGAGGGCCCCGGCTCGGTCACGAACACGGCGCGACGGTAGTACTGGAGCTCACGGATCGACTCCAGGATGTCGGCCAGGGCGCGGTGTCCGCCGTCCTTCGCGGGGGCCTGGAAGAACACCCGCGGATACCACCGCCGGGCCAGCTCCTTGATGCTGGAGACGTCGACGTTCCGGTAGTGGAGGTACTGGTCGACCTCGGGCATGTACTTGGCGAGGAACATCCGGTCGGTCCCGATCGTGTTCCCGGCAAGAGGGGCCTTGCGCTCCAGCGGGACGAACCGGCGGATGTACTCGAGCGTGCGCTCCTGCGCCTGCGCGAGCGGGATCCCGGAGGGGATCTCGTCCAGCAGGCCCGAGGTGCGGTGCATCTCCGTCACGAACTCGCCCATGTTCTCGAGGGCTGCGTTGCTCGGCGCGATGACGACCTGGAAGCCGGGGTCGACGGGACGAAGCTCGAAGTCCGTGATGACCACGGCGATCTCGACCAGTTCGTCCACCTCGAGATCGAGGCCCGTCATCTCGCAGTCGATCCAGACGAGCCGGTCGTTCTCGGAGGCTGAAACCATGCCTCCATCCTAATGACGTGGTCGGACACGCCGTCGGGTCGTCCCCCAGGCACGATTCGAACGTGCGACCGGCGACTTAGAAGGTCGATGCTCTTCCGCTGAGCTACTGGGGGTCGAGACCCAGGTTACCGGCTGTCACGTTTCCGCGCCGCGCTCGGCGACGCGACGAGAGGAGCGCCAGGATCGCGCATACTCCCGTCGTCGTCGGCGACACGGTTCGCAGGGGCATCCGCGGCGCCCTTTCGCGCCTCCGCCATGAGGCACCGGCTCCTGTGCCGGCACCGTGAACCCGACGCGATCGACGGTCCCGGAGATCCCCGCCTGGAACTTCCTGTGCCCGCCGCGGCGTGCCGTGCGGCGCCGGTGGCAGTTCGCGCAGACGACGTCGCATTTCTCTATCTCTTCCGCGATGCTGCGCCACGACCTCGTCGACGCGCCGACGGCGCGTGCGATCTCGAAACGCTTCTCGAACTCGGGGAGGTGATCGAAGTCCAAGACGACGGGATCCGTCTCTCCACAGTCCACGCACGGGTGGTTGCGGAGATGGGCCAGCACACGCTCGAAGTTGCGCTGACGGTGGATCGCCTGGGCTTCTTTCAGGCGCTGTCCACGGCTGGGCACGGTCTAGAACCGGAGGGCGGCGACGGCGTCGTCCGGCGACCAGAACTCGCCGACGAGGCGGAAGGCCCCGGTGGCGAGGTGCAGACGCTCGGCGCGGTAGCGGACGCCGAGCGGATCCGGTGCGACGCGAAGGTGCCCGCGGATCGTGCCCCGCTCGTCCAGGACCCGCCACAGGCGTTCGCCGGCGGGCTGGAGGGTCTCTCGTGCACGGGACAGGGCGGGTGTCGCCCAACGGACGGCGGGAACGGCGGGCGAGGTCGCGGTCGCGCTACGGCCGCGCGGGGTGTGAGGGGTCATGATCACTCCTTTCGTCTTCGAACATAAGGACGACCACCGACATTCGCGGATGCGCGCCGCGTCGGGGCGCGCCGCGCCGCATCTCTACACTGACGTCGTGACGTGGACGATCTGGCTCTCCCTGCTGTTCGCGTGCGTGGTGATCAGCTTCACGCCGGGCGCGGGGGCCATCAACACGATGACCAACGCCCTGAACGAGGGGTGGCGGCGGTCATTGTGGGGGATCGCCGGGCAGCAGCTCGCCCTCGTCGTGCACGTGGCGATCGTGGCCGCGGGGGTGGGGCTGCTCGTCTCCCGCTCGCCCGTGGTCTTCGAGGCGATCCGCTACCTCGGTGCCGCCTACTTGGTGTTCCTGGGCGTCCGACTCATCGTCGCGAAGTCGGACGACGTCGACGACGCCGCCGAGATCGCCCGTCCGCGGGAGAGCGCGTGGTCGATGCTCCGCCGAGGGTTCTGGGTGAATCTGCTGAATCCGAAGGCCATCGTGTTCTTCCTCGCGTTCGTCCCGCAGTTCATCCGGCTCGATCGGGAACCCTGGGGGCAGTATCTCGTGCTGATCGGCACCGTCGTCGTGGTGGACGTCGCCGTCATGTGGTTCTTCTTCGCCGCCGCGGCGGGCCCGTTCCGGCGCTGGACCCGGACGGCGCGCGGACGGCGCCGGCTCAACACGGTCTTCGGGGCGCTGTTCATCGGGGTCGCGGCGCTCCTCCTGGTGCTCCATTGACTCCTCACAGGAAGGACGACCCGGAGGCGGCGGGGAAGGGCGTAGCGTGGAGGACGCCGCGGGCCGGAGGGCCTCGCGGGGAGAGGAACTGATGGAGACCTTCGTGCTCGCCGGCGGCTGCTTCTGGTGCCTGGACGCGGCGTACCGTCCGCTTCGGGGCGTGGAGTCGGTGGTGTCCGGATACACCGGGGGAACCGTGGCGGATCCCGGTTACGAGCTCGTGTGCACCGGGACCACCGGTCACGCCGAGGCCGTGGCGGTCACGTTCGACCCCGACGTCATCCCGTCGGAGGTCATCCTCGACGCCTTCTTCACGATGCACGACCCCCGCCAGCTCAATCGTCAGGGCAACGACATCGGGACCCAGTACCGCAGTGCGATGTTCCCCGCGGACGATCGGCAGCGGGCGCTGTTCGAGGCCGCACGCGATCGCGCCGCCGACCTCTGGGACGGTCAGCCGGTGACCACCATTGAGCCGCTCGGCACGTTCTACCCGGCCGAGGAGTATCACCAGGACTTCTTCGCGAAGAACCCGGGCCAGGGGTACTGCCTGGCCGTGGCGGTGCCCAAGGTCAACAAGGTGCGCGCCCGGTTCGCGGAGTACCTGCGGGACTGAGTCTCCTCCTCCCCGGCGGGCGGATCCGGCCCGTTATGCACGGTTCCCGGATCGGCGCCCCGCGCCGTGGACGGGGCGGCCACTCTGGACAGCACCCGGCGGTCCCGCCGGCACGACCAGAGGAGCGACACATGACGGACACCATCACCGTGGCGGGCACGATCGCGACGGAACCGCGGCTGGAACGAACGCCCACCGGCGTCAGCGTGCTGAAGTTCCGGCTGGCGAGCAACCTCCGCAAGCGCGACGCCCGGACGGGGGAGTGGGTGGACCTGTCCACCAATTGGTACGCGGTGTCCGCCTATCGACGCCTGGCCGAGAACGCGGCGCAGTCCCTCCGCAAGGGGACGAGCGTCGTCGTCCACGGACGACTGCGGATCCGGGACTGGGAGAGCAAGGACGGCCAGCGCGGCACGAGCGCGGACCTGGAGGCGGACCTGCTCGGATCCGACCTCCGGTTCGGGACGAGCGTCTACACGAAGAACATCCGGGCGGTCGAACCGCCCCGTGAGGCGACGTTGCGGCACGAGCCCGCCGACGACTCCCCGCAGCGAGACGCGGAGTCCGGGGCGGCGGACGACTGGGTCGCGGTCGGGGTCGGTGCGGGTCAGACCCCGTTCTAGCCGGGCGTCGCCGCGGGGCGGCGGCACTCACGCGCAGGGGCTTCGCAGGTGGCCCGCATAGACTCGGACCGTGCTGCGCTCCGTCTCGTCCACGCTCTCGCGCGAGCCCCGTCGGCTCGTCACTTCCGTCGTCGCGGCGACCGCAGCGCTCCTGCTGCTCGCCGGGTGCACGGGGCAGCCGGCGGAGGACACCCGCACGACGCCGACGGTGGAGCCGAGCGCGACCGCGGAACCGGCCCCGGCGGGGCCCGCGCTGGTGCCGGAAGGGTCCGCCGAGGACAATCTCCCCTTCTTCCAGTCGATCGTGGCGCAGGTCTGGGCGTCGGAGCAGCGCGTCTCCAGCCGGGCGTACGTGGACGCCCTCACGGCCGCGGGATTCAACCGCGCCGACATGCAGGTGACGAAGGACATCTCGACCGTCGAGTACCCGGCCGAGAGCATCCTGTTCTCCGTCCGCTGGGGAACGGATCAGTGCCTGATGGGGCAGGTCGGGCCGTCCACCGGGGACCAGCCGGTCACCGCCGTCATGCCCCAGCTCGCCGAGGGGCGCTGCCTCGTCGGCGACACCATGCCGATCGACTGGTGACGCCGGGGCGACCCCGCCCCGTCCGGCCCGCCCCCGGTCGTTGAGCGAGGAGCGCCGCACCGAGACGAACGCGCCCAGCCCGGGTCATCACGTTTCGTCTCGCTGCGCTCGCTCAACGACCGAACACCGAACCCGCCCCCCGGGCGGCGTTCGACACGGGGCGATCCGCCGGTAGGCTGGAGAGTCGTTCATCCCCGCGCGTGGCGCCGGGGGAGACGCCGACATCCGAGTCGGCGGAAACATGCCGACAGAGGGAGTGCTTCTTCGTGGCCGAGTACATCTATTCCATGGTCCGCGCCCGCAAGGCGGTGGGAGACAAGCTGATCCTGGACGACGTGACCATGGCGTTCCTGCCCGGCGCGAAGATCGGCATGGTGGGCCCGAACGGCGCCGGCAAGTCGACGATCCTCAAGATCATGGCGGGCCTGGACACGCCCTCGAACGGCGAGGCGAAGCTCACCCCCGGCTTCTCGGTCGGCATCCTCATGCAGGAGCCCGAGCTCGACGAGTCCAAGACGGTCCTGGAGAACATCCAGGACGGGATCGCGATCAAGGCGAAGGTGGACCGCTTCAACGAGATCTCCGCCCTGATGGCGGACCCCGACGCGGACTTCGACGCGCTGCTGGCGGAGATGGGGACGCTCCAGGAGGAGATCGACGCCGCCGACGGCTGGGACCTCGACTCCCAGCTGGAGCAGGCCATGGACGCGCTGCGGACCCCGCCGGGCGACGCCGCGATCGGTCCGCTGTCCGGCGGGGAGAAGCGCCGTGTGGCGCTGGCGAAGCTCCTGCTGCAGAAGCCCGACCTCCTGCTGCTGGACGAGCCCACGAACCACCTTGACGCGGAGAGCGTGCTGTGGCTCGAGCAGCACTTGCAGGCCTACAAGGGCGCCGTCATCGCGATCACCCACGACCGGTACTTCCTCGACCACGTCGCGGAGTGGATCGCCGAGGTCGACCGCGGCCGCCTGATCGGCTACGAGGGCAACTACTCGACGTACCTGGAGAAGAAGGCCGAGCGCCTCGACATCCAGGGCAAGAAGGACGCCAAGCTCGCGAAGCGCTTGAAGGACGAGCTCGAGTGGGTCCGCTCCAGCGCCAAGGGGCGCCAGACGAAGTCGAAGGCGCGTCTGGCGCGCTACGAGGAGATGGCGGCGGAGGCGGAGCGGACGCGGAAGCTCGACTTCGAGGAGATCCAGATCCCCGCGGGTCCGCGCCTGGGCAACGTGGTGATCGAGGCGAAGAACCTGAAGAAGGGCTTCGACGGGCGCTCCCTCATCGACGGGCTGAGCTTCAGCCTGCCGCCGAACGGGATCGTCGGCGTGATCGGACCGAACGGCGTCGGCAAGACGACGCTGTTCAAGACGATCGTCGGCCTGGAGCCGCTCGACGGCGGCGACCTGAAGATCGGCGAGACCGTCAAGATCAGCTACGTCGATCAGTCCCGCGCGAGCATCGACCCGGACAAGACCCTCTGGGAGGTCGTGTCGGACGGCCTCGACTTCATCACCGTCGGCAAGACGGAGATCCCGTCGCGCGCCTACGTCTCCAAGTTCGGGTTCAAGGGCCCGGACCAGCAGAAGAAGGCGGGAGTGCTCTCCGGCGGTGAGCGCAACCGGCTGAACCTCGCCCTCACGCTCAAGGAGGGCGGCAACCTCCTGCTCCTCGACGAGCCCACCAACGACCTCGACGTCGAGACCCTCTCCTCGCTGGAGAACGCCCTGCTGGAGTTCCCTGGCTGCGCCGTGGTGATCACGCACGACCGCTGGTTCCTGGACCGCATCGCCACGCACATCCTGGCCTACGAGGGCACCGACGAGAAGCCCGACCAGTGGTACTGGTTCGAGGGCAACTTCGAGGCCTACGAGCAGAACAAGATCGAGCGTCTCGGCCCGGACGCGGCGAAGCCGCACCGCTCCACGCACCGCAAGCTCACGCGCGACTGAGCCGGCGATGCCCGAGTCCCCGGCCGAGCTCCGGCGCCTGCACGTCCCGATCCACCTGCGGTGGGGGGACCTGGACGCGTTCAACCACGTCAACAACACCTCGATGCTCAAGCTCCTCGAGGAGGCGCGGGTGCGGGCGTTCTGGCGTCCGGGCGGCGGCGAGCACGCACCGGCGACGGCCGTGCTGGACTCGGGCATCGACGCCGGCGTGCTCACGCTCGTCGCCCGGCAGGAGATCGAGTACCTCGCGCCGGTGCCGTATCAGCGGCACCCGCTCGAGGTGCAGATGTGGTTCGGCAAGCTCGGCGGATCGAGCATCGAGGTCTGCTACGAGGTGTTCAACGACCCGTCTGCCGCGGAGCGGGTGCTCTACGCCCGCTCCACGGCCGTGATCGTCCTCGTCAACGCCGCCTCGGGACGACCGACGCGGATCACCCCGGAGATGCGGTCGGCCTGGGAGCCGTACCTCGGCCCCTCGATCGCGTACGCCCACCGCTGACGCCGGCGGTGCCGGCCCTTCCGGGGACAGGGCGGTCGCTCAGCCGCCCGGTCACAGGCCGGGGACGCGCACCATGATCTCCTGGGCGACGGTGGCGACGAGCACGCCCTCGCGGGTGTAGATGCGCCCCTGGGCGAGTCCTCGGCCGCCGCGGGCGTTCGGCGACTCCTGGACGTAGAGCAGCCACTCGTCCACGCGCCCGGGACGATGCCACCACATGGCGTGATCCAGGCTGGCGACCTTCAAGCCCGGGGTCTGCCAGGTGACGGCGTGCGCACGGAGGATCGACTCCTGGATGGTCATGTCGCTGAGGTACGCGAGCGCGGCGCGGTGCAGCGCGGGGTCGTCCGGGAACGGGGCGCGCATCCGCATCCACACGGCCTGCCGGGGCTGACGGGCTCCCTCGACGGAGGCGTAGAGCGGGCCCTCCACATGACGCACGTCCGCCGGGCGCTCGGCCAGAAGGCGACGCGTGACCGGGTGATGGTCGATCCCCTCGACGGCGTCGTCCGCGGGCAGGTCCTCGGGAGCGGGCACTCCCTCCGGCATCGGGACGGCGTGCTCGATCCCCGGGTCCTCGTCCTGGAACGACGCGATCATCGAGAAGATGGGCACACCGTTCTGATAGGCCTGCGAGCGACGGGTCGAGAAGGACCGGCCGTCGTGGATCCGGTCCACCGCGAACGTGATCCCCTGGGACGCATCGCCCGGCCGCAGGAAATAGCCGTGCATCGAGTGCACCACGCGGTCGTCGGGCAGGGTGCGTTCGGCGGCGATGAGCGACTGCGCGAGCACCTGCCCGCCGTAGACACGGCCGGTGGGCATCGCGTGCGACGAGCCGGTGAAGATGTCCTCGGTCGTGCGTGCGTCCGACCCGTCGAGATCCAGCACGTCGAGGAGTTGCCGGACCGATCGGCGGGCGTTGTCGGCGTTCATCGAGACCCTTCGTCGCGGGGGAGCGGAGCGAATCCGGAGGCGGTGTCGCTTGGTAGTTTAGGACGGGTGTCGACCCCTCTGATCCTCGCCGACGCCGATACGGCGCGCGACGCCGTAACCTTCGCCTCCCGCGCCGTGCGCGCCGCCGACGAGGGCGTGCGATTGCAGGCCTCCGAAGGGGTGCTTGTGATGACGGCCGCGGCGCTGGCGCCGCAGGGGTTCTTCGACTCCACCCCGACGATCCTCGCCCTGCGGGTGCTGCGCGCTGATCCGGAGCTCCAGTGCGACATCGTGGTGTCCGAACTCGGCGCGACCGACGATCCGCGCGCTCTGGCGTTGCCGGAGACCGGCCTGGCCCCCGCATGGGCCGGGGTCTCCCCGCCGCGGGGCGGGTGGGATCAGGTCGGCGAGCTGGGCGCCGACCTGATCGCGCAGCGTGCGCAATGGGGAATCTCGGCGGTCGCCCACGGCACGCCTCCGGGCGCCGGCGAGGAGGCGGTCCGCGCGCTTCGCGCGCGGGTCTGGGGCGAACCGGATGAGGACCTCCTGGACCTCCCCCGCGGTGTGGCCTTCGCGGCGCACGCCTTCGGATTCATCTCCGGGGCCGAGCAGGTGCGGGTGACGCGGTCCGGCCGCTGGACGCGCCTGGCCTTCCGCCGGGGACACGTGCTCGCGCGCGGCCCCGTGGCGACCGGGCTCACCCCGGTGCGCTCGACCGGCGCAGCCGCGTCGTCCTGAGTCGACGCATCAGTGGGTGGCGCCCGTCACCCGGACGCCGCCACAACGGCCTGCGCCGCGGCCTTCGCCGCTGCGGCGTCCTCTGCGGCGAGGGCGGCGACGGCTGCTCGCTCCGCCTCCGTCCGGGTCACGCGCGACAGCGCGAGGCGGACGTCGCCGATCGCTGAGGGAGCCATCGACAGGGTGCCCGCGCCGAGCCCGACGAGCACGACCGCGAGCAGAGGATCGGCGGCGGCCTCGCCGCAGACGCCCACGGCGCGACCGGCCGCGCGTCCGGCGACGCCCACCTCGCGGACGAGGCGGAGGACGGCGGGGTGCCAGGGGTCCTGAAGGGACGCGACCGTGCCGAGCTGGCGGTCGGCAGCGAGGGTGTACTGCGTCAGGTCGTTCGTCCCGATGGACGCGAAGTCGGCATGGCGCAGGATCCGATCGGCTATGAGCGCGCTGGACGGGACCTCGATCATCACGCCGGCGGCGCGGATCCCGTGCTCATGGGCGAGTGCGGCGAAGTAGGCGGCCTCCTCGGCGGTGGAGACCATGGGCGCCATGACCCAGAGCTCGACCTCGCTGTCCGCGGACGCCACCGCGAGCGCTTCCAGCTGCGTGCGCAGGATCTCCTCGTGGGCACGCAGGGCGCGAAGACCGCGTCTCCCGAGCGCAGGATTCTCCTCGCCGCCGTCGGTGAGGAAGGGCAGGGGCTTGTCCGCCCCGGCGTCGAGGACCCGGACGACGACCTTCTTGCCGGCGAAGGCCCGGAAGAGCTCGCGGTAGGCGGCGACCTGGTGATCGCGCGTCGGCGCGTGCCGAGCACCGAGGAAGAGGAACTCTGTGCGAAAAAGCCCGACGCCTTCGGCGCCGAGCCGCGCGGCCTCCGGCGCCTCGGCCGGGGACCCGAGGTTGGCCAGCAGCGGGACCGGGTGGCCGTCGGCGAGGACGCCGGGCCCGGTCGCACCGGCACGCGTCCTCCGCTCGTCCGCACGCCGCTCGGCCTCCTCACGCTCCTTCGGGCCGGGTGCGACCACGACGACGCCCTGGGCCGCATCCACGATCACGGTCTCCCCGTCCACGCAGGAGCTGACGTCCCCGACGGCGACGACGGCGGGGATCCCCATCTCGCGCGCGAGGATCGCGGTGTGCGACGTGGGGCCGCCGTCCGCGGTCACCAGGGCGAGCACGGTGGCACGGTCGAGTCCCGCCGTGTCCGCCGGCGCGAGATCGCGCGCGACGAGCACGTACGGCTCGTCGCGCACGGGCAGACCCGGCGCGGGGCGGCCGCGCAGGGATGCGATCACGCGGCGGGAGACGTCCGTGAGGTCGGCGGCGCGCTCCCCGAGATACCCGCCGATGCCGGCGAGCTGTTCCCGGAACTCGGCGATGGCCGCGTGGACCGCCCACTCTGCGGTGGCTCCGGCGTCGATCCGTGCGTCGATCGCCTCGGAGAGGGTCGGGTCCTCGGCCATCATCGCCTGAGCCTCGAGGACCTCCGCGGCCGTGCCCTCTGCCGCGGCGGCCCGGGCGGTGAGGTCGCCGACCGTGGCGGCGATGGCCTCACGGGCCCGCGCGCGCTCCGCATCGGCCCCCAGGGCGCTGTCCTCGTCGACGGGGTCGGGTTCCGGTTCCGCCATCCGGGCGACGGGCCCGACCGCGACGCCGAGCCCGATCCCGCTCCCCGAGAGCCGCGTCATTCGCCGCCGCCGTCGTGACCCTCGGTGAGGACCCGCTGGAGGCGGTCCAGGACCGCCTCCGCATCGGTTCCCTCCGCCGTGAGCGTGACGGTGTCGCCCTTTCCGGCACCGAGGGAGAGAAGCGCCAGGATGCTGGCGGCGTTCACCGGCTTTCCCCCCTCCGTCGCGACCGTGACGGTGATCCCGGCGTCCTTGGCGGTCTGCGCGAACTGCTTCGCAGGCCGGGCGTGCAGGCCCTCCTCGGCGAGGATCGTGATCGTGCGGGTGTGCTGTGTCATGGGGCCGTTCCTTCCTGTCGGCGGGACGCGCTCAGGGCGCGCCCCGCCGGTCGCGGTCATTTCGTGGCGGATGCCTGCGCGGACTGCTCTGCGAGGTAGGCGTCGCGCTTCGCGCCGGGCACCCAGCCGCCGTCGACGACCTTGCGCTGCCACACCGACGCGGCCGCGACCAGGACGGCGGCGATGGCGACGCACAGGATGACGCCGAGGAGCGTCGGACCCATGACGCTCACGCCGATGACGGTGCCGAACCAGCCGAAGTCGGCGTCTCCGAACGTGCTGTTCGCGAAGCCGAACTCGCCCATGACCAGCAGGAGGACCGCGGGCAGGATCGTGATGATGATGCCGTTCACGAAGCCCCCCGCGACGGCGCCGATGCGCCCGCCGGCGGCGTTGCCGAAGACGCCGGCGCCCCCACCGGTGAAGAAGTGCGGGACCATGCCCGGGAGGATCAGCGCGAGACCGAACATCGGGTTCAGCCACACGGCGAGGAGCACGAGGGTGAACAGGCCTCCGACGAACGAGCTGATGAATCCGATGAGGACCGCATTGGCGCCGAACGGGAACACGATCGGGACGTCGAGGGCGGGCTTCGCGCCCGGCACGACCTTCTCCGCGACGCCCTGGAAGGCGGGGACCAGCTCGCCCAGCACGGTGCGCACACCGTAGAGGATGACGGCGACGCCGACGCCGAACTGCAGGGCCTGTCCGAACCCGGCCATCACGGCGGCGCCGCCGTCGGTGCTGCCGAGCAGCTCCAGCGTCTTCTCGGGGGCGGCGATCAGCCCCCAGACGACGAACACGAGATAGATGAGCACCATGGACAGCGCGGTGGCCACCATCGAGTCGCGCAGGAAACTCAGTCCCTTGGGGAACCGGATCTCCTCCGTGGAGCGACTGCGCCGCCCGACGGCCTGGCCGACGGCGCCCGCGGCGATGTACCCGGCGCTGCCGAAGTGCCCCATCGCGATCGTGTCGTCACCGGTGATCTTCTTCATCCACGGCTGTGCGAAGGCGGGCATGACGACCATGATCACCCCGAGCAGGACGGCGCCGACGATGACGACGAGCCAGCTCAGCTCCTCACCGAACCCGACGGTGAGGACGACCGAGATCATCAGGGCCATGAACACCATGTGGTGGCCGGTCAGGAAGATGTACTTGAGGGGCGTGAACCGCGCGAGCAGGAGCATCACGACGAAGCCGAGGACGAGCACGTACGCGCTGGTCGCGCCGTACTTCTCCGAGGCGATCGCCGTGATGACCTCGTTGGTGGGGATCACCCCCTGGGCTCCGGTCACCTCGAGGATGAGCTCGCCGAGGGGCGCCAGGGAGGCGACCACCACCCCGGCGCCGGCGCCGAGGATCAGGAAGCCGAGCGTCGCCTTGAGCGCACCGCCGATGACCTGACCGGTGTTGCGCCGAAGGGCGATGAGCCCGATCGCGGTGATGATGCCGATCAGGTATGCGGGGACGTTGAGTATCTGCTGTCCGATGAAGTTCAGGACAACGACCAGCCACTCCATTGGGGCTCCAATCGATCTGAGGGGGGACTACTTGGCCAGGAACGCGGACAGCTTGTCCGTGATCTCCGCGACGTCGGTGAAGTTGGAGATGACGATCACCTCGGTGGGGACGTCGCCGATCTCCTCGGCCAGCTCGGCCGAGGTGAGCACGAGGTTCGCCATCCGCGCGGCGCCGCGGGCGCTGCCGATGTCGGCGGCCTCCACCTCGGCGTCGACGTCCAGCGCACGAAGCGCCTTCTCGGCGTTCATCTTCAGCAGTACGGAGGTTCCGATGCCCATTCCGCACACAGCAACGATCTTCATTTCGTGTCTTCCTCTCGGGTCGGGGTGCGGCCGTTGTCCGGGGCCGTGCCGGCGAGGATGGCACGCACCTCGGCGGGGGTCGTCGCGGACAGCGCCGCGCTGAGCACGTCGTCGTCCGCGAGGACACCCGCGAGCGCGGCCATGGCCTCCAGGTGCGCGTCGTGGTCCACCGCGGCCAGCCCCACGACGAGGCGCACGGGATCGTTCGCCTCGCTGCCGAACTCCACCGGCTCGGCGAGCCCGACCCAGCTGAAGCCCGTGCCCAGGACAGCGGCGGAAGGACGCGAGTGGGCCAGCGCGAAGCCGGGGGCGATCACGATGTATGGTCCGTGCTCGTCGATCGCGGACAGCATCTCGGCGGTGTAGGCGTCCGTCGTGATCCCGCGGGAGACGAGCACGTCCCCGGCGAGGGTCACGGCCGACCGCCAGTCGCTCGCGTGCGCACCCGTGCGGATCGCTGACTCGGGAAGATGGTCGGCGAGCGTCATCCTGCCTCCTTGCTGAACGCCGGCGGGGACGATGCGCTCCGCCTCGCATTACTTTTGCATAGTTCTATACGAAAGCGCCAGATCTCTGGCCCGACACGCCCGCGCCTCGGCGGCGTTCAGCTCCGGGTGAGCTCGCTGATCCGATCCGGGGCGAACAGGGCGTCGAGGGCGAGGGCGGAGCCGCCGCGGACGCCGGCCTTCTCGGCCAGCCGTGCGCGCTCGACGACCAGTCCCTGTCGGGAATAGGCGTGAGCCGAGCCGAACAGGGAGCGACGGATCGCCCCGACGTAGAGGTCGCCGGCCTCGGCGAGGTTCCCACCGATGACCACGGCAGACGGGTTCAGCAGGCCCACCACGTCGGCGAGGGCGTATCCGATGGTCTCGCCCGCCTCGCGGATGAGCCGCTGCACCTCGGCGTCGCCGTCCGCCGCCAGGGCGACGATCTCGGCGCTCGTGCGCACCCGGATGCCGGAGGCGGACAGGTCGTCCCGGATCGTGCCGCCGCTCGCGACGGTCTCCAGTCGCCGCAGCGGATCGCTCAGGCGGGCGCGCAGAGGGGCGCTGAGCTGGCCGGCGCCTCCGCGGCTGCCGCGGACGATGCCGCCGTCGAGGACGAAGGCGCAGCCGAGGCCGATTCCGGACTTCACGACCACGAGGTCCCGGTACTCGGGCCATCCGAACCGCGCCTCGCCGAGCGCGAGGATGTTCACGTCCCGGTCGACGGCGACGATCACGTCGTCGCCGAGCTCGGTGAGGTAGTCCACCACGCGGACGTCGTCCCAGCGCGGATCCAGCTGCGGGCTGCCCAGCCGCCCGGTCGTCGGATCGACCGGCCCCGGCACGCCGATCCCCACCCCGAGCACGTCCGACACGGGTCGGCCGAGGCCGCGCAGCAGGAACTCGAACACCTGTCGCGACCAGCTGAAGATCTCCTCGGGGCCGTCGAAGAGGCCGATGTCGGCCTCGTCCTCGACGAGAACGCCGCCGTGCAGATCGGTGATCGCGACCCGGGTATGCGAGCTGCCGATGTCGATGGCGAGGACCAGCCCCCGGTCCTTGTCGACCGCGAACTCCTCCCGCGGTCGCCCGCCCCCGCTCGCGCGGGAGCCGGCGTGCACGATGAGCCCGGCGGACAGCAGCTCCTCCAGCCGGCGCTCCAGCGTCACGCGAGACCAGCCCAGGGCGTCGAGGAGGTCGCGGCGGGTCGTGGCGGCGCCGGACCGGATGAGTCCGAGGACGACGCCGGACCCCGTCG
The DNA here is from genome assembly GCF_001552355.1 of Microbacterium resistens NBRC 103078. Taxonomy (GTDB): domain Bacteria; phylum Actinomycetota; class Actinomycetes; order Actinomycetales; family Microbacteriaceae; genus Microbacterium; species Microbacterium resistens. Next base: position 73,727 of record NZ_BCRA01000015.1, read on the forward strand.
CGGAGGCGTGAGTCATCGCTGCTCCCTGAGTGATCGCGATCGGACGATTGACTTATGACTACTTCTATACCAAAGTGGCCCGCATGGTTGCCTCTCCATCCTCCTCCATGCCCGCCGACCGCCTCGTCCACCGCGCCGTCGTCGGTGCTCGTGATGCCGAGGAGGAGCGCGCCGTCAGGGCGGCCATCGCCATCCCGGCGGTGGCGGTGCAGCGCAAGGGCCACGGCCACGCGGGGACCGCCATGGCGATGGCGCCGGTGGCCCACGTGCTCTTCCAGCGGATCCTCCGGCACAACCCCGCCCACCCGGCATGGACGGGGCGGGACCGGTTCGTCCTGTCGGCGGGTCATGCCAGCCTCGTGCTCTACACCCAGCTCTTCCTCACCGGCTACGGGCTGGCGATCGACGACATCGCGGCGAGCCGCACGCTCGGCGCCCGGACCCCCGGTCACCCCGAGCTCGGGCACACCGCCGGCGTGGAGATGTCGACCGGACCGCTCGGGCAGGGGGTAGCCAGCGCGGTCGGGATCGCCCTCGCGATGCGCCGCGACGAAGCGCTCCACGGCGCGGGCGCCGGTCTGTGGGACCGCACGGTGTTCGTGCTGGCGGGCGACGGGTGCCTTCAGGAGGGCGTCTCCGGCGAGGCCAGCAGTCTGGCGGGCACATTGGGCGTCGACAACCTCGTCCTCATCTGGGACGACAACGGGATCACGATCGACGGCGGGACCGATGTCGCGTTCGGCGAGGACGTCCGCGCCCGGTACCGCGCCTACGGATGGCGCGTGCTCGAGATGGACGATCACCGCGATCTCGCCCAGATCGAGCGCGTCCTGACGGACGCGCGAGAGCGCCACGGCGCGCCGACCCTCGTCGCCGTCCGCAGCGTCATCGGCGCCCCGGCGCCGCATCGATCCGGGACCCCCGCCGCGCACTCGGGCGGACTGGGCGCCGAGGAGACGCAGGCCGTGCTCGAGCTCCTCGGGTACCCGTCCGAGAGCCGCCTGGAGGACCTGGTCGACGACGGGATCCTCGCCACGACCCGGGCGGCCCTCGCCCGCGGGGAGCAGCTCGAGCGGACGTGGCAGGAGGACGAGGCGCGGTGGCGGAACGCCCACCCCGGGCTCGCCGCCGCGCGGGA
>NZ_BCRA01000016.1 GCF_001552355.1 Microbacterium resistens NBRC 103078
GACGGATCCGGCGGCCGCTGCACGAGGGGCGGGGAGCTGGAGCGCGCGCTGCGCGTCTGGCTCGAGCACGACGCCCGGCTCGAACCGGCCGCCGCCGCGCTGGGGGTGCACCGCCACACGCTGCGAACCCGCATCGCCCAGGCCGCCGAGCTGCTGGGGATGGACCTCGCCGCGTTCCCGGCTCGCGCCGAGCTCTGGACCGCGCTGCGTCTCTCCGATCCTCCGGCCTGAGCCGGCGCGCCCACCCCCCGTGCCCGCGGCGTCGGCATCGGCGTCAGGCTCAGGACGACAGGGCGGCGAGGAGGTCGTCGGCCGTACCCGAGAACTCCGGGCCATGGCCGGGGAGGAGCCGCCGCTCGGGCAGGCCGCGCAGCCGCTCCAGGCTGCCCGGCGTCACGGCCGGCTCGTCGCTGAAGGGCCCGATCCCGACGCCCGTCCGACCGGTCAGCACGTTGCGCGTGGTGACGGCGTCGCCGAGGAACAGCGCGTCGGCGGACGGGACCCGGATCGCCACGGATCCCGGCGAGTGCCCGGGGATCCCGATGATCTCGGGGCGCCCGGGGAGATCCAGCACGTCGCCGTCGACCATGGTGCGCACCTCGGTCACGGGACGCGTCCGGATCGCACCCCGCCGCAGCGCCCCGCCGAGGAACCGCAGGACCGGACCGAGGCGCCACGCCCCGCCCGGAGCGTGCGACGAGCTCGTGCCCCGCGCCCGGTCGGCGTCCGCCTCGTGGACGTACACCGGCACGCCGTAGGTCCGGCGCAGCCACTCCGCCACTCCGATGTGGTCGCTGTCGCCGTGCGTCAGGACGACGCCGCGGATGTCCCTGAGCGTGCGGCCGGCCTCCACGAGCGCCCGCTCCAGTCGACGGCGGTCGCCGGGCAGTCCCGCGTCGATGAGGGTGACTCCGTCAGGGGTCACGATCGCGTGCATCGCGACGATGTCGTCGCCGATCCGAAGAAGCTGCGTGGTCATGAAGGCTACGTTACATAGCTTTCATGGCTATGGTCAATAGCCTATTGTGGACGCGAGACGACAGCAGAGGAGGCCGCGATGCCCGCACCGCAGCGCGTGAGCACGGAGACGCTCGTGCGCGCCGTGCGTAGGATCGCGGAGCGCGACGGCGTGGACGCGGTGACGATGAGCGCCGTGGCCGCGGCCGTCGGCGTGCGCCCGCCGAGCCTGTACAAGCGCGCCGAGAACCGGCTCGCGCTGCTGCGGCTGGCCGCGGACGACGCGGCCGCGGAGCTGACCGGGATGATCGACGCGGTGGCCGTATCGACTCCGGACCCGCGCACGCGGCTCGTCGGGATCGCGCACGCGCTGCGCACGTTCGCCGCCCGCTCCCCCCGGGTCACGACGCTGCTCTTCTCCGCCGAGGGCACCGGGCCGTCCACCGGGGCGACGGCGCCCGTCATGCGGATCCTCCTGGAGACCATGACGACGATCGCCCCGGACGACCCGCTCTCCGCCGCCCGCACGCTGACCGCCTGGGCCTACGGGTTCTGCACCATGGAGCAGAGCGGCGCCTTCCGCCAGGGCGGGGACGTCGACACGGCGTTCGCGCACGGGCTCGACGCCGTCCTGCGCGGTCTCGGCGCCTGAGCTGCGCCTGCGCGGACCACGCGCCCGCATCCGACCGATGCGCCCCCACCCGCCCATCGGGGTCCGTCGTCGGCGAGGTTGTCCGAGAGGATCCCGAGCACACGCGCCCGCACGTCCCGGCCGTCGTGGTCGAGCGCGCGGTCACGTAGGGTGGGCACCGTGGCCCCGATTGATGAGCTCATCCGTGTCGCCGAGCGTGCCGCCGACGGCACGGCGGACGCCGCCCATGACGCCCTGACCGCGCTCCCCTGGCTCGGCGCGTCGATCGACGACGACCGTGCGGCGGACCGGTTCTCCCGCTGGGGCGCGTCCACCGTGATCGACGAGAAGACCGGCGGCGAGATCATCCCCCGTGCCGTGTTCGACGCGCTGCACAAGCGCGCGGGGCTCTCGGCGTCCTGGCCGGTGGGCAACGCCGGGCTGCTCCACGGCTACGGGTACCTGCTCTCGACCATGCCCACGCCGTACGGCCTGAAGCGCGACCGCTGGCTCGGCGACGCACTGGCCGTCTCGCTCGGCCTGCCCGCGGACCACTTCCTGCCGTGGAGCGGATCGACCACCCTGCTCGCCCGCGCCGAGGCGGCGGCCGCGTCCGTGCGGGACGCCGCCGAGTTCGCCTGGTTCGCCCCGGTGGACGGCCGGGCCACCCACACCGCCCTCGGCGCGGAACGCGGCGGGTTCCGCGCCCTCGTCCACGCGGTCGCGCCGACGCCAGGCGCCTCCCCGCTCCTGGTGACGACCTTCCCCGTCGCCGACGTGTCCGCCCTCCGCCGCGAGCTCGACGAGGCCTCGGCCCGCCTGCGCTGGAACGCGGCCTAAGCCTCGTTTCGGGGCCCTTCCCGGGGCCGGCGCGCCTCGCCCGGCGCCCCGGATCCCCGATTCGCGCCCCAAAAGCAGGCCGAGCGGGTCAGGCGGGGGCGTGCGCCTCCAGGAACTCGTACACGTCCGTCGTGTCCACGCCGGGGAAGGATCCGGTCGGCAGGGTCGCGAGCAGCGTCCTCGGCGTCCGCACGTTCGGCCAGGAGTTCTCCCGCCACCGCTGCTCCAGCTCGGCGGGCGCTCGGCGGCAGCACGCCTCGACCGAGTGCTTCGACACCCCGCGGTTCGGGGTGTCGCGGCCCACGAACCACTTCGTGTCGTCGAAGCGCACGCCCACGCTGACCGAGTGCAGCCCCTCGCTGGAGGGCTCCACCCGCGCGGTGCACCAGTAGGTGCCGTTCCCGGTGTCGGTGTACTGGAAGTACGGGTTGAACCGGTCCTCGATGTCGAAGACCACCCGGCTCGTCCACCGCCGGCAGCACATCTGCCCCTCGATGGATCCGAGCCGGTCCGTCGGGAAGTTCACGTCGTCGTTCTCGTAGGCCTTGGTGATGGTGCCGGACTCGTGCACCTTCAGGAAGTGGACCGGGATGTCCAGGTGCCGGGTGGCGAGGTTGGTGAACCGGTGGGCGGCCGTCTCGTACGAGACCGAGTACGCGTCGCGCAGGTCCTCGATGGAGATGGCTCTCCGGGACTTTGCGTCCTGCAGCACCGGGACCACGTGCGCCTCGGAGATCAGCAGGGCGCCCGTGAGGTAGTTCGTCTCCACCCGCTGGCGCAGGAACTCCGCGTAGCTGCGGGGCTCGCCGTGTCCGAGGATCCGGCTGGAGAGCGCCTGCAGCACCGCCGTGCGGGCATCGCCCTTGGCCGGCACCGACTTGGGGAGATACAGCCGCCCGTGCGCGAGGTCGGCGACCGAGCGGGTGGACTGCGGCAGATCCGAGGCGTAGTGGAGCGTGAAGCCGAGGTAGGCCGCGATCTCGGAGGCGGTGCGCTGGGTGAGCGGACCGCCCGGATGACCGACGGCGTCGAGGATCTGCGCCGCCTTCGCCTCCAGCTCCGCGAAGTAGTTGTCCTGACGGCGCATGAGATGGCGCAGCTCCAGGTTCGCTCTCCGGGCCTCCTCCGGTGTCGCCGCGCGCTCGTCGCGCAGCCGTTCGATCTCGCCGTGCAGCGCGAGCATGGCGGCCAGCGCCTCGGACGGCACGGACTTCCCGATCCGGAACGGCTCGATGCCGAGCGTCTGGAAGGTCCCCCCGCGCATCGCCCGCTCCAGGGCGATCTCCATGGTGCTGCGCTCGTCGAGGGGGCCGTCCTCCAGCAACGCGTCCAGCGACGTGTCGAGGGCCCGCGCGATCGCCTGCAGGAGCGTGAGCTTCGGCTCCCTCTTGCCGGTCTCGATCATCGAGATCTGGCTCGGCGCGCGATCGACGGCGGTCGCCAGAGCCTCCAGCGTCATCCCGCGGGTGGTCCGCAGCTGGCGGATGCGGCGCCCGATGGTGAGCGCGTCGGTGTTGTCGTCCACGGGGCGATTCTGTCACAGAAACAGAAATTCGGAAGAACTTCACACCTGATTCGGCCAGATCCGACCCCGAACTTCACACAGAGTGGGAGCACGCCATCCGGCACCGATGCCGGTTCCCCGAAGGAGACGCCATGACGAACACCGCACCCCGCCCCGCCGGCCTCCGCGCGGGCGACCAGGTCCAGACGGCCGCCGAGCTCCGCGAGAGCTGGGAGAACGACCCGCGCTGGGACGGGATCGAGCGCACCTACACCGCCGAGGACGTCGTCCGCATCCGCGGCTCCGTCCGCGAGGAGAACACGCTCGCCCGCCGCGGCGCCGAGAACCTGTGGAACCTCCTGCACACCGAGGACTACGTCCGGGCGCTCGGCGCCTACACCGGCGGGCAGGCCGTGCAGCAGGTCCGCGCGGGCTTGAAGGCGATCTACCTCTCCGGGTGGCAGGTGGCCGCCGACGGCAACCTCGCGGGCCAGACGTACCCGGACCAGTCGCTGTACCCGGCGAACTCCGTGCCGTCGGTGGTCCGCCGCATCAACAACGCGCTGCTGCGCCAGGACCAGCTCGAGCACGCGGAGGGCCAGGTCACACGGGACTGGCTCGCCCCGATCGTCGCGGATGCGGAGGCCGGGTTCGGCGGGCCGCTGAACGCTTACGAGCTCGCCCAGTCGCTGATCCAGGCCGGCGCCGCGGGGATCCACTGGGAGGACCAGCTGGCGAGCGAGAAGAAGTGCGGCCACCTCGGCGGCAAAGTCCTCGTGCCCACTCAGCAGCACATCCGTACGCTGAACGCCGCCCGTCTCGCCGCCGACGTCGCCGGCGTCCCCACGGTGATCATCGCCCGCACCGACGCCCTCGCCGCCGACCTGCTCACCAGCGACGTCGACGAGCGCGACCAGGCGTTCACCACCGGCGAGCGCACGAGCGAGGGCTTCTACCGGATCCGCGCCGGGATCGAGTCGGTCATCAGCCGCGGCCTGGCCTTCGCGCCCTACGCCGACCTGCTGTGGGTCGAGACCGGCGAGCCCGACATCGCGCTCGCCCGCGAGTTCGCCGCGGCGATCCACGCGGAGTTCCCCGGCAAGATGCTCGCCTACAACTGCTCGCCGAGCTTCAACTGGAAGCGCCACCTGTCCGACGCCGAGATCGCGACGTTCCAGCAGGAGCTGGCGGAACTGGGCTACCGGTTCCAGTTCATCACGCTGGCCGGCTTCCACGCCCTGAACCACTCGATGTTCGACCTCGCCCGCGGATACGCCGAGCGCGCCATGAGCGCGTACGTCGAGCTGCAGGAGGCGGAGTTCGCCGCCGAGGCCTCCGGATACACCGCCACCAAGCACCAGCGCGAGGCGGGCACCGGCTACTTCGACGTCATCTCCACCGCGCTCAACCCCGACAGCGCCACTCTCGCCCTCGCCGGCTCCACCGAGGCCGCGCAGTTCCACTAAGCCGTCGCGGATGCCGCATCCGTCGAGACCCCCTCGGCCTCCCGAGACCCCCTCCGAATCACGCATCTCCGAGGGGGTTTCGGGGCCAAGAGGGGGTCTCGACACCACCACCGGCTCCGCTCACAGAACAGGACTCCCACCATGAGCATCACCGCCCCCACCACCGCCACCCGCAGCACCGGACCATCCATCGAGATCACCGGACCCCGCCACGACCGGTTCGACGAGATCCTGACGCCCGAGGCGCTGGCCTTCCTCACCGAGCTCCACCACCGCTTCGCCGGGCGGCGTCACGACCGGCTCGCCGCCCGGATGCGCCGCCGCTTCGAGATCGGCAACGGGCACGACCCGCGCTTCCGCGACGACACGGCGCACATCCGCGAGGACGCCGACTGGCGCGTCGCCGGCGCCGGGCCGGGCCTCGAGGACCGTCGCGTCGAGATCACCGGCCCGACCGATCCGAAGATGACGATCAACGCCCTGAACTCCGGCGCGAAGGTCTGGCTCGCCGATCAGGAGGATGCCACGAGCCCCACGTGGCGCAACGTCATCGGCGGCCAGTTGTCGCTGCGCGACGCGATCCGGGGGGAGCTCACCCACACGAGCGCCGAGGGCAAGGAGTACCGCGTCACGGCGGAGACGACGCCGACCATCGTGATGCGCCCGCGCGGGTGGCACCTGGTGGAGAAGCACCTGGAGTTCACCGACCGGACCGGACGGACCCTGGCCGCCTCGGGATCCCTCGTGGACTTCGGCCTGTACTTCTTCCACAACGCGCAGGCGCTCATCGACGCCGGGCGCGGCCCGTACTTCTACCTCGCCAAGCTGGAGTCCAGCGAGGAGGCGAAGCTCTGGGACGACGTGTTCACGTTCAGCGAGGACTACCTCGGGATCCCGCACGGCACGATCCGCGCCACGGTGCTGATCGAGACGCTGCCGGCCGCGTTCGAGATGGACGAGATCCTGTTCGAGCTGCGCGACCACTGCGCAGGGCTGAACGCCGGACGCTGGGACTACATCTTCTCCATCATCAAGAACTACCGCGGGCGCGGGGCCCGGTTCGTGCTCCCGGATCGCAGCGAGGTCACGATGACGGTGCCGTTCATGCGGGCGTACACGGAGCTGCTCGTGCAGACGTGCCACCGTCGCGGCGCCTACGCGATCGGCGGCATGAGCGCCTTCATCCCGAACCGGCGCGACCCCGAGGTCACCGCCCGTGCGATCGAGAAGGTGGCCGCCGACAAGAAGCGGGAGGCCGGGGACGGGTTCGACGGCACCTGGGTCGCCCACCCGGATCTGATCCCGACCGCGCAGGCCGAGTTCGACGCTGTGCTGGGCGAGCGCACGAACCAGCTCGATCGACGGCGCGACGACGTGCAGGTGCGGGCGGAGGACCTCCTGGACGTGCACATCGGCCGCCCCATCACCGCGGCGGGCGTGCGCGACAACGTCTCCGTGGCGATCCGCTATCTGGAGGCATGGCTCCGCGGTCAGGGAGCGGTGGCGATCGACAACCTCATGGAGGACGCGGCGACCGCCGAGATCTCCCGGTCGCAGGTGTGGCAGTGGATCCACCAGGATCGCGAGACGGAGGACGGCACCGCCATCACCGTGGAGTACGTCGAGAAGCTGATCGCGGAGGTGCTCGCCGAGGTCCGCGCCGACTCCGCTGGCGCGACGGGCGCCGCCGGCACGACGGGATCGTCCGCCGCGCGCACCGCGGACCGGTTCGACGATGCCGCGGAGGTCTTCCGCGAGGTGGCGCTGCGCGAGGAGTTCCCGGCCTTCCTCACCCTGGGCGCATACTCGAAGCACCTGACCGAGGTGGACTGATCGCCTCGATCCCTTCCATCGAGTGGTCAGTTTCTGCGGGTTCGGCGCCGTTCGACCCACAGAAACTGACCACTCGCGACGACGCGACGCCGATCGCGCGATCCCGAGGAGCCGACATGACCGAGTCCACCGCCGACCTCTACGACCGTCTCGGCGAAGCGCTGCAGTCCCTCCCGCTGCAACTGCGCTCGTTCGGCGGACGGGCGGCGTTCTCCGGCCCCGTCCGCACGGTGCGGTGCTTCGAGGACAACGTCGTCCTGAAGTCCGTCCTGGAGACGCCGGGCGCCGGCGCCGTGCTGGTCGTGGACGGCGGCGGATCCCTCGACCGCGCCCTGATGGGAGACATGATCGCCGGGCTCGCCGTGAGGAACGGGTGGGCCGGCGTCGTCATCCACGGCGCGATCCGCGACAGCGCCGACATCGCCCGGCTGCCGCTCGGGGTGAAGGCCCTCGGCACCAACCCGCGCAAGAGCACGAAGGAGGGCGTCGGCGAGATCGACGTGGAGGTCGCGTTCGGCGGCGTCGTGTTCCGTCCGGGCGCGCGCCTCGTCGCCGACGAGGACGGGATCCTCGTCGAGCGCTGAGGGATCCGCCCGAGGTCGCACCGCTCGCCTGACCGCCCCGCGCGGCCCCGGCCTGTTGACCCGGGCGTACGCTGGCGGCATGAGTGACTCCCCGGACGCCGTCCCCTCCGTCGCCGACGACCTCGTGGGCGAGTTCCTGGCCCGTTCGGCGCACGGCGCACGCCTGATCGCGGTCGCCGGAGCCGACGCCGACCGGGTGACCGCGTTCGCGACGCGGCTGGCGGAGGCGTTCGCCGGCCGCGACGTCGTGGCCGATGTCTCCGACGCCACGGGCAAGGACGAGGCCGCCCTGCGCACCGAGGTCGTGGCGCCGTACCGGGCCTCCCGCGTGGACGCGGTCCGCATCGTGACCGGCGACGCCGGACTGCTGATCCCGTCGGCGCGGGGCCTCTGGCACCAGTCGATCTGGGTGCTCGCCGGCGACGAGCCGCCGCACACGGCGGCGGACGCCCTCGTGGATCTGACCGACCCCGGGCGCCCGACCCGACGCTTCGGCGACTACTGCGCGGTGCCGCCGGACCACCTGTCCTGACGCCCCGGCACGACTCCCTCTTCCGGAATCCGCCGCACCGCTGCCGGGCCCCGGGCCCGCGACCCGGTAGCGTGCACTCATGCCGAAACGATCGCCGTGGCCCGCCGCCGCCGGATGCCCGCGGACGCGATGCCCGTGACCCGTCGTCATCGCCGTCCGCTCGCCCGCCACGCCGCGTTCCGCTCCCCCGGCGTCCTCCGCCAGCTGCTCACCGTGCTCGGAGCCGGCGCCGCGTCCGTCCTCGTCGCCGCCCTCGCCGTCGGTGCCTTCGTCCTCTCCGAGCTGACCGGGAGCCTCGCCGAGAACACCGTGTCCCTCGGGCAGGACGCCGTGGTCCCCGCCCAGCCGCCCGGCATCGGCGCCTACAGCGGCAGCTTCGACGTCGTGATCACGGGTATCGACGAGTGCGGGCCGATCACCACGCCGCTGTTCGGCGACCGGTGCGCCGATCCCGAGAGCGACGTGCCGCTCAACGACGTCAACCTGCTGGTGCACGTCTCCGACGCGCCCCGCCGCGTCACGGTCGTCTCCTTCCCCCGCGACCTCATGATCTCCATTCCCGCGTGCACGGACGACAACGGCGACGAGACCTCGCCGATGTGGCGGGCGCAGATCAACACGGCGTTCGCGACCGGTGGGCTGCCCTGCGTGGCGAAGACCCTCGGCGATCTGGCGGGGATCACGGTCGGCTACGCGGCGAAACTCGGCTTCGACGACGTCATCCAGATCACCGATGCGATCGGCGGGGTCGAAGTCTGCATCGGCGGCACCGGGATCAGCGACGAGCACACGAGCCTGGAATGGGAGCCCGGCAACCGCGTGATCCAGGGGTTGGACGCGCTGCAGTTCCTGCGGACCCGCCACGGCGTCGGCGACGAGAGCGACCTCGGGCGCATCTCCAACCAGCAGCAGTACATGTCGCGTCTGGCGCGCAAGGTGGTCAGCGACGAGGTGCTCGGCGACCCCGCGAAGCTGCTGCGGATGGCCACCGTGGTCACGGACAACGTCGTCACCAGCGACACCCTGCAGGACCCCGTGCTCCTGGTCCGGATGGCGCTCGCGCTGAAGAGCGTGCCGTTCGACGACTACGTGTTCCTGCAGTACCCGACCTTCACGGATCCGTCCGATCCGAACCGTGTCGTTCCCGACGAGGACTCCGCGGAGATCCTCTGGGCCGCGATCGCCGCCAACCAGCCGCTGCGGATCACGGGGGACGTCTCCCCCGTGGGCGGGGCCGAGCTCGTGCCCGACCCGAACGCTCCGGCCGACCCCAACGCGCCGGTCGACCCCAACGCCCCCGTCGATCCGAACGCCCCCGTCGATCCGAACGCCCCGGTCGACCCGAACGCCCCGGTCGACCCACCGGTGCCGACGCCCGGCGCGGTCGTGGACGGCCGTCTGGAGCTACCGCCCTCGATCACCGGCACGACGCCCGGCGAGCTCACCTGCTCGGGCGGAAACGCCTGATCCCGCGACGTCCGCTCCGCCGCCCGTCGTCGAGTGGTCAGTTTCTGTGGGTTGAGAGCCCGCGAACCCACAGAAACTGACCACTCGGCGTCCGTGCGGCGGCGGGCGGGGAGAATGGGAGCATGCGCACGCTGCTCAACATCATCTGGCTGGTCTTCGCCGGCGTGGGCCTCTTCCTCGCCTACGTGCTCGCCGGGATCCTGCTGTGCATCCCGATCATCACGATCCCGTGGGCGATCGCCTCCTTCCGCACCGCGCGCTACGTGATCTGGCCCTTCGGCCGCACGATCGTCGCCAAGCCCACCGCGGGCGTCGGCTCGTTCCTCGGCAACGTGATCTGGGTGATCCTGGCCGGATGGTGGCTGGCGCTCGGGCACATCGTCTCGGGGATCGCACTGTGCATCACGATCATCGGCATCCCGATGGCGATCGCGGACTTCAAGATGGTCCCGATCTCGCTCATGCCGCTCGGCAAGGACATCGTCTCGACCCGGGACGGCGCGTTCGACCGCACGCTCGGAGGCTCCTCGACACGGGGATGACCCGGCGCAGGGCGCCCGGGTACGCTTTCCCGTGTGACCGAACGCGCGCCTCTCTCCCGCAAGCTCTCCGCCATCGCCGAGTCCGCCACGCTCAAGGTGGACGCGAAGGCCAAGTCCCTCAAGGCCGAGGGCAAGCCCGTCATCTCGTATGCCGCGGGCGAGCCCGACTTCGCCACACCGCAGTTCATCGTGGACGCGGCCGCCGAGGCCCTCGCCGATCCGGCGAACTACCGGTACACGCCCGCCGCGGGCCTGCCGGCGCTGCGCGAGGCCATCGCCGCCAAGACGCTGCGCGACTCCGGGCTCGAGGTCTCTCCGAGCCAGGTCATCGTCACGAACGGCGGGAAGCAGTCCGTCTACCAGGCGTTCCAGACCGTTGTGAACCCCGGCGACGAGGTGCTGCTGCCCGCGCCGTACTGGACGACGTACCCGGAGGCCATCCGTCTCGCCGACGGCGTGCCGGTGGAGGTCTTCGCCGGTGCCGACCAGGACTACAAGGTCTCGGTCGCCCAGCTCGAGGCCGCCCGCACCGAGCGCACGACGGTGCTCGTGTTCGTCTCCCCGTCCAACCCGACCGGCTCGGTCTACACCGCCGAGGAGACGCGCGCGATCGCCGAGTGGGCGCTCGAGCACGGCATCTGGATCATCAGCGACGAGATCTACCAGAACCTCACCTACGACGGCGTCGAGGCCACCTCGGTCGTACAGGCCGTCCCCGAGGTCGCCGCGCAGACGATCCTCGTCAACGGCGTGGCGAAGACCTACGCGATGACCGGATGGCGCGTGGGCTGGATGGTCGGTCCCGCCGACGCGATTAAGATCGCCGGCAACCTGCAGTCGCACCTGTCGAGCAACGTGAACAACGTCGCGCAGAAGGCGGCGATCGCGGCCCTCACCGGTCCGCAGACCGAGGCCGAGCAGATGCGCGAGGCCTTCGATCGCCGCCGGCGACTGATCGTCTCCGAGCTGTCCAAGATCGAGGGGCTGGTCGTGCCCGACCCGCACGGCGCGTTCTACGTGTATCCGGACGTCCAGGGACTGCTTGGTCGCTCCTGGGGCGGCGTCACCCCGACGACCTCGCTGGAGCTCGCCGACCTCATCCTGGAGCAGGCCGAGGTCGCCGTCGTCCCGGGCGAGGCGTTCGGGCCCTCGGGGTACATCCGCATGTCGTACGCGCTCGGCGACGACGCCCTCCTGGAGGGCGTGCAGCGTCTCCAGCGTCTGTTCTCCTGAGCGGAGGGGTTCACCGAGACCCCCTCTCGGCATCGAGACCCCCTCTCACCCGCGTGGGTGTGAGGGGGTCTCGGCGTTGCGAGGGGGTCTCGGCGCCCAGGGCGGGAGAAGGGCGCGGAAAGGTCAGCCGCGGAAGCCGATCAGCCAGCGCACGCCGTATCGATCCGCGACCGATCCGTCGTGGTCTCCCCAAGGACGCTTCTGCAGCGGGTCGATGATGCGCCCGCCGACGGCGAGTTCCTCGTACCAGCGGGTGAGCGTCTCGGGCTCGGCGGTGCCCAGCAACGCGAGGAACATCCCGCTCATCTGGACGCCGTCCTGGTCGGCGCCAGCGTCGGCACCGGACACGGCGACGGGGCCGTGCAGCTCTCCGTGCGCGATCGCGTCTCCCGGACCATCGCTGCGGCCGCCCTCGGCATACGTGAACGTCATCAGCTCGCCGCCGAACACGCTCCGATAGAACTCCAGAGCCTCGGCCGCGTTGCCGGGGAAGAGCAGGTACGGAGCAGGTGCGGTCATGCGGGCGAGCCTACGCGGTGGCTGAGCCGCCGGCTACAGCTCGACGTCGACGAGCACCGGCTCCGGCTGCAGCAGCAGTCCGAACTCGGCGTGCACGCGCCCCTGGATGAACCGCGCCAGCTCGGCGATCTCCCCCGCGGTCGCGCCGCCGCGGTTCGTCAGCGCGAGGGCGTGCTTGGTCGAGACGCCCGCCCGGGAACGCGGCAGCCGGAACCCCTTGCGGATCCCGGCGTTCTCGATCAGCCATGCCGCGCTGACCTTCACGTCGGAGGACACGTCGGCGCGGGGCGGGGGCACGATGCCGTCGTAGGAGTCCAGCGGGATGACCGTGACGGTGTCGAGGTCGGGCGACACCGGCCAGCGGGGGCACTCGGCGGGAAGGGTCCGCGCGAACGACTCGGAGACGATCGCGTTCTGGAAGAAGGACCCGGCCCCGTGCGTGTCGGGATCCTCCGGATCGAAGATCATGCCCTTCGCCGCGCGGGTGGCCAGGATGCGCTCGCGCACCCAGCTCAGCGGGACCGGCTCCTCCCCCTCGAGCCCCAGCGCGCGGCGGAGCTGCTCACCGCGCACCACGCGCCCCGCGGGACCGACCTCCGCGAGGTCGAGGGTCACCGAGAGGATCACCGCTCGGCGCCGCGGCACCGAGCCGTAATGGTGCTTGAGGACGGAGGTGCGGAACCCGAGCCCGAGCTCGGCGGCCGGGACGACCGACACCTCGCCGGTGGCCTCGTCGATCAGCTCGACCTCGACCAGCGTCTCCTGGATCTCCTGTCCGTACGCGCCCACGTTCTGCACCGGCGCCGCGCCGGCCGTGCCCGGGATGCCCGACATCGCCTCGATCCCGGCCAGTCCCTGCGCGACCGTCTCCGCGACGAGGGCGTCCCAGTCGTGGCCGGCCTGCACGCGCAGCCGGACGCGGCCGGGGTGCGGCGAGGGGAGCCGCTCGATCCCCGTGGAGCGGATCCGGACGACGGTGCCGTCGAACGGCTCGTCCCCGGCGAACAGGTTGGAGCCGCCGCCGAGCACGAACCACTCGTCCCCGCGGGACCAGATGTCCCGCAGCGCCGCCACGATCTCATCGGCGGTGGACGCGTCGACCATGCGGGCGGGCGCGGCACCGGTCTGGAGCGTCGTCAGCTCGGCGAGGCGGATCGGGGCGGTCTCCGGCACGAGGGCGTCCGTCATCGTCCGAGCGAGTCCGCCGCGACGCGGAGCTGGGCCTTGACGAGCACCGTCGTGTCTCCGTGCTTGACCGTGAGGTCGATGCGCACGGCGGACTCGTCCGCCGCTCCCACCTTCGCGGTGACGGTCAACTCTGCGCCGGTGACCGGGTCCACCACGACCGGTCGTGCGAAACGCACGCCGTAGTCCACCACCCGTGCGGCGCCGGGCAGCGCCGCGACCACCACGGAGGAGGCGATCCCCATGGTGAGCATGCCGTGGGCGAGGACGCCGGGCAGTCCCACCTCCGCCGCGACGTCGTCGCGGTAGTGGATCGGGTTGAAGTCACCGGAAGCGCCCGCATAGCGCACGAGCGAGTCCCGGGTGAGGTGCACGGAGCGCTCGGCGACGACCGTGCCGACCTCGAACGTCTGGGCGGTCATGCCGCGGCCTCCGTCTTCTCCTCGTCGGATCCGATCAGCAGCACGCTCGTCGCCGTCACGACGTGCGCGCCGTCGGCGTCCGTGATCTCGGCCTCGCTCGTGACCATCGCCGCGGTCCCCATCGGCCGGATGCCGGTGATGCGCAGCTGCGCCGTCAGCTCGTCACCCGCCACGATCGGCCGGGTGTAGGCGAAGCGCTGCTCGGCGTGGATCGTGCGGGCCAGGACGATGCCGGAGTCCGGAGCGGACAGCAGCTGCTGCAGGGTCAGGTCCTGGATGACCATCGCGAACGTCGGCGGGGCGACGACGTCCGCGAAGCCGAGCGCGCGGGCGGCCTCGACGTCCGTGTGCTGGGGGGCGTCGGCGAAGACGGCGCGGGCGAACTCGCGCACCTTCTCCCGCCCGACGAGATACGGCGTGGTCGGCGGGAACGCGCGTCCCACCAGTTCGGGGTTCACAGGCACCCTCCGATCCTACCCAGCGGGCCCGGGCCCCGTTCCGCGGCCGCACCGTGCGAAGGCCTCACTCCGCGACGTCCTCGCTCGACCGTCCGATCCGGCGCCCCGTTCAGCCCTTCTTGCGGCCGCGGATCGCCTTGAGCGCCATCTGCACGCCGATCACGACAAGGTATGCCGCGAACAGCATGTTGCCGGCGAAGGGATCGATGAGCGTCGCGAGCCACGCGCCGAGGGCCGTGGTCGTGCAGGCGGCGAGGCCGATCAGCCCGGCGGCGAGCAGGTCGACGTTCTGATGGCGGATGTTACCGATCGTGCCGGAGACGGCGGTGGGGATCATCATCAGCAGCGACGTGCCCTTCGCGATCAGGTCGCTCGTGCCGAAGCCGAGCATGAGCACCGGGACGACGATGACGCCACCGCCGACGCCGATCAGGCCGGCCATGACACCCGTGAGCAGCCCCACGACCACCAGCAGCGGTCCCGTCGCCCAGGTGAGCTCCAGCGCCGCGTCACGGGACGGGATGACGAGGAACAGGCTGACGATCACGATGACGAGGAAGCCGACGAAGAACCAGCGCAGCGCCGTCTGCGAGATCCGGGGAAGGAGACGTGTGCCGATCTGGGCGCCGACGACGGCGCCGGCGGCCAGCAGCAGAGCGGGCATCCACGCGACGGAGCCGGAGACGGCATAGGAGACGACTCCCACCGTCGCGGTCGGCACGATCGCTGCCAGCGACGTGCCCGCGGCGAGGCGCTGGTCGAACCCGAGCAGCAGCACGAGGAGGGGCACGATGACCGTGCCCCCGCCGACTCCGAAGAGCCCGGAGAGCAGCCCCGCGGCCAGCCCGATTCCGATGAAGGACGCGTAGGCGCGTGGCCCCCGGATGCGCTCGACGACCTCGCCCACGTCTTCTCCCGTCCCCCGCGCGGTCGGCGGGCAGCATCGCCCAGCCTATGCCCGGGCGTGGCCGGCGCGCGGACGGGTCATTCCCCGCGGAACACCGGCGGTCGCTTCTGCTGGAACGCCGCGAAGCCCTCGCGGTAGTCGGCGGTGTCGCGGAGCGCGGCCTGTGCCGTGTTCTCCTGCCGCATCGATTCCCACAGTCCCCGCCGCTGGTCCCGGAGCGCCGCCACCAGCCGCTTGCTCGCGAGGAAGGCCGCCGTCGCCCCGGTCGCCGCCCTCTCGGCCGCCGCAAGGGTCGCCGCGTGCACCTCCCCGTCGGGCAGCACGCGGGAGAACACCCCCGCCTGCACCGCCTCCGCGCCGCTCATGAGCCGGCCCGTATAGATCAGGTCCAGCGTCCGGTGCGCGCCGAGGCGCTCGTAGAAGAGCGCGTGACCGCCCGAGTCCAGGACCGCGCCGAGCGCTGCGAACGGGGAGCCGATCTTCGCGGATTCGGCCACGTAGACGACATCCGTCGCGATCAGGAGCCCCAGCCCCACGCCGAGGCAGGCGCCGTGCGCCGCCGCGAAGGTCGGCGCGGGGAACGCGGACATCCGCTCCAGCAGCGGCGTCACCCGTCCGTCCAGGAAGGCGGACACATCATCCTCGGCCGGGTCCACACGGGAGATGTCCCGCCCCGCGCAGAACGCCCTCCCCTCGCCGCGCAGGACGAGCGCCCGTACTCCGGCGCTCGCCGCCTCGGCGTAGGCGCTGTCGAGGTCACGCAGCGCCCCTTCGTCGAGCGCGTTGAGGGCCGACGGGTTGTCGAGCGTGACGTGGGCGACGCCCCCGTCGATCCGCAGGTCGATCACGGTCCTCTCCTCTCTCTCATCTCCCGCTCCCCCGCGTCTGCGTCGGTCGAAACCCCCTCCCCCTGTCGAGACCCCCTCTGAATCACGTCCGCGCAAGGGGGTCTCGGCGGGGAGGAGGGGTCTCGACGCACATGGACCGCACCTCACACGTCGTAGTCGACGACGACGCGATCGGAGGTCGGGTGCGACTGGCACGTCAACACGTAGCCGCGGTCGAGCTCTTCCTTCTCCAGCGCGTAGTTCTCGGTCATCGTGACGGACCCCTCGACCAGCCGCGCCCGGCACGTGCCGCACACCCCGCCCGCGCAGGCGTACGGCACGTCCGGCCGCACCCGCAGGGCGGCGTTCAGGATCGACTCGTCCGCGGAGACGGGCGTCTCGACGGACCCGGACTGGCCGTCGAGCGTGAACGCGATCGTGCGCGCCGGCTCGTCCTCGAGCGCCTCGACCGGGCGTCCGCCCTCCGGCCGCTCCCGGCCGGGCTCTCCCGTCGTGAACAGTTCGTAGCGCACGTGCCGACGGTCCACTCCGCTGTCGGCGAGCACGTCGCGACAGAGCTGGACGAGATCGAACGGCCCGCACAGGAACCACTCGTCCACGGAGCTCGGAGGGATCAGCCGATCCAGGATGCCGCGCAGCCGCTCCTCGTCGATCCGCCCGGACAGAAGCGGCGCGCTGCGCTGTTCGCGCGTGAGGACGTGGTGAACGGCGAACCGCGTCGGAAAGCGGTCCTTCAGATCGGCGAGGTCGTCCAGGAACATAACGTCCGTGGCGCGGCGGTTGGTGTAGACGAGGTCGAAGCGGGCGCTGTCGGATCGCGCGAGGACAGAGGCGGCGAGCGCCATGAGCGGCGTGATCCCGGAGCCGGCAGCGATCCCGGCGATGCGGGCGCCGTCGAGATCCGCGAGTGACGACGTGAACGTGCCCTGCGGGCTCATCACGTCGATCCCCTGCCCCGGACGCAGCGCGCTGTGCGCCCACGTGGAGAACCGCCCGCCGCGGTCCCGCTTGATCGCCACGCTGATGCGCGAGCCGCCGCTTCCCGACGCCCCTCCGTGAGCCTCCGGGGCTCGGCAGAGCGAATAGGAGCGGCGCACCTCCTGGCCGTCGATCCGCGTCCGCAGGGCCACATGCTGCCCGGCGAGGTAGTCGAACTCGCCGGCCAGCTCGGGCGGGACGGCGAACGTCACCTCGATGGCGTCCGTCGTGAGCGGGCGGATGGACGCCACGGTCAGCCGGTGGAACCGGGCACGCGGACGACGCCGCGGCTCGTCGCCGTCCGCTGCCTCCGCTGCGCGATCGGTCGAGCCGCCCACCAGTCCCCGCAGCAGTGCACCGGCGACGCGCTCGGCATCGGCCGCGGGTGCGGTGCTCGGGGGCGCCGGTGTCCACAGGCTCGTCATCAGAACGCCTTGAAGTGGTCGAAGGGCTCTCCGCACGAGCGGCACTCGTAGAGCGCCTTGCACGAGGTCGACCCGAAGCGGGACACCTCGTGGGTCTCCGGCGATCCGCACCTCGGACAACGCACCCGCAGGACGACCGGAACCGGTCCGCTCCCGCGGGTCGCCGCAGCGGAACCCGACGGCGGCGCGATCCCGTACTCGGTCAGCTTCCGCCGACCGGCAGCGGTCATCCAGTCGGTCGTCCACGCCGGCGAAAGCACGAGGCGCACGTCGACGTCGCCGAACCCTGCGTGCGTCAGCGACAGGATCAGGTCGTCACGGATCGCGTCCATCGCAGGACAGCCGCTGTACGTCGGCGTGATGTCCACGCGCACCCGACCGTCGTCGACCTGGATACGCCGCAGCACACCGAGATCCTCGATCGTCAGCACGGGGACCTCGGGATCCGGCACCGCTGCCGCGACCTCCCAGGCCCGTTCCTCGACGGTCACCACGACGCCCCCGGATGCTGCCGGGCGAGCACCTGCATCTCCGCGAGGAGATGCCCGAGGTGCGGCGCGTGGGATCCCCGCCGTCCTCCTCCCGCCGCCTCCGCGACCACCGGCAGGGCGTCGTCGAGCCCCGCCTCGCTCAGGACCGCCGCGATCACCGCGTCGTATCCCGGGCGCAGCGAAGACGGACGCACGGCGACTCCCGCGTGCGGCGCCGAGAGTCGATCGGTGAGCGGGTCGTCTCGGAACAGCTCGGCCGCATAGGGAAGCATGTCGCCGAGCCCCCGGATCATCCGTCGGCGTGACTGCTCCGTTCCCCCCGCCAGGCGCAGCACCCACTGGACGGCGTGGTCGCGGTGATAGTCCGCCTCTTTGCGGGCCTTCTCGGCCACGGCGGCGAGCATCGCGTCCGTGCTCTCGCGGAGGGCTCCGTAGAGCTCGACGAAGTACGCCGCGGCGATCAGCTGGCGTGCGATCGTGTGAGCGAAGTCGCCGTTGGGCTGTTCCATGAGCCACGCGCTGCGGAACTCCGCCTCATCCCGGAAGTACGCGAGGTCGTCCTCGCTGCGCCCGTCCCAGCTCCCGGCGTAGCGCAGCAGAGACCGGGCGTGGCCGAGGAGGTCGAGCGCGATGTTCGCGAGCGCGACGTCCTCTTCCAGCTCCGGCGCACGGGTGACCCAGCCGGCCAGCTGCTGGCTGAGGATCAACGCATCGTCGCCCAGCCGGAGGGCATACTCGGCCACGTCCGCCGACGGGGCACGACTCTCCTCCCCGGCGAACTCGGCCGAGAGCGGGAGCTCGTCGACCGTGACGTCCCCGTGCGGGCCTTCCGGCGGCCGCGGCGATCCGGCGCTCACAGGTGCGGCACCCCCTCGGAGGCGGTGTAGTACACGGCGTGGCGGTAGTTCTTCCCGGCAGGGCTCTCGAAAAAGGCGTCCTTCGCGTCCGGATCGCTCGCCGTGATCGCCGCGGCCGGGACCACCCAGAGGGAGGTCCCTTCGTTGCGCCGGGTGTAGAGATCCCTCGCGTTGCGCACGGCCATCTCGGCGTCGGGCGCGTGCAGGGAGCCGACATGCACGTGACTCAGCCCCCGGCTGGCGCGGACGAACACCTCGAAGAGGGGCCACTCCTCCGCGCCGTGCCCGCGGATCGATGCGTCGGGCATGCTCATGCCGCCTCCGCCTGTTCTTGTGCCGCGCGCTTGCGGGCGTACTCCGCCGCGGCCTCACGCACCCAGGCGCCGTCCTCGTGCGCGTCCCGCCGCCGTTGCAGCCGCTCGGCATTGCACGGCCCGTGTCCGCGCAGCACCGCGAAGAAGTCGTCCCAGTCGATCTCGCCCATCTCGTACCGCTCGGTCTCGGAATCCCAGCGCAGGTCGGGGTCCGGAAGCGTCACGCCGAGGACCTCCGCCTGCGGCACGAGCATGGCCACGAAGCGCTGGCGCAGCTCGTCGTTCGAGAACCGCTTGATCTTCCACGCCATCGACTGCGCCGAGTTCGGCGACTGATCATCGGGCGGCCCGAACATCGCCAGGCTGGGCCAGTACCAGCGGTTCACCGCGTCCCGGGCCATCCGCCGCTGCGCCGGCGTGCCCTGCATCAGCGCGAGGAGGATCTCGAACCCTTGACGCTGGTGGAACGACTCCTCCTTGCAGATGCGGACCATGGCACGCCCGTACGGCCCGTAGGACGCGCGGCACAGCGGCACCTGGTTGCAGATGGCCGCGCCGTCGACCAGCCATCCGATCGCCCCCATGTCCGCCCACGTCGGGGTCGGGTAGTTGAAGATCGAGGAGTACTTCGCCTCGCCGTCGATGAGCTGCCGCGTCATCTCCTCCCGGGTGATCCCGAGGGTCTGCGCAGCGGAATAGAGGTACAGACCGTGCCCGGCCTCGTCCTGGACCTTGGCGAGCAGGATCGCCTTGCGCCTGAGGCTCGGCGCACGGGTGATCCAGTTGCCCTCGGGCTGCATGCCGATGATCTCGGAGTGCGCATGCTGGGAGATCTGGCGGATCAACGTCCTGCGGTAGGCGTCGGGCATCCAGTCGCGCGGCTCGATCCGCTGCTCTTCGGCGATGAGCGCGTCGAAGAGTGCCTGCTGCTCCGCGTCGACCGGCGGTGCGTCGCGCTCGGTCCGGGTCGTCATCATCGACTCCTCCAGGAATTACCTAACGATCGTACAGTAATTATGACACACGCCCTCGTCCGTAGCGATGGCACGCGCGACGACATGCCGTCGCGGCGGCGACCACGACTCGACGCCAGCCCTGCTCGGACTCAGCGGCGCGTCTGCAACTGCGGCCGCGGCCCCTCCCAGCGCGCCACCGAGACCTTGACGTCGACGAGCTCGGCCTGCACGTCGTCGATCCGACGCGACAGCTTCTCCTCCACGCCGTCGATCCGATGCGACAGCTTCTCCTCCACGTCATCAATCCGACGCGACAGCTTCTCCTCCACGTCATCAATCCGACGTGACAGCTTCTCCTCCACGTCGTCGATCCGATGCGAGAGTCGGGCCTCCACGCCGTCGATCCGGCGGAGCATCCAGGCGAAGCCGACGAACATCGAGGACCCGAGGGTCACCACGAGCCCCAGCCCGGTGATCATCGTCGCGAGGATCTCGATCGACATGTACACGCCCCCATTCTGGCGCGCAATCCGACGCCACGCCAGAGACGGTATCGCCCCGTCCGGACGCACCGCCGCGGTGGGACGTGGTCTGTGCACAGCTCGCTCCCGCTCCCCGGTGTGCAGGACGAGGGCGCAGGACGACGATTCCGTCCGTGTCAGCCCGCCGCGGGCTCCTTCTCCACCAGCGTCAGCACGTCGTAGGTCGCCACGACCTCGTCCCGCTGGTTGTGGATCACGGCGTCCCAGCG
Organism: Microbacterium resistens NBRC 103078; assembly: GCF_001552355.1. Taxonomy (GTDB): domain Bacteria; phylum Actinomycetota; class Actinomycetes; order Actinomycetales; family Microbacteriaceae; genus Microbacterium; species Microbacterium resistens. Next base: position 20,701 of record NZ_BCRA01000016.1, read on the forward strand.
CACCTCTCCGTACTCCTCGGTCTCCCGCGGGGTGATCTGCTTGGCGGTGAGGGTCACCCGGATCGCATCGCCCGGCCTGACCGGGGTGACGAAGCGCAGGTTCTCCAGACCGTAGTTCGCGAGCACCGGTCCGGGCTCCGGCGAGACGAACAGCCCGGCCGCCCAGGAGACCAGCAGGTAGCCATGCGCCACGCGCCCGCCGAAGAACGGGTTGGCCGCGGCGGCCTCCTCGTCCATGTGCGCATAGAAGGTGTCTCCCGTCGAGTGCGCGAAGGCCTCCACGTCCTCCAGCGACAGCTCCCGCAGCCCGGACTCCACTTGATCGCCCAGGCGGAGCTCGGCCAGGGACTTGCGGAACGGGTGCTGCGCGCTGTCCGTGCCCGCGCCCGTGTGCCAGATGCCGGTGATCGCGGTCAGGATCTCCGGGGTCCCCTGTACGGCGGTGCGCTGCATGTGGTGCAGGACGGCGCGGATGCCGCCGAGCTCCTCGCCGCCGCCCGCCCGCCCCGGCCCGCCGTGCACGAGGTGCGGCACCGGCGCCCCGTGCCCCGTGGAGGTCCGGGCGTCGTCCCGGTTGAGGAACAGCACGCGGCCGTTGTACGCGGCGATGCCCGCCAGCAGCGTCGCCGCGGTGGCCGGGTCGCGGGTGGCGACGCTCGTGACCAGCGAGCCGCCCCCCTCGCCGACGAGTCGGGCCGCGTCCTCCAGGTCCGCATACTCCAGGACGCTCGCGACCGGCCCGAAAGCCTCGATCCGGTGCACCGCCGGCGTCCTCGGGTCCGCGAAGCCGATCAGCGTCGGGGCGACGAACGCCCCGTCCGGCGCCGGCCCCGTGCTGCCGTCCGCACGACGGACCTCCGGCTCGGAGACGTCGCCCAGGAGCAGCTCTCCCCCGGCCGCCCGCAGCGCGTCGACCTGCCGCCGCACCTCGTCGCGCTGTGCGACCGAGACGAGCGGGCCCATCGTGACCCCCTCCCCCCGCGGATCGCCGAGGACGACCCGCTCCTCGAGCTTCGCCCGCAGTGCGTCGGCGAGCGGCGCCGACATCCCCGCGGGGACGATCGCCCGGCGGATCGCGGTGCACTTCTGCCCCGCCTTGGTGGTCAGCTCGACGAGGAGCTGTGTCACGTACGCATCGAACTCGGGGGTGTCCGGGGTCGCATCCGGGCCCAGCACGGAGGCGTTGATCGAGTCCGTCTCGCTCGTGAACCGGACCCCCTCCGGGGTTTGCCCGCGAAGACCCTCCGCGGTGCTCGCACTGCCGGTGAAGGCCACGAGGTCGCCGAGGCGCAGGCGCTCGAGGAGGCCCGGGACGGCTCCCGAGATCAGCTGCAGCGTTCCGTCCGGCACGAGTCCGGCGTCGACGAGGATCCGCACCCACGCCTCCGCGATGTACGCGGTCGGGGTCGCGGGCTTGACGATAGTGGGGACCCCCGCGAGGAAGGCGGGCGCGAACTTCTCCAGGGCGCCCCACACGGGGAAGTTGAAGGCGTTGATCTGGAGCACGGCCCCCGGGAGCCTCGTGTAGACGTGCCGCCCGAGGAAGGACCCGTCCTTGGACAGCGGCTCGGCCGGGCCGTCCACGACGACCTGCGCGTTCGGCAGCTCCCTGCGCCCCTTCGACGAATACGTGAACAGGACACCGATGCCGCCGTCGATGTCGTTCGCCGAGTCGCGCAGGGTGGACCCGGCGCGCAAGGACAGCGCGTACAGCTCTTCCTTGTGCTCGGTGAGCACGAGCGCCATCTGTTTGAGGAGGAGCGCCCGCTGGTGGAACGTCAGCGCCCCGAGGCTGCGCTGCCCCACGGAGCGGGCGTGGGCCAGCGCGCCCTCGAGATCGATCCCGGTCGCATCGACCCGGACGATCTCCTCCCCCGTGGACGCGTCCCGGACGACGACGCCGCCCTCGCCCGCCGGTGTCCACCACGATCCCTGCACGAAGCTGGGCAGCACCTCGGTCACGACGGGCTCCATTCGTAGAATCCTCGGCCGCTCTTGCGACCGAGCCTGCCGTCGGCGACCATGTCGCGCAGCAGGCGGGGCGGAGCGAAGCGCTCGCCGAACGCGGCGTGCAGCTCCTCCGCGATGCCCAGACGCACGTCGAGGCCGACGAGGTCCGTGGTCCGGAGGGGACCGGCGGGATGCCGGTAGCCGAGCTCCATCGCCGCGTCGATGTCGGCGGGCGTCGCGACGCCCTCCTCGACCATGCGGATCGCCTCGAGCGCAAGGGCGACGCCGAGACGGCTGGACGCGAACCCGGGGGCGTCCCGCACCACGATCGCGGTCTTGCCCAGGGCGGCCGCCCAGGTCCGCGCCGCCTCGACCAGGGCGGCGTCCGTCGCGGTCCCGGTCACGATCTCGATGAGGGCGGACGAGGGCACGGGGTTGAAGAAGTGCAGCCCGAGGAACCGATCGGGTCGGGCCAGAGCCGCGGCGAGATCGTCGATCGGGATGGACGACGTGTTCGTCGCCAGTACGGCGTGCGGGGCGGCGCCCTCGATGCGACGCAGGGTCTCGGTCTTCAGCCGCCGGTCCTCCGGGACGGCTTCGATCACGAGGTCCCTATCCGCCAGCAGGGTCGGTGCGGTGCCGGTGACGAGCCGCGCGAACGCCTCGTCGACGCCCCGAACCGTGCCGCCGCGCTCGACCGAGCGGCGGATGCTCTCCGCGATCCGCTCTCCCGCCGAGCGGGCCGCTTCCTCGTCGCGCTCCACCACGACGACGTGGGATCCGGCGAGGAGGAAGGCGTGCGCGATCCCGGCGCCCATCCGGCCGCCGCCCATCACACCGACGCGCGCGGGGGCCGGCTCCCGGTCCGCCTCGCCTGCGCCCGTGGCGTCCGCCTCGCTCATCGACGACTCCTCCGTTCCAGGAATGCGGTCATGCGCCGGTGCTTCTCCGGGCTTTCGAAGAGATCGGCCTGGAGCTCGAGCTCGAGCTCCGGGTGCGCGTCGCTCTCCTCCCGCAGGGCCGTCTTGGTGTGCCGCGTCGCGGCAGGATCCGCCCGGGCGATCCGCTCGGCGATCGCGTGCGCCGCAGCGCGGAGGTCGCCGGGCTCGTGCAGGGAGGACACCAGCCCCCAGGCGAGGGCCTCGTCTCCCGTCAGGATGCGCCCGGTGAGGAGGAGCTCGGCAGCCCGGGCCGCGCCGACGATCTCCGGCAGTCGCCAGGTCGCACCCGCGGCCGCGATGATGCCCAGTCCGGTCTCCGGATTCCCGATCCGAAGACCCGGCGTGCCGATCCGGATGTCGGCCGCATAGGCGAGCTCCGCGCCGCCGCCGAGCGCATAGCCGTCGAGCGCCGCCACGACCGGCATCGGAAGCGCGCGGACCCGCTGGAACGCGTGCGTGTTGATCCCCCGGCGCGCATCGTCGGCGCCGCGCTCGCGAAGCTCGGCGATATCGGCGCCGGAGGCGAAGACCCCGCCCTCGCCGGTGAGGATGAGCGTCCGCGGCTCCGCTTCCAGCTCGGCGCACAGCGCGTGCAGCTGGTCGATCATCGCCTGGTCGATGGCGTTGCGGGTGTCAGGTCGGTCGAGCGTCGCCACGACGACGTCGGGGGCGCGTTCGATCCGGAGGGACGCCGCCATGTCACACCCGCTCCAGGATCATCGCCGTGCCCTGGCCGACGCCCACACACATCGTGGCCAGACCGTACCGCGCCCCCTCGCGCTCCATCCGCCCGAGCAGCGTCACGAGGATCCGACAGCCGCTGGAGCCGAGCGGATGCCCGAGCGCGATCGCCCCGCCGTCGGCGTTGACGCGCGCAGGATCCAGGCCCAGGCGACGGATGACGGCGAGCGCCTGGGTCGCGAACGCCTCGTTCAGTTCGACGGCGCCGATGTCCGCCACGGACAGGCCCGCTCTCTCCAACGCCTTCCCGGTCGCCGGCACCGGACCGAGCCCCATGATCTCGGGAGCGAGGGCCGCGGTGGCGGAGGAGACGATCCGGGCCCGGGGAGAGAGCCCGTGGCGGTTCACGGCGGACTCCGACGTGACCACCAGCGCGGAGGCACCGTCGCTGAGCGGGCTGGCGTTGCCCGCAGTGACGAGAGACCCGCCCGGGACGACGGCCGGCAGCCGAGCGAGCGCCTCGAGAGTCGTGTCCCGGCGCGGCCCCTCGTCCGTCTCGACGGTGTGACCGCCCGAGGTGGTCACGGGGAGGGTCTCCGCGGCGAACCTCCCGGCGTCGAGGGCCGCGACCGCGCGACGGTGACTCTCCAGCGCGAACGCGTCGGCGTCCTCCCGCGTGATCCGGTCGATCCGCCCGACCTCCTCGGCGGTCTCCGGCATGGAGGACGTCGCCCGGTCCCTCGCGAGCAGGCGCGGGTTCGTGAAGCGCCACCCGATCGCCGTGTCGAAGGCGGCGCCCGGCTTCGCCCAGGCGCGCTCCGGCTTGGCCTGGACCCAGGGCGCCCTCGTCATCGATTCCACGCCGCCGGCGACCAGCGCGTCGGCGTCACCGGCGCGGATGGCCTGGGCGGCGAGCGCGACGGCCGTCATCCCGGAGGCGCACAGCCGGTTCACCGTCATGCCCGGCACCGTGTCCGGAAGCGCCGCGAGGAGCACAGACATGCGCGCGACGTTGCGGTTGTCCTCACCCGCCTGGTTCGCGGCGCCGAGCACGACCTCGTCCACGGCGTCGACCGGCAGCGCCGCACGTTCGACGGCGGCACGGACGACGAGGGCCGCGAGGTCGTCCGCCCGCACCGAGGCGAGCGCTCCGCCGTAGCGCCCGACGGGCGTCCGCACGCCGCCGACCAGATAGGCCTCGGGCATCGTGACCTCCTGCGACGGTGCGGGGCGGATCGTCCTCGTCGGCGGGCTCGGGCGCTCGCTCGGCGCCCTGAGCTTTTCCTACCGATCGTTCAGTAATCTTCGCAGACCGGGGGTCACGGCGGCAACCCGTGGCTCGCCCGCGATCGTCCGTCCGCGCGGCGGCGACCGCCGGACGGTGCGAGACTGGGTCGATGACCCCCGATGCCGAGCGCGCGTCCGCCGACGCGCCGACCGCGACGGCACCGCGGCGCGGCCGGCCGGGCTATGACCGGGACCAGGTGCTCGCCGCCGCGGTGCTGCTGTTCACCCAGCGCGGTTACGACGCGACCAGCGTCTCCGACATCACGGGACGACTGGGCGTGTCCAAGGCCGCGCTCTACCACCACTTCTCCTCGAAGGAGGAGATGCTCCGCATCGCGCTCGACTCCGCTCTCGGTTCGCTCGAGCAGGTGCTCGAGACCGCACTGCGGTCACCGGGATCGGCCACGTCCCGTCTGGAACAGGTCGTCACCGGCGCCGTGCACGTGCTGACCGACGAGCTGCCGACCGTCACTCTGCTTCTTCGCGTCCGCGGCAACAGCGAGGTGGAGCTCGCCGCGATGCAGCGACGGCGGACGTTCGACCAGCGGGTCAGCGCCCTCGTGGCCGAGGCCCAGGGCGAGGGCGGCGTGCGGGACGACATCGAGCCGGCGCTCCTGACGCGGTTCGTGTTCGGCATGATCAACTCCCTCGTGGAGTGGTACCGGCCCGAGGGCCCCGTCCTTCCGGACGACATCGCCGCCGACGTCGTGCAGGTGGCGATGACGGGGCTCCGCGGCCGCTGACGACGACAGCCGCCGTGTCGATGCCCGGGGCATCGACACGGCGGCTGTCAGGTGATCGTGCGCTCGAGAGAGCGCCGGGTCACTCCGCGGCGGCGATCTTCTTCGCGTCGTCCGTGTTCAGCAGACGGAAGGCGAGCGCGGCCACGATCGCGCCCACCACGGGGGCGAGGATGTAGAGCCACAGCGCGCTCCAGGCGAACTGCCCGCTGATCGACAGCCCCAGGGCCACGGCCGGGTTGAACCCGCCGCCGGAGACGCCGCCGACCGCGACGGCGCCGACGAACACCGTGCCGCCGATCGCGAGGCCGTAGAACGAGTTGCCGGCGGTGTCCTTGGACGTCGCGACGTTCAGCACCACCCAGACCAGGACGAGCGTGAACAGCGCCTCGGCGAGGAACGCCGGGCCGATCTCGATCTGGGTGGGCTCCGCGGCGCGGGGCCACAGGGCGAAGCTCGCGAGCGCGGCGAGGGCGCCGCCGACGAACTGGGCCACAATGTAGGCGATGAGGTCGCCGACGCTCAGGCCGCCGCGCAGGAACACCCCGACCGAGACGGCGGGGTTCAGGTGCGCGCCGGAGATGTGCCCGGTCGCGAAGACGAGCACGCCGAGCGCGAGGCCGATCGCGAGCGGTGCGAGCGCGTTGCCGCTGTTGACGGCTCCGATGATGCTGAAGACGAAGAGGAAGGTCGCGAGCGCCTCAGCGGTCGCCTTCCGTGCCGTACCGGTCATGGTGATGCCCTTTCTCGTGGGTTCATCCGAATGAGGGCGATGCTCGCCCGCGCGCCGTGCGGGGTCGAAGGCCCGATCGGCGCGACCAGAATATCGACATCTGAGTGTTTCCTGTGTGTTTGCCGCACGTCCGCGTCGGCGTGTGACGACGAGGACGCGGACTCCCGCCCCCCGGCCCGTCGCGAGACCGCGCGGCGACGGATGCGGCGCACGCCGGCGCGGACCCGCCTCGTCACGGCTCTGCGAACCGCACGGTCAGGCCTCCAGGGCGCCGCTCAGCACGGCGATCGCGTCGGCCGAGGAACGCCCCTCGGCGTCGTGCGCGGTCAGCGCGTCGATCGCGTCCTGGTACAGACGGAACACGATGGCGTAGGCGGCATCCGCATCCCGCTCGACGAATGCGCGGTACACCGCGTGGAAGCCGACGGCAGACGGGAACGGACGATCGATCTCCTCGAAGTACGCCTCCAGTCGCGGGCGCACGACGTCGTCCATGTCCATGAGCGCCTCGTTGTCGGACATGCGCATCGACTCATCGCGGAACTCGATGCACCCGCGCATGACGTCCTTCGGGCGGTCCTTCGCGAGGGCGGAGTCGATCCGTCGCAGCAGGGCGGCGAGATGATCGAGGTCGTCCTGGGAGCGTCGCTGCGCCGCAAGATGACAGCCGTACGCCGACACCTGCTGCGCGACGACGAAAAGGTCGGTCACGTCCTGGTAGCCGCACTCGGCCACGCGGGCTGCCGACCGGGGTCCGCCCGGGGTGGCGAGGCCCTCGTCGATCAGGTTCTGCACGGCCGGACGGACGGCGGCGCGCCCCACGCCGTGCGCGTCGCCGATCTGCCGTTCGGAGAGCACGCTGCCGGCCCGACGCCGGCCCGAGATGATCTCGCGCCGCAGGGCCTGCGCCACGCGGGCCGCCTCGTCCGAGGAGTGCGTCCTGGCGCCCTCCGCCTTGGTCATCGTCGTCGTCACCCGCGCCCCCCTCCGTCGACACCGGAAGCCGCCGACGCGGCCTCCTCCAATCCGCGAAGGGCGCGGTCCACGCCGACGCGCTGGATCCGCGACTCCTCCTCCTCCAGCAGGCTCACCGCGGCCTCCACGTCGCGCGCGACCAGGGCGTCCATCAGCGCGTGGAGCCATCTCCGCGCGTCGGTGCGCGGCTCGATCGCCGCAGCCAGCACCCGCTGGCGGATCTCGAAGCGCGCCATCGCCTGTTGGAAGACGCGGTTGCGCGTGGCCGCGATGAGGCGCTGCTGCACATCCGCGAGGATCTCCTCCGCCGCGGCGGGGTCCTCATCGGACAGCTCGGCCAGCCTCGCCTTGCCGTCACGCAGTTCCTCGTCCGTGGCGTGCGCGACGACGAGCTTGACGAACAGCACGGCGAACGCCCCCTGGACCTCGCGGGCGTCCGCGATCTCTCGGGGGCGATGCGTGCTCTTCACCACCGCACCTCGATTGCGCCGGTGCTCGACGAACCCTTCGCGCTCCAGAAGGTCGAGCGCGACACGCGCGGGCGTGCGGCTCACACCGAACTCGGCGGCGATGTCGGCCTCGACCAGCCGCGCCCCGTCGGCGATCTCGCCGCGGACGATGCGCCCTCGCAAGGCGTCCGCGATCCGCCGCGTGTGGTCGCCCGCGGCATGGAAGTCAGTCATGGCCACTATTTTGGCATGCGACCTAACCATCGCGATCTCCCTTTGCTCTTGCGGGCGAGGAAGCCTCGCGTGCCGCGCCTTCTCCCAGCCCGACCCGAGCGCGACCTGGCGAGCTTTCTCGCCACCCACCGTTGTGCCACCGGGTCGCCGTACGGAATCCGCTGTGCGAATGCTCCACACATTTCGTGAATACTGGCGTGCAATCTATCCACCATCCACCCACGGTTCACTATGCTCGGAACATGGCTTCTGTCACCCGCCTCGTCGAAGAGGGCGCGTCGTCGCCCGAGCACGGGGCGACGCCCCCGGACGCCGCCCCGGCACTTCGCGGACTGGAACGGATCACCCTCTCGCCCCATCGGCTGAGCGACGCGGTGTTCGACATCCTCGCGGGCGCCATCGCGACTCGGCAGCTCCCGCCCGGCACGCGCCTCGCCCTGCCGGCCCTGTCGGCGGAGCTCGGGGTCTCGCGGATGCCGGTCCGCGACGCCCTGCTGCGCCTCGAGCAGATCGGCTTGGTCGAACTCGCCGCCAACCGCTTCTCGCGGGTCACGCCATCCACGCGTCGCTCGTCGGATCTGTCGGTGAGATTCGCGTGCGATCTGACCGGCAGCACTCTGCGCTACATCGTTCCCGAACTGAGTTCCGCGCAACGCCGCCACCTGATCGAAGACGTCGTCGCCATCGAGGAGGCGCTGGGATCACACAGGATCACCGACGTCCTCGCGTCCTTCTCCGCGGGCATCGAGCGCCTCGCAGAACTGGCCGAGGGCACGCCGTACGGCGCTGCCCTGTCGCACATGCGATTCGCTTTGATGCGCGACATGTTCGCCTACCGAGTCGCCGCGCCGCTTGCCCCCGATCTCGGCGCGACCTTCGAGAGGCTTCGCCGCGCCATCCAGGACGGCGAGGGTGAGGAGGCGGCTGCCGCGGTGCAGGGACTCCAGTCCATCCTGGCCCCCGCCGACGACGTCCCCAACAACGACCTCGGGAGTCGGTGAGGCGCACCCGCGCGCGACACCGGTCGCGGCACGTCCCGACCGATCACACTGACGAGCCTGCGCCGTGCTCGCAGGCCTCCGGTACCGCGAACACGCGATGACACGTCCTCCCCCGGCGATCGTTCGTGGCCGGCGACGGTGCCCGTCATCGGCCCGACGCATCCGCGTCGCGTCGGCCTTCGTACGCATGGCCAGGGAACGGCGCCCGGCGCCGACATGGACGGCCCGGCTTCGAGGCCTGGGGAGGTGACTCTCTGCCGCTTCGAGGTTCTGGCATGCCATCGAATCTCACCGATGACGGGCACTGGCCAGTGTAGCCCAGCTCATCGCGCGAGTCGATACAGAACTCCGGCGAAAAGTCTATGCCGTGGCGCGCATCTAACTGGAACGCAATCATGGACAACGCATCGATTCTCTGGCATACTCTTCACGGGCCGCTTCGCGCTCCGTGGCAGAGGACACCCTCTGCCCCACGCGAGGACCCCGTCGACGCGGCCACCCGGAGGAAAGACCGTGAGCCCCGCGCGGTGGGGGATAACCCGCGGGGCTCGCGCCCGGGCAACCCTTCCCGCCCCTCTTCCGCGGGAAGGGTTGCGTCATTGGTGCGACACTGTATTCCAACGCCTCATCAGTTGCCGCGCAGAGCCTCCCCTGCTTGCTCGTTCGGCTTTCCCAGATAGGATGCCAGGACGCAAAGGGGAGGAGACCCGATGGAACCGGGTTCTGGGGACACGAGGCCGCACGGACGACGCGTCATGCCGCCGTGGCCGGTAGGCGCTTCGACAGGGGCCCGGCGGGTGAGTGACCCCGCCTACGCCCATGGAGTCATCGCACTTCTCGCGGCACGGTTGGCTGCGTCCCGTCGCACCGACGACGACCTCGCCGTGCTTGAAGGCCACATCGATGCCGGAGCGGACGAACAGCGGACATGGGCGGACTTTCTGAGCGCCCTGCGACACGCCGCGCGGAACCCTCTGCTGGAGCGGCTCGGCCCAGAGACCCTGAGCCACGTCGCTTCGCTGGATCGCGCGCCGGCCGCTGTCGCCGCCCGTCAGGCGGCGCGAAAGACGGTCGTCGGCGCCGTCCGCGCCGGTGATTCCGAAGCCGCAGAGGAAGCGCTCCGGCACCTGCTCGACCTCGTCGTCCGTCCGGACCGAGCGGGATCGCCGACCTACCCCGTTGCATCCTGATCCGGGTCCGTGGCCCGGGCGGGCCGCCGCCGCTCCGTAACCGGTTCAGGGACGCTGGATGAGGAGCGAGAACTCCACGGCCCCCGTCGGCTCCACCGAGACGAACCCGAGGTTCGGCGCTTCGACGCCGAAGTCCGCGAACGTCACGGGGATGGATCCGGCCACCTGGCCCCCTTCGCCGTTCCAGACCGCCTGCAGGTCCACGGTGACGGCACGGGTCTGCCCGGCCATCGTGAGTTCTCCGCTGGCAGTGATCGTCTGCGACTGACCGGCGGCGGGCGCCTGTGGGGCGGTGACCGGCGCGGTCAGTCGGAAGGTCGCCGTCGGATAGGTGCCCGCGCGCATCGCCGTGTCACGGAAGTAGCTATCGCGGCTCGCAGAATCGGTCTCGATGGAGGCCACGTCGACTTCGATGACGGCATCCGTGAGCGTCAGGCCGTCAACCGTCAACGATCCCGTGACCCTCTCGGTGCGTCCGACGACGGTGACGTCCGTGCCGTTCAGGACCTCGTCCACCCGATAGCCCGCGTATGACCCGTCCTGCACCGCCCACTCGCCATCGAGCGCAGGAGCCGCGGCGTCGCCGCCTCCGGCGTCTTGCGTCGCGGGAGGCGTCGCCGCGACCGTCGGCGGTGCGTCGACCTCCCCGACGATGAGATCGCGGTACACGATCGGACCGGCGATCGCTGCCACGCCGCCGAGGACGAGCACGCCGGCCAGGCTGGACAGGAGGATCACTTTCGCACGCTTTCTCATCAGCGCTCGCCTTCTTCTCGTCTCGTGATCGGTGTCTGGCGTCGACGGATCAGCCGTCCACGCCGAGGTTCGCATACGCGAGGTAGCCGTCTGCCACGGGCTCGGCCGTCAGCGGCTCCGTCGGATCGTGGATCCCGTCCGCGTCCTGTGTCTCCACGCCCTCGTTCCGCTCCCGGCGTTCTGGAGTCCCATCCATTCCCGAGGTCCGGACCCGCCGTCGGATCGACACTAACCGACGGGTCTCGGGGCCTCGCCGTCCTCGCCCCGTTATGGAGGGGATTCATCGGAAAGCGTGCCTCCGATACACGGTGCTGCTGCTGGTACGCGTTCGCCCCGGCAAAGGGACGTGACGGCCCGTCTGTGAGCGACCACGACGGAGAAAGGGCGTGCGATAGTCTGAGGATTTCTCGCCGCACACGCCCGCCGTCGTTCGCCGACGCGATCCCGGTCCGGTGGTGCACGGGGGCGATCCGGACGGGAGGTGCAGGGCGTGGACGAAGCCGACGAGTGCTCCGCCACCGAGCGCGTCCAGCGGGCGATCCGCGACGAGATCATCGACGGCACCCGGCCCGGCGGAAGCCGGATCGTCGAGGCGACCGAAGCCGCACGGTTCTCCGTGAGCCGCATCCCGGTGCGCAAGGCGATCCGCGGGCTGATCCACGAGGGACTGGTCGACCGGCTCCCCCGCCACGGCGGGCTCGTTCACGTGCTCAGCCGGACGGACGTCGCCGATATCGCGGAGCTGCACAGCGCCTTCGACCGCCTCGCGGTCCGGCAGGCGGCCGTACGCCGCACCGACGCGGACCTCCGCCGATTCCGCGCCGACGTGGAGGACGCCCGTCGCGCGGTCGCCGCGGATGACACGGAGCAGCTGCGCCGAGCCGGGCTGGCCTTCCGGACACACAGCTACGAGTCGACCCGCAATCCCATCCTCCTCGAGATCCATGCCGCCCTGCTGAGCCGCACCCGGCGGATGTTCGCTCTCGCCGACCCCGCCCTGACGACGCCACTGCCGTTCTACGAGAGGTTCGAGCGCGCGTTCGCCGACGGTGACCCCGATGCCGCCGAGACCACGATGGTCGAGCTCGCCGAGAGCTCGCGCGCCGCCCGCCATGCCCGGGTACTGCGTGCGCTCGACGACGATGCGTTCGACCTCTCCCTGACGGCGCCGGAGACGGAGGCACCGCCTCTGCATGGCGAGGACCGATATGCGCCTGAGCACGTGATGGTGCACGACCGTCTCCAGCGTCAGATCATCGACGGCCTCCGCGCTCCCGGGAGCGTCCTCTCCGAGAGGCTCCTGGCGGAGGAGTTCGGCGTGAGCCGCATCCCGGTCGGCGAGGCCATCGAGATGCTGACCAGGGAGGGACTCGCGACTTCGGGGTCCTCGCGGGTGGCCTCCCGCGTGCGGGGCCTGCGCGACGAGGAGCGCGACGACCTCTTCGACGTCGGTGCCGCCATGGACGTGCTCGCCACACGCCTCGCCGCCCAGCGACCGCTCCCACGCGAGCTCGCGGCGCTGAAGGAGAAGCTGGTCGCCGAGCATCGCGTCGTGCCCGGCGACACGAAGACCCTCGTGGAGACGATCTTCGACTTCCGAACGCAGATCTACGACATGTGCGGCAACCTGCTTCTCGTGGAGATGAACAGGCTCATCGAGGGCCGGATGAGGCTGCTCGTCTCGCAGGCACCGCTCGCCTCCGTCGTGCTGCGCGGGCACAGGCTGCTGTACGAGGCGATCGCGAGCCGCGACACCCGCCTGGCCGAACTGGTCTATCGCGACGTCTTCACGCGGGCCGACCGCCGGGGGCAGATCCTCGCGAACGCTCCTCGCGACGACGGTCAGTGATCCGCGCGCTCGCCATAACGCCACGGGCACTGCCGCTCGACCTCGACAACGGGATCCCGTTCGCCAGCAGCGCCGCAACCAGGAGCATCTCCGTACCGCCTCCTTCACCCGGCGGGACGAGTTGCCCACCTAGCGCATGGTGAGGCCAACAGCGACGATCGCAAACAGCACATCAGCGATCACAAGCGTCCCGAGAACGATCCGAAGCGCCCGGTACCGCTGCACCAGAAGCGACAAAGCGGCCAGCACCGGAATCGCAACGAGGCCCTTTGCCGACATCACAAGGACACCGAAAACGGCGGTGCCTGCGAGATTCCCGGGTATCGAAACCATGCCAACGATCGCGATCATCAGCAGGTAGCCGAGCATGTCGCCGCCAATGATCCATGCCGGTGTCGGCTCTCGTTTGCGGATCGTCGCGACGGTGGCTCGAACGACCAGTGCGATGGGGATCACGGCCAGAGCCTGAACAACGTCGAGGTACGTTGAGATTCCGTCCGTGAGGCGTCCCATCGTCCCCGGGAGAATCAACACCAGGACAGCAGCATGGTAGGTGAGCGCGCCCGCGACCGCGGCCTCCCGCCATGCTGCTGCCCTGTCGTCACTCAATGTGAGGCACTCTTCTGGTGGAAGCCCATGCCGCAGATGTTACCGAGCAGACAGTGGGATCCCTCGGGACGCCGAGCGATCCGGTCTGCGGGACCTCATCGCCGGGCGCAACCCGGAGGAGTTCGTCTTCACAAGCGCGCGGGGCGGCCGACAACGCCGCGTGATTTCCCCCGTGATACGTATGTGATACGCCGGCGCCAGGCGCTCCCCGCAGACACGGAAAAGCCCCGAGATTCCGCGGAATCTCGGGGCGATCTGTAGCAGGAGCGGGGCTTGAACCCGCGACCTCACGATTATGAGTCGTGCGCTCTCACCAACTGAGCTACCCTGCCGCGGCACCTGGCGGACCAGGTGTTGCGAGCCCCGAGTCAGGATTGAACTGACGACCCCTTCCTTACCATGGAAGTGCTCTGCCACTGAGCTATCGGGGCGTGCTGCCCTTGCGGGCAACCAGACGAGAATACCAAAGATTCAGCGCTGATCCGAATCGGCGCCGACGCCCTCCTCGTTGAGCGACTTGCGGCCCGCGTTCGCCTGCAGCCAGGGCAGCGGATCGATCGTCGCGTCGTTCACGTAGAGCTCGAAGTGCAGGTGCGCGCCGTAGGAGTTGCCGGTGTTCCCGGTCAGGCCGATGATGTCGCCGACCTTGACCGTGTCGCCCGTCTTGACGCGCATCGAGCCGTAGATCATGTGCCCGTAGTGGCTCGTGATCGGCTTGCCGTCGATGATGTGGTCGATGTAGATGCCGACCCCGTAACCCCCGTCGTTCTCGCTCGCGAGACGCACGACCCCGTCCGCGATCGCCTGGATCGGCGCCCCCTCGCCCGGGATGAGGTCGATGCCCTGGTGCATCCGGCCGTCCCTCGGCCCGTACGGCGAGCTCATCGCGACGCCGACGGCGTAGGGCCACTGGATCGCGGCGGTCCGGTCATTCGTGTAGAGCTCGCTGGAGAAGCGGATCCCGGACTCGGCCGCCACGTCCGCCTGCGACATCGCCGTGAAGCCCTGGGCGCTCTGCAGCGACGGGTTCTGCACGTCGTTCGGAGCGATGAACGCCTGGATCTGCTCCTCGCCGCCGGCCGCGGACTCCGTCTTGGCGCGCTCACCGACGACCAGGGAGGTCGCCGCGGCAGCGCCGGCCGACGAGGCCACGGCCTGCGAGGGGAGCGTCATCGAGACGGCGATGAGCGCGGCGACGCCCATGGCGCCGGCGACGGACCCGACCGTCGCCAGACGCCGGAAGGAGGAGCGGGTCTGGCCGGGAGCGGGCACACGGATCGACGACTCCGAAGAAGACGAGGCGGCAGGCGCGTCGGAAGAAGACGAGGCGGCAGGCGCGTCGGTGTCGTTCGTGCCGGCGACGCGAGCCGCCGCGCCGCCCAGCGCGCGCAGCGCGGCGTCGAAGTCGGGAGCGGAGGTCGGCCGGCCTTCCGGAGCGTGGACATCCGTGCTCGGACCGGCGGCGGAGGCCGGGGACGACGACATCATCCTGCTCTGGCCGGCCGCGGCACGGGCAGCTCGTCGGGACGAGGCGGACGGGGCAGCGGGCGCTGCGGCGGACGGGGCGGCGGGCGCGGACACGCTCGGGGGGATCGTGGATGCGGGCGCGCTCACGGCCGTCTGGCGTCGGGAGCGTCGCGTCTGTGCGGGCTCGGACGCAGGAGTGTCGAGGAGCAAGAACGTGTCTCTCGGGTCGACCGTCGGGGGAACGGCGTGGGGGGCTCAGCACCTCCGCCGTCGGGCCGACGAAGGTAACGATCGGATAAACACTATCGAAGGTGGCCTGGGAAAGCCATGGACGATCACGGCACCGCGCGGATCCTCTCCACGAGATCCGCGACGAGCTCGGCGGATCCGGCGACGCACATGCGACGCGCGCTCCCCGGTTCGACAAGTCGCTCGAATCGGCCGCCGGCCTCTTCGACGAGCAGGGCGCCGGCGGCGAAGTCCCAGGGCTTGAGTCCGCGCTCGAAGTACCCGTCCAAGCGGCCCGCCGCGACGTACGCGAGATCGAGGGCAGCCGCGCCCATCCGACGAAGGTCACGGACGAGGGGAAGGACCCGACGGACAGTGGCGAGGTCCCCGTCGTGCGTCGCGGGGTCGTAGCCGAAGCCCGTGCCGAGGAGCGCGCCGGCGGGATTCTCCGTGGAGACCTGGAGGGGTACCGCGCCGAGTCGGGCCCCGTGCCCGCGTGCGGCGGTGAAGAGCTCTCCCAGAACGGGCGCATGGACGACCCCCGCCAATGCGCTCCACGTGTCGGGATCGTCGCCGCCGGCGACCGCAGCGATGCTCACGCAGTACGTCGGGAACCCGCCGGCGTAGTTGACCGTCCCGTCGATCGGGTCCACGACCCAGGTCACGCCCGTCGTGCCGGGCTCGCCTCCCGACTCCTCGCCGAGGAAGCCATCGCCCGGTCGCTCGGCGTCGAGCCGATCTCGGATGAGCTGTTCCACCTCGCGATCGGCCTCCGTGACGATGTCGGCGAGCGTGCTCTTGGTCGCCGCGATCGATACGCCCTCCGCGCGGCGGCGCCGTGCCAGTTCGCCCGCCTCGAGGGCGATCTCAGCGGCGAGGGAGCGCAGCGCGTCGACGTCGGGGGCGGCGGTACCCGCGATCATCGCTGCGGAGCCGCGGGCGGGGCGGGCGGGAACGCCGGGGGCACCGGAGGGTCCTGCGGTCGGGGCGGGACCGGGGGCTCCGCGGGCGGCTCGGGCTGCGGGGGAACCGGCGGCTCGGGGCGCGGCGGCACAGGAGGCTCCGGCTGGGCCGGCGGCTCCGGCTGGACCGGCGGAACGGGCGGCACGGGTTCGACCGGCGCCGAGGCCGCAGGCGGCAGCTGGTGACCGGCCGCGGAGCCCGAGGAACCGCCCGCGGATGCCGGTGCGGGGGCAGACGCGAACGGGTCGGCGGCAAAGGCCGCCGGAGACGCGGGCGGAGCCGCCTGACCGGGGTAGCCGCCGATGGCCGGCGCAGCCTCGATCGTGGGCACGCCCGTGTAGTAGGCGTTCCAGTCGGGCGAGCCGTCGCGGAGCACGGGAAGCGGGGTGCGTCCGTCCGCGTAGGTCGGCCACGCGCTGGCGACGGCGGGCTGCGCGACCGGGCGCTTCGGGGCGAACAGCGCATTCAACAGCGGCAACAGGGTCGTCCCCACCGCGGCGAGGATGGTCAGGGCCACGACGATCCGCCAGAAGAGCTCCGAGTACGAGAAGGCGTGCGGTAACGTGAGGAAGAAGACCAGCATGGCGACCAGGACGCCGAGGAAGCCGAAGGTCGTGTACACGATCACCCGCGTGAAGGTCGTCACGTAGCGCTGCGACGCCCGCCAGAAGAGGCGAACGTGCAGCATCGCCAGCTGCAGGATCGCGACCACCAGGACCAGGTGGAAGAACCGCTCGAACCCGCTGTCGACGCCGAAGTCGTAGTCATTGAAGGTCTGCTTCTCCGGAAGCCAGATCTTGACCGCGCCGACCAGCAGGGCGACGATCCACGAGATCATGCTCAGCAGGGCGAGCCAATCGGGGCGGGTCGGCGCCAGGCTCGCCTCCAGGATGGCGATGCCCGCGAAGCCTGCCAGCAGCAGGATCGTGAGGAACGCGCGGCCGATGAGCCCCTGCTGATCCCCCACCAGCACCCACACGACGCAGACGAGAGCGGCGGCGATGAGCGCGCCGATCGCGATCCAGATGGCTCCTCGGATCAGCAAGGAGGTGTTCGGCTTCTTGGAGCCGGAGGCAGCGACGTCTGACATGGCGATCCTCTCGTCGGTGCCTTCATCCTGCCACGCGGACGTGGCGTATCCGGGAGAGGATCCCCCGGGTGTGGGGAGATCCTCACGGATCGGATCGGTGCAGGACGAGCAGCGTCAGGCGCGACGCGACGATCGGGCTGCGAAGGCCGCGACCCGCGTCTTCGCCTCCTCGCCGTCGAAGGCCGCGCCGATGGTGCGGGCCTCCTCGTCGAGCTGCTCGGCGAACGTGCGGGCGGGGCGGGAACGCACGAGGCGCTTCGCCTGCCCGTACGCGCCGTGCGCACCGGCCAGCCAGAACCGCGCGACCTCCTCCGCCCTCGCGCGCACGGCCGCAGCCTGGGACTCCGCGTCCTCGCCCGCGACGACCTCGGCCACCAGCCCCCACTCCCGGGCCTCCTCGGCCGAGAGCAGGCGGTCCTGCAGCACGAGCTGGAGCGCGCGACGCTCGCCGACGGCGGCGGCGAGCTGGGCGGACACGGACAGATCCGGGGTCAGGCCGATGTTCGCGTACAGGCTTCCGATCCGCGAGCCGGAGCCCACGATCGCGTAGTCGCTGCAGAGCAGGATCCCCAGACCGCCACCGGCGGTGCTTCCGTGCGCGGCGGCGACGACCGGGACCGCCGACTCCGTGAGCGCACGGATCCCCCGGTTGATCGTTCCGGCGAGCGCCGTGACGTCCGCGCCGCCGCCCACGCCCTGGGACATGGCGATGACGTCCCCTCCCGCGCAGAAGGAGGGGCCTTCCGCGTCGATCAGGATCGCGCCGACGTCCTCCCGCGTCGTGGCCTCCTCCGTCGCCTCGGCCCAGGCGTGGGCGAGCTCCGCGTCGAACGCGTTGAGACGCTGCGGACGGTTGAGGGTCAGACGGGCCATGCCGTCCTCGACGGTGAAACGGATGGGGTCGGTCATCGGAACTCCTCGCATGCGGACGACAGCGGCCGGCGGCGCCTCCGCACCGGGAGCACGCCACGACTCAGCCTAGGCGCTCCCGCGCCGCGCCCTCGCCGGGCGGGAGCCGCCGCCGGCTCAGTCCTCGCGGAGCACCGAGTCCACGAACGCGTGCAGCCGCGCATGCGTGCCGTCGAGGCGCCGGTCGGCATGGTGCGCCGCGCGGATCTCGTTGGGCGCGAGGGGCGGCACGATCCGCACGCTCTCGTGGCAGGAGAGGTCGGCGCACATGTACGTCCCGACACTGGATCCGCGCAGGCCGGCGGCCCCGGCCCGTCGCGCGGAGAACAGCGCGACCTGGTTGCCGGGCTGCATCGTGTGGCAGATGTTGCACATCCCCGACCGCGCGCGGCTCGGATCCGTGGACCGCAGGAGGATCCCGACCGCGCGCCCCTCGCGCTCCACGACGACGCATCCGCGACGGGGCGACTCCGGATCGCGCCACGCGAAGAAGTCCAGGTAGTCCCACTCCGCGAGCAGGAGGTCGTGGGGCATCCCGATCCGCGCGATCTCGTCGTCGTCCGCGTTCACGATCGATGCGCGGATCTCGTCCTCGGTGAGCGCACGCATCGCCCCAGTCTACGAGCGGGCGGAGTCCGTGGGCGGGTCGGGCGGGCCATTCCGGGGTGCCGGGTTCGGGCGCGTCGGACTACCGTGGGGTCATGGGACCGAGGCGGAAGAGGTTCCGGCGGGCCATCGCGGGCATCGCTGCGGCGACGACGTGCCTTCTCGCCGCCGGCGCGCTGGCCGCCTGCGGCTCCCCCGGTCCGGCCCCCAGCCCGTCGCGCTCCACGCCCGAGACGGCGTCCTCCATGCCGGCATCGCCGACGCCCGCCCCGACCGCTTCCGCGACCGCCACCCCGGTCACGCCCGGGGTCGTGGCGGAGGGTCTGGACGTCCCCTGGTCGCTGGCCTTCCACGCCGGGACCGCGCTGTTCAGCGAACGAGACAGCGCGCGGATCCGCGAGCTCTCGCCGTCGGGAAGCCTCCACGACGTCGGCGTCGTGGACGGGGTGACGCCCCGCGGCGAGGGCGGGCTGCTCGGCATCGCCGTCCGCGACGGCTTCCTCTACGCCATGTCGACGGCCGACGACGGCAATCGCGTGCAGCGCTTCCGGCTGGACGGCGCTCCCGGCGCGCTGTCGCTCGGTCCGGCGGAGACGATCCTCGCCGGGCTCCCCGCCGCGGCCGTGCACAACGGCGGTCGGATCGCGTTCGGCCCGGACGGCATGCTCTACGTGACCGCGGGAGACGCCGGCGACCCCTCCCGCGCGCAGGATCTCACAAGTCTCGGCGGCAAGATCCTCCGGATCACGCCGGACGGCCAGGTCCCGCCGGACAACCCGTTCCCGGGATCGCCGGTGTACAGCTACGGCCACCGCAATCCGCAGGGGCTCGCCTGGTCCGCGGACGGCACGCTCTACGCGAGCGAGTTCGGGCAGGACACGTGGGACGAGCTCAACGTCATCACCCCGGGCGCCGACTACGGGTGGCCGGAGGCCGAGGGGATCGCGGGGGTCGAGGGATTCGTCGACCCCGTGCAGCAGTGGCCCACGGACGCCGCGAGCCCCAGTGGCATCGCGATCGTCGGCGACACGCTCTTCCTCGCGAACCTCCGCGGCGAGCGTCTCCGCCGCGTGCCCCTGTCTGATCCGTCGTCGTCCTCGGAGGAGCACGTCGGCGAGTTCGGGCGGCTGCGCGACGTGGTCGATGCGGGCGGCGGGGCGATCTGGATCCTCACGAACAACACCGACGGGCGCGGGGATCCCCGGGAGGGCGATGACCGGATCGTGAGGCTCCCCGCCGACTGAGCCGTCCCTGTCCGGAGGGGGCGCGGCGACAGCCGCTACCCGATGCCTCCGTCCGGCGACGCGGTCGCATCAACACCGTCGGCGGCGGCGGGCGGGGCCGGAAGCCGGATCGTGAACATCGTCCCCGGCCGGTCCTCGGCGAACGCGATGGAGCCGCGGTGGGCGTCGACGATCGCCTTCACGATCGATAGCCCGAGCCCCGACGACGAGCCGGATCCGTCTCCGCCGCGACGGCCGTTGAACCGCTCGAACAGGTGCGCAGCGCGCTCGGGCGGGATGCCGGGCCCGTCGTCGGCGACGATCAGCCTCGCGGTCTCGCTCCCGGGCTCCCCCGTCTCCACCCGCACGGTCGTCGTGGTGCCCGGCGGCGTGTGGGTGCCGGCGTTCGCCAGCAGATTCGCCATCAGCTGGTGCAGCCGCTCGGTGTCCCCGCGGATGATCGCGGGACCGTCGGGGAGCTCCGCGGTCCAGGAGTGGTCGGGGAAGGCGGCGCTCGCATCCGACACCGCCGCGGCCGCGATGTCGGCGAGGTCGACGTCGTCCAGCTGCAGGTCGTCCTCCTCGTCGAGTCGGGCGAGGAGAAGGAGGTTGTCGACGAGCCGCGCCATCCGCGCGGCCTCGGACTCGATGCGGCTGAGAGAGTACTCGGTCGTGGGCGGCAGGGCCGCGCTGTCCTGCCGGGTGAGCTCGGCATAGCCGCGGATCGAGGCCAGCGGCGTTCTCAGCTCGTGGCTGGCGTCGGTGAGGAACTGGCGCATCCGCCGGTCGACGGCCACGCGGTACTGGATCGCGTCGTCGACGTTGTCGAGCAGCAGGTCGAAGGCGCGCCCGACCTCTCCGACCTCGCTCCGATCACGGAGGTCCCGGTCGTCGAGCGGGCGCGGCACCCGGGTGTCGTCATCGCGCAGCGGACTTCGCGCCACCACCTTCGCGGCCGTGGCGACCCGGGTGAGCGGGCGCAGCATGAGCCGGACGAGGATCGTCGCCCCGACCGCGAGCGCCACCATCGCCAGTGCGGCGACGCCGGCGTTGACGGCGGTCTGCAGGCCGATCGCCGCATCCACCGCGCTCGTGGAGACGGCGGTGACGAGCACCCGCCCCTGGGCCTCGTCGACGGTCGCGCGGAAGGACCCGAGGCCGGGAAGGGCGAGATCCTGGATCCTCCCGCGATCGGCGGACTCCGCGAACGCACCCACCGTGGCGAGCGCCTCTGCGGGGACGGGGCCGCCGCCGTCCTCGGTGAACCGTGCCGCATCGAGCACCCGGCTATCAGCGGTGAGGAGCACGATCACCGATCCCGGGCCCTGTCCGATGAACTCGGACAGAGGCTTGTGCGGCGAGCCGTGGTTCTTGACGATCACCCGTTCGAAGGCCAGCTCGGACGCCGCGACCTGCTGGTCGACGATGGCGGTGGCGTTCGCCCGGAGCGCGACCCCGACCACCAGGCTCCCGAGGAGCATGGCCGCCGCGAACAGGATCAGAGTGCCGCCGACGATGCGTCCGACCAGGGAGGTCGGCCCCCAGCGCCGCGTCACGGCTGCGGCGCTCTCAGGATGTAGCCGACGCCGCGGACCGTCTGGATGAGGGTCGGTCCCGGCCGCGCGAGCTTCTTGCGCAGGTAGGAGATGTAGAGATCCACGATCGAGCGGCGCCCGGCGAAGTCGTAGTGCCAGACGTTGTCGAGGATCTGGCTCCGGCTGAGCACGAGATCGGGGTTGCGCATGAGGTAGCGCAGGAGCTCGAACTCGGTCGCCGTGAGGCTCACCGCGCGCCCGTCGAGGGTGACCTCGTGGGTGCGTTCGTCGAGCATCAGCGGCCCCACTTCGATCCGGATCTCCTCCTGCCCGGGGATCGACCGGCGCAGCAGCCCGCGCAGCCGCGCGACGAGCTCGGCGAGGCTGAAGGGCTTGGTGAGATAGTCATCTCCTCCCGCGGTGAGGCCGAGCACGCGGTCGCCGACGGAGTCCCGGGCAGTGAGGAAGAGGACGGGGATCCCGGGCGCGAGCTCGCGCATGCGCCGAAGCAGCGCGATGCCGTCGGTGTCGGGAAGCATGATGTCGAGCACGACGGCGTCCGGCCGCTCGGCGCGCAGGGCCGCCAGCGCCTCGGCGCCCGTGCCCGCGGCCTCCACCCGCCATCCTTCGTAGCCGAGGGCGAGACCGACCAGGCGGGTCAGGACCTCCTCATCGTCGACGAGCAGGATGCGGATGTCCCCGCCGTCGCTGCGCCTGATCCGGGGAAGCTGGGCGAGCAGGGCGGGTCTCGGCTCCTCGTTCGAGACGGGGAGGAAGGATCCGGACTCCACCATCCAAGTATTTCCGCATGGCAGGCGTGCGCGCCCGGGATTCATAGAAGACGCACACGATCGCTTCGAGACCGCACGTGTTCGCTGACTACCGTCCGTCGCATGACAGCGACGACACCCCACGGCGCAGCCCCGCTCTCCTCGCCCCGACGCCCCGGGACGCCTCGGGCCGTCGGGATCCCGGCCCTGCGCGCAGCGATCCCCGTGCGTCGTCCCGACTTCCTCCGAGGCCCCCGCGTCCCGACGCCGCTGCACGCCCGACCGGTCCCCACCGCGCGGCTCCTGCTGCGCCCGTACGCGATGACAGACGCCGACGACTGGTTCCGCATCCAGTCCTCCCCCGAGGTCCTGCGCTTCCTGCCCTGGCCGCGACGGTCCCGCCGCGCGTCCCGCACGCACCTGCGCCACCGGACGCGCCACACCCGCCTCTGCTACGACGGGGACTTCCTCGCCCTCGCCGTGACGCGGGACGACCGGGTGATCGGCGACGTGTCCCTGCATCTGCGGGGGACGGATCCGGCGACCTTCGGGGTGGAGGTCGGCTGGCTGCTGCACCCGGCGCACACCGGGAACGGCTACGCGTTCGAAGCGGCGTCCGCGCTGCTGCGGCTCGCGGACGAGGCGCTCGGCGCGCACTGGGCGCTGGCCGAGATCCACGCCGAGAACACGGCGTCCCTCCGGCTCGCGGAACGCCTCGGGTTCACCCGCGTGAGCGAGACGCCCGCCGACATCCTCCGCCTGATCCGCCCGCGCCCCTGACCCGGCGCTCCGCGTGCATGGCGATCCGCGCGCGAGCGGTCAGCGCAGGTCGAGGATCATGCCGTCCGCGGGTGCGGTCGGCAGGCGGCGGAGGCTGATGCGCAGATCCTGATCCGGGACGCGATGCTCCGTCCGGGCGAGGACGTCCACCGCGGCCGCGATGAGGTCGGTCGTCGCGTCCTCGCCAGGACAGCGGTGAGCGGTGAGCGGATCGCCGACGCCCTGGGCGACGACCGGATGCGGACGCTCATCGGCGAAGCGCTGCGGATCGAACACGGACGGATCCGGCCAGATGCCGGGATCGTGGTCGGTGCCGTACAGGTCGAGCAGCATCCACTGGCCGCGCCCGAACCGCTCTCCGCCGAGGTCGAAGGGCTCGTCGGCGATCCCGCCGATCAGGGGGAAGAAGGGGTAGAAGCGCCGGACCTCCTCCGCGAACCAGCGCGCGACCCCGTCCTCGCTCCGGATGCGCTGCTCCCACGCCGGGTGCCGGACGAGTGCGTGCGCGGCGAAAGCGAGGAAGCGCCCGACGGCCACGACAGGACGGACGAGGTTGAGCAGCTCGACGGCCGCGACGGGGAGCGGGAGAGGCATCCCCATCTCCTCGTGGTGCGCGATGCGCCCGACCGGGCTCTCCCGATCCCCGCGCTCCCGCGCACGGATGACCTGATCCGTCGCCCACCGCTCCGCCCGGCGTCGTCGGACGCGCGCCGCCCAGTTGACCGGGCCGATGCTCGCCGCGCGATCGATCATCGCGCGCACGTCGGCCAGGAGCCGCGGATCGTCGCGTCCGGCGTCCGCGCCGACCCAGTCGAGGGCGGCGCGGAACAGCACCGCCGAGCCCAGTTCGAGCACCGCGACACGCGATCCCCGACGGGCACGCAGAGCTTCCTCGACCTCGTCGCGGAACAGGAGCACGAGGCGGGCGCGGTCGTCTCGCGCCATCGCCAGCATCAGGGCCTTCCGCTCCCGGTGCGCACGGCCTTCGAGGGCCTGGACGCTGCCCTCGTCCTGGAGCAGCCGCATGGTCGACCGCGGCAGCGCTCCGGGACGGCGGAACCGGGTCGCGCCGAAGACATGGGCAGCCTCCGCGCCGCGGGCGACGACCACACGGCGGCCGAGGAGCCGGGTGCGGAAGGCGTCGGCTCCGGCGTCACGGAACCCCCGGATGCCGAAGAGATAGCCGTCCCGCACGAACCGCAGCCCCGATTCGCCCCGCAGCCGCGGGACGCCCGTCGGCGAGACGGCGGCCGGCGGGGCGCCCGCGCGCGTCGCCGAAGCCCCTGACGTCATGTCCCCTCCGTCCGTCATCCAGGTCGGATGCCCATCACACCTCGGGGACGCGGATCACGACAGGGGGTTCCGTCCGGCGGCGACAACGGGCACAATCGCCGCCGCCGGACGTGCGCGTCGCGTCAGCGCAGGGCACGGCGCCGACGGCGCCCCGCCTCCTCCACGGCCTTCTTGATCTTCTTCGCCGCCCGCTTCCGCGACTTCTGCGCCTCGGGGCTGGTCCACAGCCGCTCGATCTGGTGGCGCAGGTCCTCGTAGTCCTTGCCGCGGGAGCGGCCGGCCTCCACCCCGACGATGTACGCCGCGACGACGACGATGGCGATGATCAGGACGTTCTTGCCCATGGCTCTTCCTTCCCGTGAACTGTCGTGGGACGCGCCGGGCGCCTTCCGCCCGCGACCGCGTCACACTTCCGAGACGGATGCCGGAGGTCGATCGTCACGCACTCACACCCTTCTCGGAGTCTGTTCCAGGACAGTCCGGTTCCCAGGCGAACGCGAGGGGGTTGCGCCCGGGCCGCACCGGACCCCGCGTCGCCCGGCCGGAGGGTACGGCCGGGCGACGGTGGCGTCAGCCGTGGGCGACGGCGAGCTCGTTCGGCGTGTGGTCGAGCTCGACGCTCGCCACGGTCTTGCCCGTGGTGAGGTCGACGGCGTGCACCGCGTTCGCGGCGGGCTCGGTGACGTACGCGATGTCGCCGCTCACACGGATGGCGGGGTGGGCGTCCTGCCATTGCGCCGGCCCCTGCCACGGCTCGATCACGGGGTAGGCGTCGGTGATCTCCCCCGTCTCCGGGTCGAGCACGTGGATCTTCCCGTCCGTGCTGAGGATGTAGGCCTGGTCCTCCGGACCGCGGGCGACATCGCGGAAGGTGTACTGCACCTCGTCCGGGAGGTCCACGACGCGGGACGTGCCCGCTGCCGTGTCGATGAGGGTCACCGCGTTCAGGAGGTATCCCTCGGCATCCGGATCGCTCTTGTAGTCGCCGACGACGATCGGGCTCGTCTCGGAGACGAACGCGTTGCCCATCCGGCCGTACGGGTCGGGCGCGCTCAACTTGCGGAAGGTCCCGTCCCGGTACAGCAGCGCGCCGTCCTCGCATCCGAAGACGACGGCCTCGCCCATCGCCGTCCCCTCGCCGTGGATGCCCGGGCACTCGGCGTTGACGGAGATCTGTTCCCAGCCTCCGTCCTTCCCGGCGAGCGCCGTCGCGCCGGTCCGTCCGGTGTCGTCTCCCACGGTGGTGAGGAGCGTGCCGTCGGACAGGACGATCGAGACGCCGTGGTGGGGCGCCGCGGCCGTGTAGGTCTCTCCCTCGGGGAGCGACGCGTACCCGTCCGCGAAGATCTCGGTGTCGAGGATCGTCGTCCTCCCGGTCCCGTCGTCGAAGAGCACGGTCCGGCCGTCGTGGACGACCACGTGCCCCGGGGTGGTCGCGTCGAACACGAGGTCGGTCAGCTCCGGCTGGGCGGTGTCCAGCATCTGGAAGCCCTTCGAGGTCGTCACCGCGATCGTCCGGCCGTCGCCGAAATCGTTGAGCCGGGTGAAGGTCTCGGATTCCAGCTCCGCGACGACCTCCAGGGTGGTCGGGTCGAGCACCGCGATGCCGTTCTCGTACGAGACGGCGACGCGACCGGTGGTCGATCCGGAATCCGTCGCGACCGTGCCTTGGTCGGACGCGGGCGTACCGTCCGCGGCGGCGGGCGCGCAGCCGGTCGCGGCCAGCGCGAGCCCGGCGAGCCCGGCAGCCGTCGTCCATCGGATGTGTTTCTTCATCTTCTCTCTTTCTGGGTGGGGGGGTCTCAGCGACGGAGGCCCTGGGCGATGCGCTCCGTGTTGGTGCGCATCATGGTGAGATAGGTGTCCGCGCCCTCGCCGGGCCCGGTCAGCGACTCGGTGAACAGCTCGACGACGTCCACCCGGATCCCGGCCTCCCGGGCGAGCACCTGGACGAGCCGGTCCGGCTGCGAGGACTCCGCGAAGATCGTGGGCACCCCGGCCTCCTCGATCGCGACGGCGAGGTCGCGGAGGTCCGCCGCGCTGGGTGCGGCGAGCGTCGTGCCGCCCGGGATGACGGCGCCGACGATCCGGAAGCCGAATCGGTCGGCCAGGTAGCCGAAGACGTGGTGGTTCGTGACGAGGGCGCGATGGTCCTCGGGGATCGCAGAGAACGCCGTCGTCATCTCGGCGTCGAGATCCGCCAGCTCGGCGCGATAGGCGTCGGCGTGCGCGCGGATCGCGCCCTCGTCGATGCCGTCGATCCCCGCCAGCGCGTCCTCGAGCGCGTCGACCACGTCGACCATGCGCTGCGGGTCGGTCCAGAAGTGCGGATCCGGGGCGCCGTCATTCTCGGGACCGTACGCGAGGACCTCGATGGCGTTACCCGCGACGACCATGTCGACGCCGGATTCCGCGGCGCGGTCGAGATGCTGCTGCAGCCCCTCCTCCAGCCCGAGCCCGTTCGACACCGCGAGGTCGGCCGTCCCGAGGAGCGCGGCCTCCTGCGCCGAGATCTCGAACGAGTGCGGGTCGGCGTTCGGCTTCATGAGCGTCGTCACGTCGGCCTGATCGCCCGCCACGGCGCGCACGACGTCCCCGAGGATGTTCGTGGTCACGACGATCTGGGGCCGGGTCCCGGACGACGACGGAGCCGCACATCCGGCGAGCGCGAGCACCAGGCCCAGCAGGAGCGCCGCCCACCGTCTCATCGCCCGACCTCCGTGAACAGCGCCGGTGCGACGGCGGGTTCCAGGGTCCGGGCGACGCGCGCGCCGTCCGCGTAGGCGATCTCGTGCACCACGCCGCCGACCGGGTCGTTCAGGTAGGCGCGCTGGGCGTCGACGACGAGCGCCGCCGCCTCCGCGGGACCGGAGACCAGCGGTTCCGTCACCGCGACCTCCACACCGTCCACGAACACGCGGACCCGCCCCTCGGCGTCAAGCGCGACGACATGGCCGTCGGCGTCGTCGACGGCCACGACGCGCGCCAGGTCCGCGTCGACGCGCACGAGCTCCCAGGCTCGCGCCCGCGTGTCGAGCAGCCAGTACCCGGCGCCGGGCGCGACACCGGCGACGGTGGGCCGACCTTTCCGTCCGTCCAGCGCCGCGGGCGCCGGAGCGCCGCCGGGGATCGGGATCCGTTCCACCGCGTCGCTCTCGCCCAGCAGCAGTGCGCCGTCGGCGCACCCCACGACCAGCCCCGCGCGGGTGGTGATCGCACCGCTCGCATCCGGGCAGGGCGCCGGTGCCCCCGTCTCCTCGCCCTCCTCGTCGAGCAGGCGGATCTCACCGCCCGAGACGAGCGCGGCACCGTCCGCTCTGGGGGCGAGCAGCCCCGGCGCCGCCGCGTCGATCCGGAGGCGCTCGACGATCTCGCCGCGCGAGAGCGCCGCGTTGTCCAGCAGGACGGCCTCCCCGCTGCCGCCGAAGAAGAGCCCCGTCGTCCCCGCCGTCGACAGCGGCCCGGTGGCCACGACGACGGGGCCGGAACCGGGGACGGTCCCGATCACCCGCGGCTCCGCGCGGTAGTAGTGGTAGTGGTCCCCGTGGTCCCAGGTCCACACGCCGCTGTCGATGACCTCCGCTCCCTCCTCGGTCGTGACGAACGCGTACCGTCCGTCGGAGGCGAGGGCGGTCGGGCTGCCGACCGGATCCAGCGTCGTCGCGGCTCCGTCGAGGAGGTCGAGGATCCCGACGCCTCCGTGCGCGTCGACGGAGAGGATCTGCAGCGGCGGCTCGGCGACCTCCTCCGCCCCGGACACCGCGCCGTGACCGTCGCCCGCCGGAGCGGAGGAGGCGGACGGGGGTGCGGACGGCCCGGACGCGCTCGCGCATCCGGTGAGGGCCAGTGCGAGGGCGAGGAGCGCGACCCCGCTGTGACGTGGGAGGACGGACATGTGTTCCTTTCGACGGATCATCGCGACGCTCCGGCCGCGAGAGGGGTGAGGGTCGGCGCGCCGTCCGCCGCAGCCCTCTCGCGGAGCGTTCGGCTCCGGCCCGCGGCGCGTCCACGGACGCTCGCCCGGAGTCCTGCGGAGGCGGCGGCGAGGGCCACCGCGGAGAAGGCGATGGACGCCCCGGCCGCGGTCCCCGCGTGCCAGGACACGACGAGACCCCCGAGGACGGCCAGCACGCCGACCCCCGAGGCCAGCGCCATCGTCGCCGGGATCCGACGCGTCCACAGGCGAGCGGCGACGGCGGGCGCGAGGAGCAGTCCGACGACGAGCAGCGATCCCACCGCCTGGAACGAGGCGACAACCGCCAGCGTGACGAGCCCCACGAGGGCCACGTGCGCCCGCTGCGGGTGCAGCCCCTGGGCGAGGGCGATGCGTCGGTCGAAGGCTGCCACGACGAACGAGCGATGGAAGACCACCGCGACCACGACCGTGACGGCGAGGGCCAGTGCGAGCGCCCCGATGTCGGCCGAGCCGATCGCGAGCACGTCGCCGAAGAGCAGGGCCGTCGCGTCGGTGGCGAAGCTGCGCGAGTGGGAGACGACGATGACGCCCAGCGAGAGCATGCCCACGAACAGCAGGCCGATGCTCGTGTCGTAGGACAGTCGCCCTCTCCGCTGGAGGAGCCCGACCGCGGTGCTCATCACCACGGCCGAGACCGCCGCACCGAGCAGCACCGGTGCGCCGACGACCGTGGCGATCGCCACGCCGGGCAGCATGCCGTGCCCGATCGCCTCACCGAGGAACGCCATCCCTCGGATCACCACCCAGGTCCCGACGATCCCGCACACGAGGGCGACGAGAGCGCCGCCGATCAGAGCGTTCAGGACGAACGGTGTCCCGAGGGGATCGAGGAGCCAGGACAGCATGCGGATCGTTCCTCTTTCCGAAGTTGATAATGAGAATCGTTCTCAACGGTAGCATGGCGGTCATGAGCTCCCGAACCACCGCCCCCTCGCTGCGATCCGTCCGCGCCGGCTACGACGGACCCGATGTCCTGCACGATCTGTCCCTCCGCTTCGCCCCCGGCGAGATCACGGCGGTCACCGGACCGAACGGATCCGGGAAGTCGACCCTCCTCGAGCTCCTCGCCGGCGGCATCCGGCCCCGCGCGGGGACGGTGAGCCGCAGCGGCACGATCGGGCTGGTCGTGCAGCGACTCGCTGCCGCCGACGCCTTGCCGCTGACGGCGGAGGACGTCGTCCGCATCGGCACCTGGGGCGCGGCCGGTCGGCGGATGACCCGTGGGCGACGACGGCTCGCCGTGTCCGAGGCGATCGCGCGCGTCGCCCTCAGCGGCCTGGAGCGCAGGCCCTTTGGGGAGCTCTCCGGCGGTCAGCGGCAGCGGGCGCTCCTCGCCCAGGGGATCGTGTGCCGCCCGGACGTCCTGCTCCTCGACGAGCCGACCGCCGGGCTCGATGCTGCGAGCACGGAGCGCACCCGCGTGATCCTGGCCGAGGAGTCCGCCCGGGGTGCGGCGGTGGTCTGCGTCACCCACGACGATGACGCGCTCGGCGCCGGACGGGTCGTCCACCTGGAAGCCGGCCGGGTCACGGCCGACCGGTCGCGATCCGGCCGGTACGCCGCGGAGGAGTGCCGGCGGAGTTCCCGTCAGTGAAACGTCGTCGCATCGTCGAAGCCGAAGGAGGACAGAGGGCGGACGCCCGTCTCCGCGATGTGGTCCCGCAGCGCAGCGGTGAAGCCCTCGCCATCTCCGGACCGCAGCAGGCCGGTGAGCGCCTCGTGCTCTGAGATGATCTCCTCGCAGCGCCGCAGGAGACGGTCCCCCGCCTGGAAGAGGACGAAACGCTGACGGTCGGCGAGGCGATCGTAGAGTTCCAGGAGCACCCCGTTGCCTCCCGCCTCGACGAACCCTCGGTGGAATCGCAGCGTGAGTTCGATGAACTCGCGGATGTCCCCGTCCGCGAACGCGGCGCGCTGATCGGCGAGGGAGGACTCCATCCGGTCCGCCAGGCGGCAGCGGAGCGCCTCCGGAGCGCGGGCCACGGAGGTCGACTCCAGGGCGAGCCGCGCGTCGCCGAGCTCCGCGACCGCGCGTTCGGAGAGCCCCTGCACGACCGCGCCGCGCTTGGGGTAGATGACGATCCAGCCCTCGTCCTGAAGGCGCGCGAGCGCGGCACGGACCGGCGTGCGGCTCAGCCCCATCGACGACGCCAGCGATGCCTCGCCGAGCATCTCCCCGGGAGCGTGGGTGCCGTCGAGGATGTGATCGCGGATGACGATGTACGCGCGCGACGACGCGCTCAGGTCGTTCTCCGTCACGGGCGGTCCTCCAGGAAGGTGAGTCCAGGGTACAGCCGGGGCGTACGCCGGATCGGACTCTTGAATGCCAGTTGTATCCTAGATCCATGAGCGAATCCCCGCGCCCGGACCCGACCGAGCTGACCTCGAAGCTCACCTTCTACCGGCGGCTGACGGCGGCGCTCGCAGTCGTCGTCGTCTTCCTGGGGATCGTCGTCGTCGCCCAGTTGACCATGAACACGGGCTCCGCCGCCCCCGCGGCCCAGCCGACGACGAGCTCATCCCCGGAGGTCCCCGAACTCGCCCGCCGCGATCCGGACGACCCCATGGCGCTCGGGAAGGTCGACGCCCCCGTCGCGCTCGTGCAGTGGACCGACCTGCGCTGCCCGTTCTGCGCCGCGGTGCACCGCGACACCATCCCGACGATCATCGAGGAGTACGTCGACAAGGGCCTCGTGCGGCTCGAGGTCCGCGACGTGGCCTTCTTCGGCGAGCAGTCCGAGGACGCGGCCGTCGCAGCCCGCGCGGCCGGGGAGCAGGGACGCTTCTTCGAGTACCTCGACGCCGTCTACGCGGCCGCCCCGGACAGCGGTCACCCGGACCTCCCCCGCGAGAAGCTCATCGCCTTCGCGAAGGAGGCCGGGATCCCGGATCTGGACCGATTCACCGCCGACCTGGACGACCCCGCCGTGCGCGCGGCGGCACAGGCGAGCACCGCCGAGGCCCAGCGCCTGGGCGTGAGCGCCGTCCCCTTCTTCGTCGCCAACGACACCGCCCTGTCGGGCGCACAGCCGGTCGCCGTCTTCCGTGACTTCCTGGACCGGGCGATCGCACAGAAGGGCTGAGATGGACATCGGCCTCCTCGGAGCGCTGGTGGGCGGCGTCCTGACGCTGCTGAGCCCGTGCTCGGTCATGCTCCTTCCAGCGTTCTTCTCGTACGCGTTCACGAACCCCGCGAAGCTCGTCGCCCGGACCGGGATCTTCTACCTGGGCCTCATCACGACCCTGGTGCCGCTCGGCGTCCTGGCCGGAACGCTCGGCGCCTTCGTCACCCAGCATCGCCTGGTCTTCGTCAGCGCGGCCTCCGTCGTCGTGATCCTCCTCGGCCTCCTCATGGTGCTGAACGTCCCGGTTCCGTTCCTGCGCGGGGGCAAGGGCGTCGAGAGCACGACGCCCGCATCGGTCTACGCGCTCGGCACCGTATACGGGCTGGCGGGCGTCTGCGCCGGCCCGCTGCTCGGAGCGGTGCTCACGGTCGCCGCGCTGAGCGGGAACGCACTCCACGGCGGCATCGTGCTCCTCTTCTTCGCCGCGGGGATGACCTTGCCCCTCCTGGTCCTCGCGCTCCTGTGGAGCCGGCTGCCGTTCGTGCGGCGGCTCGTCCGCCCCCGGGAGGTGCGTCTCGGGCGGTGGCGGAACACGTGGACCGGCCTCGTCGGCGGTCTGCTGACCATCGCCCTGGGCGTGTTCCTCCTCGTCACCGCGGGCACGTCGTCGCTCGGAGGGGTCCTCTCCGCCTCCGACCAGGTCCGGATCGAGGGCTGGGCCTACGAGGCCACCCGCGGCGTGCCGGACATCCTCGTCCTCCTCATCGTCGTGTTCGTGGCCGCGGGCGTCGCCGGGCTGATGGCCCTCCGTGCCCGCCGAACGGCGGCGCCGAGCAGCGCACTCGCAGCGGACGAGGACTGAGCCGAACCCTTCGGGCGACAGGGGTGCGGACGGTGCGGCGGCGGGGCCGGCCCCGGAGGACCCCCTCCCCGACGCGCCCTGTCAAGGCCCTGTCCGTGCGGATCCGCTCCCGGCATGCTCGACGCGAGCGCGACCGAAGGAGGAGCCATGACCATCGGCACCGGAATCGTCCTGTTCGTGATCGGCGCGATCCTGACATTCGCGATCGACATCGACGTCCAGGGCGTGGATCTCGACATGATCGGATACATCCTGATGGGCGCCGGTGCGGTGGCGTTCCTCATCGGGCTGATCCTGCTCCTCGTGCGCCGCGGTCGGCCGCGGGCCGAAGCGATCGACGACGACGTGGTCTGAGCACCGACCCGGCCCGGTCACGCCAGGACGGCGGCGGCGAGACCCAGGCGACCTCGCACCTGCAGCTTCCGATAGATGTTGCCGAGATGCACCTCGACGGTGCGGTCGGAGATGTCCAACGCCGCACCGATCTCGCGATTGGTCCGACCAGCTGCCACGAGCTGAGCGATCTGCTGCTCCCGGTCCGTCAGTTGCTCCGGCAGTCGCGGGAGTGCGGCGGCGGGGATCGGGTGCGTCTTCCGGGTGACGGCGGACGATCGTCGGCCCGCGGCGGCGGCCGTCGTGCGGGCGGCCTGGTCCCCCGGCCCCGGCGCCGGGAGCATCGCCCCCGTCGCCTCACTCAGCTCCGGAAGCACGCCCTTGAGCTGCCGCAGCAGGCCGCCGAGCGCACCGCCGGCCATGCCGGCGAGGGGCAGCCGCGGGAGGGCGCTCCGAAGCACCGCTCCCGCGCCGTCGACATCCCCGACATGAGCGAGGAACCCGACCTGGTGCAGTCGTACGGCCGCCTCCACCGCCGGGGACACGGCCCCGTCGCGAAGCTGCCACGGCCACTCGGGCGCCGCGCGCCCCAGCGCGAGGAACATCCGCGCCTGCAGACGGTCCGCTTCGCGCGGATCCTCGCTCCGGGCGTCGGCGATCTCGGCGAGCTCAGCCAGGTGCAGCGCATCGGCCGCCGTCGCCGCCGCCGGCGCGAGGGCGAGCTGCTGCCTCGCCAGCCGCTCGCCGAGATTCGCTCCGTCACGGTCGCCGAACCCGCGGGCAGCGCGGAGCAGCACGGCGGCACGCTCACGCGTGCCCGGATCGCCGTTCTCCGTCAGCGCCCCGAGGATCCGGGTGGCGGAGAGATCGGCCCCGCTCATCAGCGCCGCCTGCGCCCGGAGCAGCTCCACGCGGGCCCGCGCCTCCGCGGATGTGCGCAGCGCCGCGTCCGTGGCGACGTAGTAGGCGGCCGAGCTCGCCCCGGACTTCAGCAGACGCGAGGCGAGGTGCATCAGCGAGCGGACGAGGTCGCCGTCCACCGACATGCCGGATTTCGCCAGATGCCACGGGGCGAGCGCGAAGTCTCGGGCATCCATGGCCTTCGCCAGCGATCGATGGATCGCGATCCGCGCCTCGGGATCAGCGCCCTTCCGCAGCGCGAGGCGCAGGCGCGGATCGGAGAAGCGGAACGTGCCGTCCGCGGCGAACCGCAGCGCACCGTCGGCGGGGCCCGAGACGACGTCGTCCAGCTCCGTGGCCGCGGCGGCGAGGACGACGTCGAGGGAGTCCACGACGCTGAACGCGGCCGTCATCAGCAGACGTCGCCCCGCGGCCGACAGGCCGTCCAGCCCCTCGAACGCACGGTCGAGGAGGACAGGGCCCACGGGCAGGGTCTTCGGAAGCATCTCTCGGCCCGCGAGCTGATCGGCGGTCAGCTGAGCGGCCATCTCGCGGAGCACGTCCGCGTCCCGGAGGGTCTCGGAGGCGAGGCGACCGGCGATGTGCGCGGCGACGGGGACGCCGAGGACCGCCAGGTTCTCGCTGGCCCACTCGACATCGCTCAACGAAACCGGTTCCATCCTCTCGCGATGCTAGAGCACCCGGCGATGCGCGATCCCTCTCGTACGGGCTTACCCGTATACCGGAAAGCACCACGGCTCTCCGTCGAGACTCCGCGGCGTCAGCCGGCCGCGACCACGGGCGGACGCCCGGTGGATCCGCGCACCACGAGGGACGTGGGCAGGGTGAGATCGGGCCGCCGCTCCCCCCGCAGAAGCGCCAGCAGCGTCGTCGCGGCGGCGGTGCCCTTCGCGTCCACGTCCTGCCGGACCGTCGTCAGCGGCGGCGACACCCGCGCGGCGAGCGGGCTGTCGTCGAAGCCGACGACGGAGAGGTCCTCGGGGACGCGGAGCCCGCGGTCGCGGGCCTGACCGATGACCTCGAGCGCAGCCAGGTCCGAGAACGCGAGAACGGCGGTCGGCGGGTCGTCCAGCATCGCCGCGATGCGCTCGCGCAGCACGTCGTCGACGTCGAAGCCCGGTGTCCCGACGATCCGCGGCACGACCCCGGCACCGGTGAGGACGCTCGCCCATCCGTCCAGGCGTCGGCCGATCGTCCCCGATGCACGGCCACGGTGAGCGGGGTCGAGAGGCTCGTCCGCGGCGTCGACCGAGGTCACGACGACGGCGATGTCGCGATGGCCCTGCTCGAGCAGGTGCGCGGCCGCCTGCCCGCTGCCCGCCGCGTCGTCGAGAAGGATGCGAGGCTCGTCTCCGAGCGGCGCGGACTCGACCGTGACCACAGGGAGCCGACGCTCGCGCAGCGCGGTGACCTCGCGGGCACGGGGCGCGCAGGAGTACACGATGGCGCCGTCCATCGCGATGTCGCGAACCGGGTCGACATCGCTGCGCTCGGACGAGTGCAGCAGCACCAGCGAGTACCCCTCGTCGGCGAGCGTCGCCGCGACCGCGCGGAGGAATCCGACCGCGACCTCGTCCGCGAAGGCATCCCGCGGCGAGTTGGTCAGGACGACGCCGATCACACCGGTGCGCCCCCGGGCCAGCGCCCGCCCGGCAGGGTCCGGGCCGGAGTACCCGAGGCGCGCGGCGGCGTCGAGGATCTGCGCCCGGAGCGCCGCGGAGAGCTGATCCGGACGGGAGAACGCGTTCGAGACGGTCATGCGGCTCACGCCGACCTCGTCGGCGATCGTCTGCAGCGTCACGCGCGCCATCTCGCTCCCTCGTTCCCCTCCATTCTGGCCCAGGCCAGGGAGAGGAACGCCGTCGACGATCGCGGTCGCCGCATCCGCCGGGCGCGGAGGGATCCCCGCGGCGCCCGCGTACGTCACACCGGGATGCGCTCGGCCGCGGCGCCGGGGCAGGGATCGATGACGGCGGCGAACCGACGGAGGAGCCGGGCGAGCCCGATGCGGATCCGCGCCCCGGCGGCTCGACGCCGCCGTGCGCGGGCGTGCCGCTCCCGGGCGTACACGTTCTCGCGTCGGCGGTCCTGGTCCCCGCTCCGCCGCGTCGTCTGCGCGTCCGCCTCGACCAACGCGGCGATCATCGCCCGTTCCATGGCGACCCCCGTTCTGTATCGGTACAGAGATGACGATACTGTACCGGTACAGAGTCGTCAAGAGAGACGCCGAAGCTCGAGCGCGGTGCGGACGCCGCGAGTCCCAATTGACAGGGTCCTGTCAATTGCGTGAGGATGACGTCATGACCCCCTCCGCGACGCTGCGGCGCCTCATCCTCTCCGTGTCGGACCTCGACCGGGCGATCGCCTTCTACGCCGGTGCGCTCGGCCTGCAGGAGACCGAGCGGACCGACGGGCTCGCGTGGCTGCGGACCGGCGACGGCGTGGAGGTCATGCTGCACGAGCGCCGGCCCGAGCCGTCGGACACCGCCGTGGCCGCCGGATTCGCGACGGTCGGTCTCGAGGATGCCGTCGACCGATGCGTCGGCACCGGGGGCGTGGTCGTGGACGAGGTGGAGACGAGGCCATGGGGCGAGCGGATGGCGGTGCTCCGGGACCCGGACGGCCACCTCCTGTGCGTGAGCGAGGGGCGTTGACCTCCGCGGGGGCGCTGACGGCGCTCGTCGACGAGACCTTCCGCCTCGCGGACGCCTTCTCGCGCGCCGGGGACGCCCTCGTCGCCGAGGAGGGGCTGACCGCCGCACGGTGGCTGACACTGGGAGCGGTCGCGCACGGCCCGCTGAGCGTCGCGGGGATCGCCCGGCGCCGCGGCATGCGCCGGCAGTCCGCCAACGAGTCCGTCGCCCAGCTGGAGAGGGCGGGACTGGTCGTCCGGCGCCCCGATCCGGCCGATGCGCGCGCGCCGCTGGTCCATCTCACCGACGAGGGACGCCGCGCGCTCGACCGGATCCGGCCACGGCGTCTGGCGTGGGCGGCGGACGCCGCAGCCGGCGCGTCGGAGGCGGACCTGACCGCGGCCGTCGACCTGCTCCGGCGGATCCGCACGACGCTCGAGACGGGAGCCCGCGATGAGTGACCAGACGCCGCATCTCGGCGGCCGCCGCGCGGCGGACGGCAGCGCGGGCGACGCCGACTACGGGGCGGTCGGCGGCTCCTATGCCGCCTTCCGCCGTGCCGACCCCCGGATCGCCCGCCGGATCTCGGACGCGCTCGGGGATGCCGCCTCCGTGCTCAACGTCGGAGCCGGGGCGGGAAGCTACGAGCCCACGGACCGGAGCGTGACCGCGGTCGAGCCCTCCGAGACGATGCGACGGCACCGCCGCGCACCGCTCCCGCCCGCGGTCGACGCCGTCGCCGAGGCCCTTCCGTTCCCGGACGACGCCTTCGACGCGTCCATGACGACCTTCTCCGTCCACCAGTGGAGCGACCTGGAAGCGGGCCTCGCCGAGATGCGGCGGGTCACCCGCGGGCCGGTCGTGATCCTCACCTGCGACCCCGACCTCCTGGACCGGTTCTGGCTCGGCCGGTACGCGCCCGAGGTCATCGCCACCGAGCGCCGCCGGTATCCGACCACGACACGACTCCGGGCGGCGCTCGGCGGGAGCGTGACGGTCGAGCCGGTCCCGATCCCGCAGGACTGCACCGACGGCTTCAACGAGGCCTACTACGCGCGACCGGAGCGCCTCCTCTCCGCCTCGGCGCGGGCGGCGTGCTCCGCATGGAGCTTCATCGACCCCGCGGTCGCCGCGGCCTACACCCGAGACCTCGGGCGTGCTCTGGACACCGGCCAATGGGATGCCGACTACGGCCACCTCCGCACGCAACCCTTCTTCGAGGGGTCGTTGGTCCTCGTCCGCGCCGTCCCGTCCTGACCGGGTGCCGCATCTACCGCTCCCCCACGATCCGACCTCAGGAGGTCTCCCATGTTCGAACCGATCGGCGGGTTCAGCGGCTTCTCCGTGCGCAGCGCTCGCGCGACCCGTCAGTTCTATCGAGACGTGCTCGGCCTGGACGTACGCCCCCATGGCTATGGGACGTTCGTCACCCTCCCCGGCGGGAACACCGTCTTCTTCTACCCCAAGGGCGCCCGCCACCGACCAGCCGACTTCACGATCCTGAACCTCGTCGTGCCCAACATCGACGCGGCCGTCGACGCCCTCGCCTCCCGAGGCGTGGAGTTCGAGCATTACCCGCACACCGATGCGAAGGGCATCCAGCGCGGCCTCGCGAGCGGTCGCGGGCCGGACCAGGCCTGGTTCACGGACCCCTCCGGGAACATCCTCTCCGTCCTCGTGGACGATGCCGGAGGCGACGGCACTCGGTGAGGGTTGCGCCGGGAGTCGCGCGACGCCTGGACCCGGCGACTCAGACGCTATTGCGCGCCCGCCCAGGGCGGCCGCCGCACGGCGACCATGCTTCGCTCCACCATGCCCCCAACCGCGAACCGCCCCCGTTCTCCTCGGAGAGGTGGGGTCAGTTTCGTCGTTTGCTCATGAGTGAGGCGGGGAGTTCACCTTAGCGGCTCGATAAGACCTCGTCATGAGGAGGTACCAGCCCAACATCGCGATCACCGCGACGGCATAGAACCATACCCGGAACTCGTCGAAGACATACCCCATCCAGACGCCTGCCACGAAAACCACCAATGCGGCGATGGTGGCGAGGAGGTGACTTGTTGGGCGGGTGATGGTCCGGAACCAACCGTTCGACGGACCTGCTGATTGTGCAGTCATGATCGTATTTACCCTCCGACGTCTATCGGCACGGAGCCTCGAGGTAGGTGTCGACCCACCAGACGGGAGGCACAGCGGGCGCCGTAGTCAGGGTAACCTGGACGCACCTCTTCGGATTCGAGTTCTCTGCAACACCAGCGTTGTAAGCCAAAACCACACCGGCCGCGATGCATACGCTGCCCCGGCTGGATCTCCGAAGCGCCCGGGTACTCCTGGGACACGAAGGCGGCACTCGCTGGCCAGGACGTCCCGGTGAAGGTCAACGACCACACCCTGAATGGCTGCCGGTACGTCGTCGCGACGACCGACTCGATGTGGCGGCCAGCGCTGAACTGGACGCTCGCGGCCTGAGCTACCAACCGTTGGCGACCTTCGGGAGCTGGTCGTCACACAACACGGTCGCGCTGCCGATGATCATGTTCGCCGCGACAATCTGCGCGAATCCGTTGCGCGTGAACTGGTCCTCGATCTCTGCGGGTTTGACGCCCGACTCGAGCGCCAGGCACACGCTGTGCCCGACCGCGATGATCTCGTCGTCGCTCTGCCCGGCGATGGCCTCGCCCAGCTCGGCCCGCGCTGTCTCAACGAGGGTCGCTTCACGCACGGCGGCGCTGATCGTCGGCTCCGGCGTCGGTGTCGCGACGGCAGCCGTGCGCGTCGGCGTCGGCGTGCTTGCGGTGGCTGGCGCTGAGCATCCGGCGAACGCGAGCACGGCTGCGAGAGCGGCTGGGGCTACGAGACGACGCATGCGCTCAGCGTAGCGGCCCTACGGCCGCGCATTCTTCCCGGCGCGATGCCGGGTAGGCCCCGTGATGGGCTCTCACGAAAGGGGCCGTGATGCCCAGAGAACAGATCACGCACAACCGGATCGAGGAACGCTCGATGCCGCGGCGGTCCTACGCCGGGGACCAAGCGGACGCCGAGATCCGCGACCTGCTGAAGCACGCCGAGGAGGAGGCCGCCGCTGCTGCACGAGCGTACGAGCACATCGGTGAGTACGCGACCAAGAGCCACTAGGTGTATTGACCCGGATCGTTGTTGACGCAAGAGAGGGCTCCGCGGTCGAGTTGGAGCGGGCTAGGTGTAGTGCCCATGGGCACTACACCTAGCCCGCTCGTCACATGTAAGTGTCGAACTCCTTGCTCTTCTCGGACGCGATGATCGTCTGCT
Source organism: Microbacterium resistens NBRC 103078 (assembly GCF_001552355.1). Lineage (GTDB taxonomy): Bacteria > Actinomycetota > Actinomycetes > Actinomycetales > Microbacteriaceae > Microbacterium > Microbacterium resistens. The sequence goes on from NZ_BCRA01000016.1 coordinate 60,038, forward strand.
CGGTGACGCCTTCGGGAGGCGTAGGCCAGATGTCGACGAGGTATTGATCCGGTGCGGTCTCTTCCACACGCTCGGGCTGGGGAAGGTCTCGTCCGCGGCCGAGGACGCGGACGCCATACGTCCCGGGGCCGGGGAGGAGGTCCGGCGGGATCCTGATCGCATCCGAGCTCTGGGGGACCAGATTGCCGCTCGGGGAGTCGATGGTGGTGATCGCCATGTCCTCCCACTCCGTCATGTCCGCCTCCGGCGGCTCCGTGTCGAAGACACGGATATGGACGCGGACGTAGCCGGTGTGAGTGGGCGTGAGAATCGCGAAGCGATCCCGGTGATCGAGGCTCTCGACGAGGATGCCGCCGATGGTGCGGGTTCGGTCCTCAGGCGGGATGCCGTCGTCGGCGAATGGCCCGAAGTTCAGCTTCGAGTACCAGGTCTTCATGCGTTCTTCGACGTGCTCGATCATGAGACCTTCACCTTGTACTTGTCGTTCACGATGACACGCATCGCCCGGTAGAAGCTATTGAGCTGGTCGCCGCCCTTTCCATTTTGCACGCCGTCGACCTGGCACCGGCTGAAACCCATCGGACCGGACCCGGGCACGGCCGCCCATCGGCATCCTGCGAAGACGCGGGCGTCGCCGCCGGAGGCGGCGCCCTGGTTACTCGACGCGAACGGATACTCGTCGCACTGGAAGCCGGGATCGCGCTTCAGGCTGGACGGGCATGCCTTGTTCCGGTTCCTGTCGATTACCGCCGAGCTTGCTCGCGTAAGGTCGCTCGTCAAGCCCGAGTTGATGGCCTTCGAGACATGAAGCGCCACACCGGATGCTTCACCCAGCCAGAGAAGGGTGAAGACCGGGACGACCTGGGGGAACACGCAGCCCTTCCCGCTCAGTTGCGGGGTGTTGTTGTCGCAGCGCGGAACAACGCTTGTGGTCGTGTACTTAGCTGCCTTGTCGATCCCCGGGGACGTGATCGTGTAGCCCCAGCCCGATACGACATTGTTGGCGTTCCCTGTCGGAACGTCGCCGACGACGGTACCTGTCATCGACGTCCAGGAGCTCGAGCCGACGAAAGTTGCGCTGCCCTGTGCCGAGTAGCAGTTGAATCCGCAGAGCGGCTGGCCGCTGTAGGTAAATGCTCGCCCGATGGCCACGCCTGTAGTCGCGCTAATTCGGACGTATGCGTTGCTGTCGATCTTGGTGGTGTTGCTGTTGGTTCTGGTCGTAGCGTGCGAGACTCCGACCGTCGTGAACGATCCGATAGTCTGCCCGGTGCGGTTGACGAGGCGCGACACCACGGTGTTGCTGGCACACGCCTGGATGCGGGAGATGTACTTGGTCTTGGTCGCTGTCGCGCACCCAGAAGGGGGCGCCGTGCTCGCCGTAGCGTCGACGCCGGAATCGGAACCGTCATCTTCCTCCGGGACCTCCTCCTCGGCAAGCGGAGCCACGACGCCGCCGGCAGCAGCACACTCCTGCAAGCCCGCGATCGCATCAGACCCAAGCTCAAGCTCGCACGCTCCTGCTGCGGCGATCAGTTCCGGATCGGGCGCCTGGAACTCACTGCGGAGAGGGGCGGAGCCACCTCCGAGCAGCTCTTCAGGGTCGATGCCCGCTCGCTCGAACTCCGCACGTGCCTCCGGGGTGAGTTCGTCCGCCGAGATGTCTGCGACCAGAAACTGCACCTCGCCCAGTCCGGGCACGGTCACAGAGTCCTTACCGTCCTGGTCCACCTGAACTGCGCCGTCTCCCGCTTCCGGATCCACATAGAACTCGCCGAGCGGCGAGTCAAAGATCTCGACGCCGAGCTCCTCGTCGAAGCTGACCCGCTCCAGCGACTGGTCGGGATCGGCTCCGATCGAATCCAGGTATAGCTCGCCGTTGTCCCCGTCGAGCGAGTCGTACTCGGCGTCCTGATCAGCATCAGCAGCCTGATGACCATAGGAAGTGCCCGAGGCAGCGGGCGCGGGATGCGCCGATGCGAGCAGGGGTGGTGCACAGAGCCCCAGCGTGAGGCCTGCAACTGCCGCGGTGACGGAAAGCCGTCGCAGTGTCTTCATTTGTTCTCTTCTCAATCAGGTGGGACTCGCCATGAGCCCAATACGGCTGTTGCCGGACCCGCCAGGTTGGTTACACCCGAATTGCACAGTGCGCGCCGCCATCACCGTGACCACATCCGCTGTGCGCTTCCCGACCGCGGCGCCTCGTCAGGCGCTTCGGGTTATCGAGACGGAATCTGAAGGGATCCTGGCCGACTTCTTCGACGACCGGCTAAACGCCGACGACGCAGAGTCGCGGGTAGGAAGAAGACCGCTACTTCCGCCCTCGAGAGGGTTCGCCGTTGTACCGCTATGGTCGCCGCATGGACCCTGATACCAGCGCAGCCCTCGCGACCCTCATCAGCATCGGACTGTCGCTGCTGGGCGCGCTCCTCGGCGCGCTGATCCTGTACTTCATTATTCGGCAGGGGGTGTTCCACGGGATGCGAGCGCATACCCGGTGGATTGACCACGGCAAGGACTATGAGAAGCTCCGGTAGCCGCTGAACGGCTACTTTTCACGGCCGCGGCCCGTTCCTCTTCCATCGACGTGTTTGTGACGTTCTGGGCGCGGAATCGTCTTCGGGTGAGAACGGCCGGGGGAGGTCTACTGGAGCCGCTCACCCATGATGCCGCCTGGCAACGGTTCGACGATGTCGCCCTGCGGATCCTCGTGACCTCGCCGATCGTGATGGCCGGGCAGAGGCTGAACGGGCCGCCAACCCAGAGCGTGGAGAGAAAACGACACGTCAACAGCACGATCACCCAGGTGCAGAATACGGTGCAGACGACCGAAGGGTCCTGACCAGTCGCTGGTCAGGACCCCTCGCCTTCCGCTTGATCCCGCTCCGCGCAAGCCCGCTCCGTCCGAGAATGAGAAGAGCGCCGACCCGTCGGGCCGGCGCTCTTCTCGTCTGGTGGCAAGTGAGGGATTCGAACCCCCGAAGCATTACGCGGCTGATTTACAGTCAGCTCCCTTTGGCCGCTCGGGCAACTTGCCAGTGCACACCCGTCCCACTTTTTCAGCCGACCGGGGGCGCGAAGATCCATCATACCTGTCCCGGCCGGGCACCGGAAATCGGCCGCTGGGGGCGGCTCAGGTGGCGATGCGGGCGAGCGCGCGGGCGAGCCGTTCGTCCGCGTCCGGGCCGCCCACGGCGTCCTTGCGCACCGTGCGCACCGCGTCGGCGATGCGGTCGGCGCGATCCGGGTCCGTCCCGGCGCGCAGGACCCGCGGGTCGGCCTCCGACCCGTCCACGACCCCGACGGGCGCCTCGCGGAGCGGCTCGACCAGCTCCGCCTCCGTCACCACCACGATCGGATCCGCGCCGAGGTCCGCGCGCGCCCCCGCGTGCAGCAGCCCGGCGACGGCACCGCCGAGCCCCGTGGAGGGCACGGTGCCCTGCCCGTGCTCCTGCACGCGTCCGGCCCCGATCACGACCCGGCGTCTCCCGGTGCCGGCCGGCGCGTCCAGCGGCAGCACACGCACGCGATGATCCTCCATCACGACACGGATCCGCCGCCCGTCCTCGTCGTCCGCCAGCGGCGTGAGCAGCACCACCCCGTGGCCTCCTCGCGCGAGCCGACGAGCCAGATCCGCGCCGGCCCCCGCCACCGTCTCCCGGGCACCATGCTCGTCGCGCACCTCGTCGATCCGGGCCTCCCCCACCACGACGATCCGCTCGCTCATGCGCTCCTCCTCGGGCCAGCGTAGCCCGCGTGCGGTCACGCCCGCCTGCGCCCCCGGGAGAACAGAAGAGGCAGGGACGACGAAGGCCCCGGATCCGAGGATCCGGGGCCTTCGATCACCCGAGTTCACGGCCGCGACGCGGCCCTGGGCTCATCCGATCAGTTGTAGGTGCCGGGGGTGATGTCGTCGGTCGAGAACGCGTCGAAGTCGACGTAGCCGAAGTCGCCGTCGGCGTACGCCCCGTCGGATGCGAAGATCCGGTTCGGGTAACGCTCGCTCTTGGCCTCCTCGGTCGCCTCCACCGTGATGTCGCGGTAGCGGCGCAGGCCCGTCCCGGCGGGGATGAGCTTACCGATGATGACGTTCTCCTTGAGGCCGACCAGCGGGTCGCTCTTGCCCTCCATGGCGGCCTGCGTGAGCACGCGGGTCGTCTCCTGGAAGGACGCGGCGGACAGCCACGACTCGGTCGCGAGCGACGCCTTCGTGATACCCATCAGCTCGGGACGGCCGGACGCGGGGCGCTTGCCCTCGGCGACCGTCTCGCGGTTGATGCCCTGGTACTTCTTGAAGTCCACCATCTCGCCCGGCAGCAGCGTCGTGTCACCGTGGTCGACGACCGTGACCTTCCGCAGCATCTGGCGCACGATGACCTCGATGTGCTTGTCGTGGATCGGCACACCCTGCGAGCGGTACACGCCCTGCACCCCGTCGACGAGGTACTTCTGGGCGGCACGCGCACCCTGGACGCGCATGACCTCCTTGGGGTCGAGCGTGCCGACCTGCAGGGGCTGGCCCACGACCACGTGCTGGCCGTCCTCGACGAGGAGCGTCGCACGCTTCAGGACCGGGTAGACCACCTCTTCGTCGCCGTTGTCGGGCGTCAGGATGACCTTCTTGGACTTGTCGGTCTCCTCGATGGTGATCCGGCCGTCCGCCTCGGCGATCGGCGACGCGCCCTTCGGGGTGCGCGCCTCGAACAGCTCGGTGACGCGCGGCAGACCCTGGGTGATGTCGTCGGCCGACGCCGAACCACCGGTGTGGAAGGTACGCATCGTCAGCTGCGTACCGGGCTCACCGATCGACTGGGCCGCGATGATGCCGACGGCCTCGCCGATGTCCACCGTCTTGCCGGTGGCGAGCGAACGGCCGTAGCACTTCGCGCACACGCCGACGGCCGAGTCGCAGGTCAGCACCGAACGGACCTTGATCGAGGTGACGCCCGAGTCGATCAGCTTGTCGATGAGCACGTCGCCGACGTCCTCGCCCGCCGTGGCGAGCACCGTGCCGGCCTCGTCCACGACGTCGACCGCGAGCGTGCGGGCGAACACGGAGTTCTCCACGTTCGCGTCGCGCACCAGCGTGCCGGTCGAGTCGACCGCGGCGATAGGGAGCTCGAGGCCCTTCGACGTGCCGCAGTCGTCCTCGCGGATGATGACATCCTGCGAGACGTCCACCAGACGACGGGTCAGGTAGCCCGAGTCCGCCGTACGGAGAGCAGTGTCGGCCAGACCCTTCCGGGTACCGTGCGTCGCGATGAAGTACTCCGCCACCGACAGCCCCTCGCGGTACGAGGAGATGATCGGACGCGGGATGATCTCACCCTTCGGGTTGTTCACCAGGCCTCGCATACCCGCGATGTTGCGGATCTGCAGCCAGTTACCACGGGCGCCGGAGGACACCATGCGGTTGATGGTGTTGTCCTGCGGGAAGTGGGCGCGCATCGCGGCCTGGACCTCGTCGGTCGCCTCGGTCCAGATCTTGATGAGCTCCTGACGACGCTCGGCGTCGGTGGTGAGACCCTTCTCGTACTGCGACTGGACCTTCGCGGCCTGCTTCTCGTAGCCCGCGACGATCTCCGCCTTGTTCGGCGGGGTGAGGATGTCGCTCAGCGCGACCGTCACACCCGAGCGCGTGGCCCAGTAGAAGCCCGCGTCCTTGATCCGGTCCAGCGTGGCCGCCGTCTCGACCTTCGGGTACTCCTCGGCCAGCTTGTTGACGATCTGCGACAGCTTGCCCTTGTCGGCGACCTCGCGCACGAACGGGTAGCCCTTCGGCAGGGCGTCGTTGAAGATCGCCTGGCCGAGCGAGGCGTCCACGAGACCGTGGCGCTCGTAGCCCTCGGGGGCCTCGCCCTCGAGGAAGGTCAGACCCGGGATGCGGATGCGGACCTTCGCCTGCAGGTCGAGCGTGCCCTCGTCCTTGGCGAGGATCGCCTCGGACACCGAGCCGAACGCACGGCCCTCGCCGACCGCCCCCTCCTTGACCGTGGTCAGGTGGTGGAGGCCGATGATCATGTCCTGCGAGGGCAGGGTGACCGGACGGCCGTCGGACGGCTTCAGGATGTTGTTCGACGCGAGCATCAGCACGCGGGCCTCGGCCTGGGCCTCGACCGACAGCGGCAGGTGCACGGCCATCTGGTCACCGTCGAAGTCCGCGTTGAAGGCGGCGCAGACGAGCGGGTGCAGCTGGATGGCCTTGCCCTCGACGAGCTGCGGCTCGAAGGCCTGGATGCCCAGGCGGTGCAGGGTGGGGGCGCGGTTCAGCAGCACCGGACGCTCGCGGATGATCTCCTCGAGCACGTCCCACACCTCGGGGCGCGTGCGCTCCACGGCGCGCTTGGCGGCCTTGATGTTCTGCGAGTGACCGAGGTCGATCAGGCGCTTGATCACGAACGGCTTGAACAGCTCCAGCGCCATCTGCTTGGGCAGACCGCACTGGTGCAGCTTCAGCTGCGGGCCGACCACGATGACCGAACGGCCGGAGTAGTCGACGCGCTTGCCGAGCAGGTTCTGGCGGAAGCGACCCTGCTTGCCCTTCAGCATGTCGCTGAGGGACTTCAGGGCGCGGTTGCCGGTGCCGGTGACGGGACGACCGCGGCGGCCGTTGTCGAACAGCGCGTCGACGGCCTCCTGCAGCATCCGCTTCTCGTTGTTGACGATGATCTCGGGGGCACCGAGGTCGATCAGGCGACGGAGGCGGTTGTTGCGGTTGATCACGCGACGGTACAGGTCGTTGAGGTCGGAGGTCGCGAAGCGGCCACCGTCCAGCTGCACCATCGGGCGCAGCTCCGGCGGGATCACCGGAACGACGTCCAGCACCATCGAGGCCGGGCTCATGCCGGTCTCGAGGAAGGAGTTCACGACCTTCAGGCGCTTGATCGCACGGATCTTGCGCTGGCCCTTGCCCTCGGCGATCTGCAGGCGCAGGTTCTCCGCCTCGCCGGCCAGGTCGAAGCTCTCCAGGCGCTTCTGGATCGCCTCGGCGCCCATGTGGGCCTCGAAGTACTGGCCGAAGCGGTCCTGCAGCTCGTGGAAGACGTCGTCCTCCGGGCGCAGCGCGCCGACCTCGAGCGTGCGGAAGTCCTCCCACACGCGCTCGAGCTTGGCGATCGCCTCGTCGGCGCCCTTGCGGATCTGGGACATCTCCTTCTCGGCGGCGTCCTTGACCTTCTTCTTGGCGTCGGCCTTGGCGCCCTCCGCCTCGAGAGCGGCGAGCTCCTCCTCCAGCTTGGCCAGGCGCTCCGCGATCTTGGCGTCGCGGCGGTCGCCGAGCGTCTTCAGCTCGAGACGGATGTTGTTCTCCTGCGTGGCGAGGTCGCGGTGGCGCGCGTCCTCGTCCACGGAGATCACCATGTACGCGGCGAAGTAGATGACCTTCTCGAGGTCCTTCGGCGCCATGTCGAGCAGGTACCCGAGGCGCGAGGGCACGCCCTTGAAGTACCAGATGTGGGTGACGGGCGCGGCGAGCTCGATGTGGCCCATGCGCTCGCGGCGGACGGAGCTCTTGGTGACCTCCACGCCGCATCGCTCGCACACGATGCCCTTGAAGCGGACGCGCTTGTACTTGCCGCAGGCGCACTCCCAGTCGCGGGAGGGGCCGAAGATCTGCTCGCCGAAGAGGCCGTCCTTCTCCGGCTTCAGCGTGCGGTAGTTGATCGTCTCGGGCTTCTTGACCTCGCCGTAGGACCAACGACGGATGTCGTCGGCGGTGGCCAGACCGATGCGAAGCTCATCGAAAGTTGTTGCGTCGAGCACTAGTTCTCCTGTGTCGAAATTCTCTGAAGAAGTGGGTCTGGCTGAGATCAGATCTCGTCGATCGAGGCGGACTCGAAGCGGCTGGAGATGTTGATCCCCAGCTCCTCCGCAGCCCGGAACGCCTCGTCGTCGGTGTCACGGAGGTTGACCGCCGTGCCGTCGGCCGAGAGCACCTCGACGTTCAGGCAGAGCGACTGCATCTCCTTCATGAGCACCTTGAACGACTCGGGGATGCCCGGCTCCTGGATGTTCTCGCCCTTGACGATCGCCTCGTAGACCTTGACGCGGCCGAGGATGTCGTCGGACTTGATCGTGAGGAGCTCCTGCAGGGCGTACGCGGCACCGTAGGCCTCGAGCGCCCACACCTCCATCTCACCGAAGCGCTGGCCGCCGAACTGGGCCTTACCGCCGAGCGGCTGCTGGGTGATCATCGAGTAGGGACCCGTCGACCGCGCGTGGATCTTGTCGTCCACGAGGTGGTGCAGCTTCAGGATGTACATGTAGCCCACCGAGATCTGGCCCGGGAACGGCTCGCCCGACCGACCGTCGAACAGGGTCGTCTTCCCGGTCGAGTCGATGAGGCGGTCGCCGTCGCGCGTCGGGATCGTCGAGTCGAGCAGACCCGAGATCTCCTCCTCGCTGGCGCCGTCGAACACCGGGGTCGCGACCTTGGTGCCCGGGGCGACGTCGAACGCCTGCTCCGGCAGACGCGCGGCCCACTCCGGGGTGCCCTCGATCTTCCAGCCCTGCTTCGCGATCCACCCGAGGTGGGTCTCCAGCACCTGGCCGAAGTTCATGCGGCCCGGGATGCCGAGCGGGTTCAGGATCACGTCGACCGGCGTGCCGTCCGCGAGGAACGGCATGTCCTCGACGGGGAGGATCTTCGCGATGACGCCCTTGTTGCCGTGACGGCCCGCGAGCTTGTCGCCCTCGGTGATCTTGCGCTTCTGGGCGATGAAGACCACGACGCGGCGGTTGACGCCCGAGCCCAGCTCGTCGTCGCCGTCCTCGGCGTTGAACTCCTTGACCGCGATGACGGTCCCCTGCTCGCCGTGGGGCACCTTCAGCGACGTGTCGCGGACCTCGCGGCTCTTCTCGTTGAAGATCGCGCGGAGCAGGCGCTCCTCGGCGCTGAGCTCGGTCTCGCCCTTCGGCGTGACCTTGCCGACGAGGATGTCGCCGGGGCGGACCTCGGCGCCGATGCGGATGATGCCGCGCTCGTCCAGGTCCTTCAGCAGCTCCGGGCTGACGTTGGGGAGGTCACGGGTGATCTCCTCCTTGCCGAGCTTCGTGTCGCGCGCGTCGACCTCGTACTCCTCGATGTGGATCGAGGAGAGGGTGTCGTCCTTCACCAGGTCCTGGCTGAGGATGATCGCGTCCTCGAAGTTGTGACCCTCCCAGGTCATGAACGCCACGAGGAGGTTCTTGCCCAGCGCGAGCTCGCCGTTCTCGGTGGCGGGTCCGTCGGCGATGACCTCGCCGACCTCCACGCGCTCACCCGCGGACACGACGACCCGCTGGTTGTAGCTCGTGCCGTGGTTGGAGCGGTCGAACTTGCGCAGGTAGTACTCCTGCGTGCCGCCCTCGTCGAGCATGACCACGACGCGGTCCGCGGAGACCTCGCTGACGACGCCCGCCTTGGTCGCGGTGATCACGTCACCGGCGTCGATGGCGGCGTAGCCCTCCATACCGGTGCCGACCAGCGGCGACTCGCTGCGCAGCAGCGGCACGGCCTGACGCTGCATGTTCGCGCCCATGAGCGCGCGCTGGGCGTCGTCGTGCTCCAGGAACGGCACGAGCGAGGTCGCGACCGACACCATCTGGCGCGGCGAGACGTCGATGTAGCCGATCTCCTCGGGGAGGAACAGGTCGACCTCACCGCTGCCGCCCTTGGGGCGCGCGAGCACGTGGCTCTCGGTGAAGCGGCCGTTCTTGTCGAGCGGGGCGTTCGCCTGGGCGATGTTGTAGTCGATCTCCTCGGCCGCCGACAGGTAGTCGATCTGGTCGGTGACGGTGCCGTTCTCGACCCGGCGGTACGGGGTCTCGATGAACCCGAAGGAGTTGATGCGCGCGAAGGTGGCCAGCGAGCCGATCAGGCCGATGTTCGGGCCTTCCGGGGTCTCGATGGGGCACATGCGGCCGTAGTGCGAGGGGTGCACGTCGCGCACCTCGACGCCGGCGCGGTCACGGCTCAGACCACCGGGGCCCAGCGCCGACAGGCGGCGCTTGTGGGTCAGGCCCGCGAGCGGGTTGTTCTGATCCATGAACTGCGACAGCTGCGAGGTGCCGAAGAACTCCTTGATCGCGGCGACGACGGGGCGCACGTTGATCAGGGTCTGCGGGGTGATCGCCTCGATGTCCTGCGTGGTCATGCGCTCGCGGACGACGCGCTCCATGCGGGACAGACCCGTGCGGACCTGGTTCTGGATGAGCTCGCCGACGGCGCGGATACGACGGTTGCCGAAGTTGTCGATGTCGTCGGTGGCGAGGCGGATCTCGGTCGTCTTGCCGCCGCGGATGCCCTCGAAGGTCTCCACGCCCGCGTGCAGGCGCACCAGGTACTTGATCGTCTCGACGATGTCCTTGACGGTCAGGACCGAGTCGCTCAGCGGCTGGTCCAGGCCCAGCTTCTGGTTGATCTTGTACCGGCCGACCTTGGCCAGGTCGTAGCGCTTCGGGTTGAAGTAGAAGTTGTCCAGCAGCGCGCGGGCGGCCTCGGCGGCGACCTGCTCGCCCGGACGGAGCTTGCGGTAGATGTCGCGGAGCGCGTCCTCCTTGGTGAGGATCGTGTCCTTCGCGAGCGTCTCCTCGATCGAGGGGAAGCCGGCGAACTCGGCGAGGATCTCCTCGCTGCTCATCCCCAGCGCCTTCAGGAAGACGGTGACGGACTGCTTGCGCTTGCGGTCGATGCGCACGCCGACCTGGTCGCGCTTGTCGATCTCGAACTCGAGCCACGCGCCACGGCTCGGGATGACGCGCGCAGAGACGATGTCCTTGTCGGAGGTCTTGTCCGGGGTCTTGTCGAAGTAGACGCCGGGCGAGCGCACGAGCTGCGAGACGACGACGCGCTCGGTGCCGTTGATGATGAACGTGCCCTTGTCGGTCTGCAGCGGGAAGTCGCCCATGAAGACCGTCTGGGTCTTGATCTCACCGGTCTGGTGGTTCATGAACTCGGCCTCGACGTACAGCGGGGCCGCGTAGGTCTTGCCGCGCTCCTTGCACTCCTCGATGGAGTACTTCTCCGGCTCGAGGTACGGGTTCGTGAACGACAGCTGCATCGTCTCGCTGAGGTCCTCGATCGGGGAGATCTCCTCGAAGATCTCCTCCAGTCCGCTGACCTCGGCGACGTCCTTGCGCCCGGCGGCCTTGGCCTCGGCGACGCGGTTGCGCCACGCCTCGTTGCCGACGAGCCAGTCGAACGACTCGGTCTGCAGGGCCAGCAGGTCGGGGACCGTCAGCGTGTCGGAGATCTTGGCGAACGAGAGGCGGGATGCACCGCGTCCGTTCTTGTTGGTGGTGGGAGTGGATGCGTTGCGAGCAGCAGCCAAGGGAATAACCTCCGTGAGCCCCGAGGGGGCGTCTCGATTCCTCTGTCGTCAGGTGGAGTGCGCCGCGTCGCTCGGACCCGCACGGAAGTCACCGCGTGAGCAGGCGGGACGTGCGGGGTTTCTGCCGACCACCATATGAGGGCAGGGAGGAGTGAGGCGCAACGATCAACTATACGACGGATTTCACGACATGTCCAGCGTGATTCTTGACCTCCGCGCGCCGGTGGGGTATATCTGCGCGATCGACCGGCCCTCAGGACATGAATACCGGTATCCGGTATCGTCTGCCTCGTGCCCGACACCCCTCTGGTCGCCTGCTTCGGCGAAGGCCTGGTGGCCCTCGTGCCGACCACGGCCGGCCCTTTGGAGAACAGCCGCTCGTTCCACCGGTCGCTGGCCGGGGCCGAGTGGAACGTCGCGATCGCCCTGGCCTCCGCGGGCGGGCGCGCCGCGGTGATCTCCCGCGTGGGCGACGACGGCTTCGGGCGCTTCCTCCTGGCGGAGCTCGCCGAGCACGGCGTGGACGCCACCGCGGTCGAGGTCGACCCGGAGGCACCCACCGGACTGTACGTGAAGGAGCTCGCCGCTCGACCCGACGGCTCGGTCGACGGTGTGATGCACTACTACCGCGCCGGATCCGCCGCGAGCCGCCTCTCCCCCGCCGTCCTGCGCGCCCCTGCCGCTTCTCGGCTCCTCGATGAAGCGGCCCTCGTGCACACGACCGGGATCACCCCCGCCCTCTCCCCCGGCGCCCGCGCCGCACAGGACGAGCTGTTCGCCGGTCGCGGCGAGCGCCTGGTGAGCTTCGATCTGAACTGGCGATCGGCTCTCTGGCGGGGCCGCGAGGACGAGGGGCGGGAGATCCTGCGCGCCTACATGTCCGCCGCGGACATCGTGCAGTGCAGCGAGACGGACGCCGCCGCGGTGCTCGGCACGGGCGACGCCGCACAGCTGCGACGGATGATCCCGGAGCCGAGGCACCTCGTCGTGACCCGGACCGACGGGGCGGTGGCCTTCGACGGCGCGGAGAGCGTGGAGGCGCCGGCGCTGGCCGCCCCCGTGGTCGAGACGATCGGCGCGGGCGATGCGTTCGCCGCCGGGTTCCTCGGCGGGGTGCTCGCGGGGCTGTCGCTCGGCGGCTGCGTCTCCCGTGCCCATCGCATCGCGACCCGTGCGCTCGGCAGCACCCGCGACCACGTCGCCTGACCCGCCCCGTCCGGCCCGCCCCGTCTCGTCTCGTCTCGTCCGTTTCGTCTCGTCGCTGCGCTCCTCGCTCAACGACCGGGGATCACCCACGGATCGGGGTCCATTCCGGGGGAATCCGGCCCCACCGCCGACCCCAGAACCCCAACGCGCGCCCCAACCGACCGCGACCCAACCCCGTCGCGGTCGCTTGCCGCGCCTCCCGGTCGTTGAGCGAGCGCAGCGAGACGAAACGGCGCACCACCCCACCCGTTTCGTCTCGTCGCTGCGCTCCTCGCTCAACGACCGGGGATCGCCCACGGATCGGGATCCGTTCCGGGGGAATCCGGCCCCACCGCCGACCCCAGAACCCCAACGCGCGCCCCAACCGACCGCGACCGAACCCCGACGCGCGCCCCAAACCTGGCCACGACCGGACCCCGATGCGGGCCCCGAACCCGGGACGACCCGGGGGTCAGGTGCCGCGGACGGCGCGGCGCGTCGCGCGCAGCGGCTCGTTCACGCCCTCCCCGCGATGCTGGACGACGCGGACGAAGAGGACGTCGAGCAGGGCGAGCTGGGCGATGCGGCTCGACATCGCGGCCATGCGCAGCGGCGCCTCCTTCGCGCGGGTGAGCAGCGCGACGTCCGCGACCCGGGTCAGCGGAGAGTCCGGCGCGTTCGTCAGCGCCACGACCAGCGCACCGGCCTCCCCGGCCACCTCGGCGGCGCGGATCGTCTCGGCGGTCTCGCCGCCGTGCGAGATCGCCAGGGCCACGTCGCCGGCACCCAGCAGCGCCGCCGCGGCGAGGGCGATGTGCGGATCCGGCGAGTGGGTCGCCGCGCACCCGATCCGCGCGAGCTTGAACCGCATGTCCTGCGCGGTGAGCGAGGACGCCGCCTGCCCGAACAGCTCGACGCGGGACGCCTGCGCGATCGCGGCGGCGGCGCGGTCCACCGCGGCGAAGTCGACGCTGAGCACGGTCTGCTCGATCGCGCCCACCTCGCGCGCGGCGATCTTCGCCGCGACCGTCTCGATCCCGTCGTCCAGGTCGATCACGGAGTCGTCGAGCCCGAAGCGCTCCCGCTCGGCCTGCTCCACGGCCACCGCACGGGCGAACGCGACCCGCAGCTCGCGATAGCCGCTGAACCCGATCGTCTGGGCGAACCGCGCCACCGTCGACAGCGACGTCCCGCACAGGCGGGCGAGGTCGTTGATGGCCAGGTCCACGACGAGGGTCGGATCCGCCAGCACCTGCTCGGCGACCCGCGCCTCCGCGGCGCTCAGCCGCCCGAGGGCTCCACGGACCACCGCGATGACGTCGGCGCTGCGTCCGTCGGCGTGGCCGTCGGTCGCACCCCCGCTCATCGTCCCGCCCCGACCAGCCTCTCGCGCGCGAGCGCCGATCCGATCCTGCTGGCGGCACGGACGTCGATCACCGGCAGGGTCACGGCGCCGGCTCCGGCCGGAAGGCCCACGTTCACCACGGCGGCCGTGGGCGCGGCCTCGGCGACCTCGGCGACGAGCTCTCGCTGCGCCGGATCCGTGTCGATCCGGTCCACGAGGACGACCACGCGGAAGCCGGTCGCGTCCGCCGTGGCGACGGCCTCCGCGATGGCGCGGCGGCGTTCGCCCGCGTCCGCCGCGGCGGTGTCGAGGCGCACCCGCCATCCGTCCTCGGCCAGCGCCGCGGAGACGTAGCCCCCGGCGCTGTCCACCGCCAGGGTCGAGCGGCG
>NZ_BCRA01000017.1 GCF_001552355.1 Microbacterium resistens NBRC 103078
GGCATGCGCCGGGCGCTCGAGGAGATCGGGACGCTCGGGCTCCCGCCCGACGCGGTCCTCGGCCCCGTTCCCGTCGAGGAGGACGGCGAGACGGACCGCGAGCGCGCCCTCGTGCGTTTCCCGTACGCCGACGGCAGTCGGGTCGCGACGACCCTGCGGGCCGCGGTGGTCGCCGAGGCGACCGGGCGACGCCGCGGGCGAGGGCGGACGCCGCGGACTACGCTCTCGATCAGGCTCGACATCACGGAGCCCGACCTGTGAGCGCCGCCTCCGCCGTCGTCCGCTCGCCGGATTCCCCTCGTCCCTTCCGGAAGGAACCTCTGATGCGTCTCGTCTTCGCCGGAACACCCGAAGCGGCCGTGCCGACCCTGCGACGCCTGGCGGGCGAGCACGAGGTGGTCGCGGTCGTCACGCGGCCGGACGCACCGCTCGGGCGCAAGCGCGTCCTCACGCCGTCACCGGTCGCGGCGGCCGCGGAGGAGCTCGGCCTCCCCGTGATCAGGGCGGCGAGGCTCGACGACGAGGCGACGGCGCGCATCGCGGGTCTGGCTCCGGAACTCGGCGTGATCGTCGCGTACGGCGGCCTCGTGCGCGAGCCCCTGCTCTCGACGCCGACGGCGGGATGGATCAACCTGCACTTCTCGATCCTTCCGCGCTGGCGCGGCGCGGCGCCGGTGCAGCGCGCGCTCATCGCCGGCGACCCGGAGCTCGGTGCCAGCGTGTTCCAGCTGGTCCCGGCCCTGGATGCGGGGGACATCTTCGCGGCGCGGACCTTCCCGGTCCCGCCGGACGCGACGGCCGACGAGGCATTGGCGTCGCTCGCGCGCGACGGCGCAGGTCTGGTCAGCGAGGTGGTGACCTCGATCGCGGAGGGATCGGCGAAGGCGGAGGCGCAGCAGGGGGAGCCGACGACAGCCGCCAAGCTCGATCTCTCGGACGGCCTGCTCGACTGGACGCGCCCGGCCGAGGAGGTGTTCGCTCGCTACCGGGGCGTGACCTCCGAGCCCGGAGCGCACACGCTCGTGGCGGGCGTGCCGGTGAAGGTCCGCGAACTGCGCCGTGCGGCGGGCGCCGACCGGCTGGAGCCCGGAGCGCTCCTCCTCCGCAAGGACGGCGTCCTCGTCGGGACCGCCACCGATCCGCTCCTGCTGACGCGCGTCCAGCCTGCGGGCAAGGCCGCGATGGCCGCGCCGGACTGGTTCCGCGGTCTGCGCACGGATGCGAGGGCCGGCGCGTGAGCGACCGCGACGGACGTTCCTCCCGCCGCTCGCGAGCCCGGGACTCGGCCCGTCCGGCCGGCGCGACGCCGGCCGGACGCACGAGCGCGGGACGAAACCCGCGCAGGGAGCAGGCGCGGGATGTCCAGCCGGCCCGCCGCGTCGCGTACGACGTGCTGAGGGCCGTGAGCGACTCGGACGCGTACGCCAACCTGCTGCTTCCCGCCGCGATCCGCGAGGCGGGCCTGTCCGCGCAGGACGCGGGCCTGGCCACGGAACTGGCCTACGGGACCCTCCGCCGCCGGGGGACGTACGACGCGGTCATCGCGCACGCGGCGGATCGGCCCGTCACCGAGATCGACCCCGCCGTGCTCGACGCGCTGCGCCTGGGCGCCCACCAGCTCCTCGGGACGCGGGTGGCCCGGCACGCGGCCGTGAACGAGTCGGTCACCCTCGTCGCGGGCGCGGCCGGGCGGGGAGCAGCGGGGTTCGCCAACGCCGTGCTGCGGCGCATCGGCGGACGCGACGCGGCGGAGTGGGAGGCGGAACTGGATCGCACCGCACGCTCCGACGACGAGCGCCTGGGACTGCGCAGCGCCCACCCGGTGTGGATCATCCGGGCGTTGCGCCGCGCGCTGGCGGCGGAAGGACGGGCACAGGAGCTGCCGGCTCTCCTGGACGCGGACAACGCCGCGCCGGAGGTGACGCTGGTGGCCCTGCCCGGGCTCGCCGAACCGCAGGAGCCGCGGCGCCCGTACGCCCCGACCGCGTTCGCCTCCCCGGGCGGCGATCCCGCGTCCGTGGTCCAGGAGCATGACGGGCGCGTCCGCGTGCAGGACGAGGGGTCCCAGCTCGTCGCCCTGGCTCTCGTCGAAGCAGCGCCGGTGCGGACGGGGGAGCGCTGGCTCGACCTGTGCGCCGGTCCCGGCGGCAAGACGGCCCTGCTCGCGGCGGAGGCCCTCCGCCGCGGCGCCTCGCTCGAGGCCAACGAGGTGGTCCCCGCCCGCGCGGGCCTGGTCCGCCGCGCGCTGCGGCCCATCCCCGCGGAGATCCCCGTCGCGGAGGAGGACGGGCGCGTCCTCGCCGCGCACCGCCCGGGGGCCTACGACCGGATCCTCGTCGACGCGCCGTGCACGGGCCTCGGCGCGTTGCGCCGCCGGCCGGAGGCGCGCTGGCGGAAGACGCCCGCCGACGTCGGGGAGCTCGTGGACCTGCAGGCGGAACTGCTGTCGTCGGCGCTGGACGCGCTCGCCCCGGGCGGGATCGTCGCGTACGTGACGTGCTCGCCGCACCTCGCCGAGACCGCCGGCGTCGTCGAGGAGGTCCTGCGCCGACGCGAGGACATCGACGAGCTCGACGCGCGTGCGGTCGTGCGAGCGGTGTCCCGGTCGCCGATCGACCTGCCCGAGCCCGCGTCCGGCCGGGGGCACGTCCAGCTCTGGCCCCACCGTCACGGCACGGACGCCATGTTCCTGGCGCTCCTGCGAAAGCGCGCCTGACGCGCGACCGCGCGTGCGCGGCGGCCGGTCGAGGGAGCGTCCACCCGGATAATGGGGGCATGGCCTCTCCGATCGACGCGTCCGACCTGCCCGCCGCTCCGCGGATCAACCCGAGCATCCTCGCCGCCGACTTCGTCAACATGCAGGCGGAGCTCGCCAGGATCGCGACCGCGGACTTCGCCCACGTCGACGTGATGGACAACCACTTCGTCCCGAACCTCACCTTCGGTCCGCAGATGGTCGAGCGGATCCAGGCGACGAGCCCGATCCCGCTGGACGTCCATCTGATGATCACGGATCCGGACCGCTGGGCACCGGGATACGCGGAGCTGGGCGCCGCGAGCGTCACGTTCCACCTCGAGGCCGCGCACGATCCGGTCGCCCTCGCCCGGACGCTGCGGGGGATCGGCGCGCGCGCGGGCGTGGCAATCAAGCCCGGCACCGCGGGGGAGCCGCTCTACGACATCCTGGACGAGTTCGATCAGATCCTCGTGATGACCGTCGAGCCGGGATTCGGCGGCCAGGGCTTCATGCCCGAGACGATGCCGAAGCTTGCCGCCCTCGTCGCCGAGGCGCGGCGGCGTGGCTCGGACGTCTGGTTCCAGGTGGACGGGGGCATCTCCGACGCCACCATCGCACAGGCCGCGGCCGCGGGCGCCGACACCTTCGTGGCGGGCTCCGCCGTCTACGGGCAGAAGGACGTCGAGGCTGCCGTCACGCGGCTCCGGGAGCTCGCACGAGCCGGTAGCCTGGACGGGTGAAGACCTTCGACGACCTTTTCGCCGAGCTCAGCCGGAAGGCTGCGGAGCGCCCCGAGGGTTCCGGCACGGTCCGCGAACTCGACGCGGGCGTCCATGCGATCGGCAAGAAGATCGTCGAGGAGGCGGCCGAGGTCTGGATGGCCGCCGAGTACGAGAGCGACGACGCCGCTGCCGAGGAGATCTCGCAGCTGCTCTACCACCTTCAGGTGCTGATGATCGCGAAGGGGCTGAGCACCGAGGACGTGTACCGACATCTCTGAGCCGATCCCGTCCGATCCGCTCCGAAGGAAAGACCCCAGAATGCTCCGCATCGCCGTCCCCAACAAGGGATCGCTGTCCGAGACCGCCGCCGAGATGCTCGCCGAGGCCGGCTACGCCGGTCGGCGGGACTCCAAGACCCTGCATGTCGTCGACGCCGACAACGGTGTCGAGTTCTTCTTCCTCCGCCCCCGGGACATCGCCACGTATGTCGCCTCCGGCGCCCTGGACGTGGGCATCACCGGACGCGATCTGCTCCGCGACGTCCGGCAGGAGGACGCACGCGAGATCGAACAGCTCGGTTTCGCCCGCTCCACGTTCCGGTTCGCCGGGCCCCCCGGGGTCTACCGCTCGATCGAGCAGCTCGCGGGCGTGCGCGTGGCCTCGGCGTACCCCGGTCTCGTCGACGACTTCCTCCGCGGCCACGGCGTCGAGGCGGAGCTCGTCCCGCTCGACGGCGCTGTCGAGTCCGCGGTCCGCCTCGGCGTCGCCGATGTGATCGCCGACGTCGTGGAGACCGGAACCACGCTCCGCCAGGCCGGACTCGAGATCTTCGGGCCGGTGATCATCGAGTCCGAGGCCGTGCTCATCAGCCGCCCCGGCGAGGTCGAGGGCACCGACACCCTGCTGCGACGGCTGCGCGGCGTGATGGTCGCGCGTCGCTACGTGCTGCTGGACTACGACCTGCCGGCCGACCTCGTCGACCAGGCGACCGAGATCGCGTCCGGGCGGGAGTCGCCAACGGTGTCGCCGCTGCGCGATCCCGCGTGGGTGGCCGTCCGGGTCATGATCCCGCGCGCCGGGATGAACCAGGTCATGGACGAGCTGTACGCGCTCGGCGCCCGCGCGATCCTCGTGACCGCCATCCACGCGGCGAGGCTCTGATGACCCTCGCCGCCCGGGTGATCCCCTGCCTCGACGTCGCGGACGGCCGCGTGGTCAAGGGCGTGAACTTCGAGAACCTCCGAGACATGGGCGATCCCGTCGAGCTCGCGCGCCACTACGCCGCGCAGGGCGCCGACGAGATCACCTTCCTCGACGTCACCGCGACCGTCGACGGCCGGGCGACGACCCACGACGTGGTCCGCCGCACCGCCGAGCAGGTGTTCGTCCCGCTGACGGTCGGAGGGGGAGTGCGCACGACGGAGGACGTCGCCCGCCTGCTGTCCGTCGGCGCCGACAAGATCGGCGTGAACTCCGCGGCGATCGCGCGGCCGGAGCTCGTCGGCGAGATCGCCGACCGGTTCGGCGCGCAGGTGCTCGTGCTCTCCCTCGACGTCAAGCGCAGCGATCGCACGCCTTCGGGCTTCGTCGTCACCACCCACGGCGGACGGACCGAGACCGACCTCGACGCGGCGGCATGGGCCCGCGAGGCGATCGAGCGCGGCGCCGGGGAGCTGCTCGTCAACTCGATCGACGCGGACGGCACCAAGGACGGGTTCGATCTGGAGCTCGTCGCCCTGATGCGGGAGATCTCCAGCGTCCCGGTGATCGCCTCCGGCGGCGCCGGCGTCGTGACGGACTTCCCCCCGGCGATCGCCGCAGGGGCGGACGCGGTGCTCGCGGCGAGCGTGTTCCACTCCGGGGCTCTCACCGTCGGCGACGTGAAGCAGGCGCTGCGCGAGGCGGGGGTGACGGTGCGATGACCGACGAGGAGAACGTCGAGACGGTGTCCGCCGCGGCGGTCCGCTGGAACGAGGACGGCCTGGTCCCCGTGGTCGTCCAGCAGTGGGACAGCCTCGAGGTCCTCATGCTCGCGTGGATGGACGAGGAGGCGCTGCGTCGCACGCTGACCACTGGCCGTGCCACCTATTGGTCGCGCTCGCGCCGGGAGTACTGGCGCAAGGGCGACACGTCCGGGCACGTGCAGCACGTCCGGGGCGCGCGACTCGACTGCGACGGCGACACGGTCCTGCTTGCGGTGGATCAGGTGGGCGTCGCCTGCCACACCGGCACCCGCACGTGCTTCGATTCGAGGGACCTGCATCCCCGTATCGGAGGCGAGGCCGGATGAGCGCCGCCACGTCGCGGTCCGGCAAGGCCGTCAGCATCCTGCTGATCGTCCTCGCCGGCGGCATCGGCATCATCTCGTCGACCCAGACGTGGCTCTCGGTGGTCCGCGCGGACGGCGGGGCGGAGGTCCCCGTGGCCGGTGCCACGGCGGTGCCGGTGCTGGCGCCGCTGAGCCTCACCGTTCTCGCCCTCGGCGCGGCCATCGCCCTCGTCGGCCCGGTGCTGCGCTACGTGTTCGCAACGATCGGTCTGCTCGTCGCCATCGTCCTCGAGGTGCTGACCTTGACCATCGTGATCCGGCGCCCGTTGTCGGCGGTCGCGCCGGCGCTGACCGAGGTCACGGGACTCGCCGGCGACGCCGCGCTCGGTCCCGTGGTCGAGGGGATCGCCCCGACGGCCTGGCCGTGGCTCGCCGGCCTCGCCTGGGCGCTGCTGGCGGTTGCGGCCGTCCTCGTGCTCCTGACGTCGCGGCGCTGGCGCACCGGGGGGCGGCGCTTCGAGACGAGTCCGCGGCCCGCGGACGGTCCCGTCGACGCGGTCGAGTCCTGGGACGAGCTCAGCCACGGGAGCGACCCGACTCGTTGACCGCGGCGTCGATCCCCGCGTCCGGCAGGGCGAACGGCTCCGCCCGCCGATCCCGATAGACTGGACCGGATCCCAGAGCACGTTCGGAGGAGAACATGACCAACCCCATCGCCGATCCCGGCCACGGACACTCGCCTGCCGCCTGGACCGCCGTGGTCATCATGCTGCTCGGCTTCACGATCGGCACCGTCGCGTTCTTCCTGGACATCCCCGCCGTCGTCTGGGCCTCGGCCGGACTCATCGTCGTCGGCCTGATCGTGGGCTGGATCCTCGCCAAGGCCGGTTACGGCGTGAAGGGCCCGAAGTACTCGCCGAAGGCGCACTGATGGTGCTCGCCGACCTCACGGCCGGCGCAGTCGAGGACGCGGTCCGACGCGAGCGGGAGCGTCCGCTCGCGGTCGTGGAGCGCGATGCCCTCGCGCGTCCTGCGGCCGCGGACGTGCGCGCGGCCCTCGCTCCGGCCGATCGCGTCAAGATCATCGCCGAGGTCAAGCGCGCGAGCCCCTCGCGGGGCCGGCTCGCCGAGATCCCGGACCCGGCGGCGCAGGCCGCGCTCTATGAGCGCGGGGGCGCCTCGGCCATCAGCGTCCTCACCGAGGAGCGTCGATTCGGCGGCAGCCTCGCCGACCTGGAGGCGGTCACAGCGGCGGTGTCGCTGCCCGTTCTCCGCAAGGATTTCATCGCCACGCCGTACCAGGTGCTCGAGGCGCGGGCGGCGGGCGCCGATCTCGCGCTGCTCATCGTCGCCGGGCTCGACCGCCGCGTCCTCGCGGAGCTCTACGCCCTGATCCGCGAGCTCGGCATGACGCCGCTCGTGGAGACGCACTCCGCCGAGGAGCTCGAGATCGCCATCGACCTCGGCGCCGATCTCATCGGCGTCAACGCTCGCGACCTCACCACGCTGGAGCTGGACCGGGACCTGTTCGGCCGGCTCGTGGACCGCATCCCGGACTCCGCGGTCAAGATCGCCGAGTCCGCGGTCCTGACGCCCGACGACGTCCGGCACTACCGGCAGGCCGGCGCCGACGTCGTGCTCATCGGCGAGGCCCTCGTCACCGGGGACCCGGTGGCCACCCTGGCGTCCTTCCTCGCCGCCGGCGAGGGGCGGGCGCATCACGGACCGAGCGACGCATGAGGCGCCGCGCGACACGGACGGAGGCGACGGCGTGAGCCTGCGCGACCAGCCCGGACCCCTTTTCGGCGACTTCGGCGGGCGGTACATGCCCGAATCGCTCATCGCCGCGATCGACGAGCTCACCGAGGCGTACGAACAGGCCGTCGCCGACCCCGCCTTCCAGGCGGAGCTCACGGCGCTGCTGCACTCGTACGCCGGACGCCCGTCGCCGATCACGGAGGTGCCGCGCTTCGCGGAGCACGCCGGTGGCGCCCGGGTGTTCCTCAAGCGCGAGGATCTCAACCACACGGGGTCCCACAAGATCAACAACGTGCTCGGCCAGGCGCTCCTGACCAAGCGCCTCGGCAAGACGCGCGTGATCGCGGAGACCGGGGCCGGACAGCACGGCGTGGCGACGGCCACGGCGGCCGCGCTGTTCGGCTTGGACTGCACGATCTACATGGGCGAGGTGGACACCGAGCGTCAGGCGTTGAACGTCGCGCGGATGCGACTGCTGGGCGCCGAGGTGGTGCCGGTCACGACCGGCTCGCGGACCCTCAAGGACGCCATCAACGACGCCTACCGGGACTGGGTGGCCAGCGTCGAGACGACCAACTACATCTTCGGCACCGCCGCAGGTCCCCACCCGTTCCCGGCCATGGTCCGCGACTTCCAGAAGATCATCGGCGAAGAGGCCCGAGCGCAGCTGGTCGAGGAGGCGGGGCGCCTTCCGGATGCGGTGGTCGCCTGCGTCGGCGGCGGATCCAACGCGATCGGCATGTTCGACGCCTTCCTCGACGACGAGGGCGTCCGGCTCTACGGGGTCGAGGCGGCCGGCGACGGCGTCGACAAGCACGCGGCGTCCATCGAGCGCGGACGCCCCGGCGTCCTCCACGGCGCACGGACCTTCGTCCTCCAGGACGAGGACGGCCAGACGATCGAGTCGCACTCGATCTCCGCCGGCCTCGACTACCCGGGCGTCGGACCGGAGCACGCCTGGCTCGCCGCGATCGGGCGGGCGGAGTACATCCCGGCGACCGATGACGAGGCCATGCAGGCTCTCCGCCTGCTGAGCCGCACGGAAGGCATCATCCCCGCGATCGAGTCCGCCCACGCCCTGGCCGGCGCGATCCGTCTCGGCCGCGAGCTCGGGCCGGACGCCGTCATCGCGGTGTGCCTGTCCGGCCGCGGCGACAAGGACATGGACACGGCCGCCCGCTACTTCGATCTGTACGACGACGAGGAGGGCGGCACGGCATGAGTCGCGTGGAAGAAGCGATCCAGCGCGCCCATGCCGAGGGACGGGGTGCGTTCATCGGATACCTCCCGGTGGGCTACCCGGACCTGGACACGAGCATCCGTGCGGCGATCACGCTCGCCGAGAACGGGGCCGACGTCATCGAGCTCGGCCCGCCCTACAGCGACCCGGTGATGGACGGCGCCATCATCCAGGAGGCCACGCAGGCCGCGCTGGCCGCGGGATTCCGCATGCGGGACCTCTTCACGGCCGTGCGGGCGATCACTGCCTCCGTCGACGTGCCGGTCGTGGTCATGACCTATTGGAACCCCGTCGTGCAGTACGGGGTCGACCGCTATGCGGACGACCTGCGCGACGCGGGCGGCGCCGGGCTGATCACTCCGGACATCACCCCCGAGGCCGCGCAGGAGTGGATCGACGCGAGCACGCGGACCGGCCTCGACCGGATCTTCCTGGCGGCACCGACCTCCAGCGACGAGAGACTCGACCTCGTGGTCGGCGCGTCCACCGGGTTCGTCTACACGGTCTCGACCATGGGGATCACGGGAGAGCGCGCCGAGCTCGACCGCGCGGCGCGGACGCTCGTCGAGCGTCTGCGGGCACACGGCGCGCACCGCGCGTGCGTGGGCATCGGCATCTCGAACGCCGAGCAGGTGGCGGGTGTCCTGGAGTACGCCGACGGCGCGATCGTCGGCACGGCGCTCGTCCGGGCGCTCCGCGACGGCGGGGTCGAGGGGCTGGCCGAGACCGCGCGCGCCCTGGCGGCCGGAACGCGTCGCGCCGAGTGACCCCGTAGACTCGTTCGCATGTCCTTCGCGCTCCAGAACGCCCTCTCGGGCGTGGTCGCCAGCATCCCGAGCCCGCCGGTCAGCTTCATCGACCTGGGTCCGCTGCGCATCCACTTCTACGCCCTCTGCATCATCACCGGCATCATCCTGGCCGTGCTGATCACGAACCACCGCCTCACGAAGCGCGGTGCGGAGCCCTGGGTCGTCATCGACATCGCCATCCTCGCCGTCCCGCTGGCGATCATCGCGGCGCGCATCTTCCACGTGCTGACCCACCCCGGCTTCTACTTCGGGCCGGGCAAGAACATCTGGGCCGTCTTCTACATCTGGGAGGGCGGCATCGCGATCTACGGCGCCCTCATCGGCGGCGCGATTGGGGCGTGGCTCGGGTGCAAGTGGAGCGGGATCCGGTTCTGGACGTTCGCGGACGCCCTCGCGCCCGGCCTTCTCCTCGCGCAGGCGATCGGCCGTTTCGGCAACTGGTTCAACCATGAGCTGTTCGGCCTGCCGACCGACCTCCCCTGGGGGCTGGAGATCGAGTCCACGAACCCGGCGTTCCCGGCGGGCCTGGCCGAGGGCACGCTGTTCCACCCGACGTTCCTGTACGAGGTCATCTGGAACAGCCTCGGCGTGATCGTCCTGCTGTGGCTCGGCCGCAAGCTCTTCTTCCAGTGGGGCAGGCTTTTCGCGGTCTACCTCATCTGGTACGGCGCAGGACGCATCGTCTGGGAGTCGATCCGGATCGATCCGAGCGAGATCTACCTCGGACTGCGCACCAACGTCTGGGCCGCGATCATCGGCGTCGTCGTCGGCATCGTGATCCTCGTGGTCCAGTCCCGCCGTCACCCGGGCATCGAGCCCTCGCCGTACATGCCCGGCCGAGGACGCAAGGACGCTGATGTAGAATCGGCGGACAGCTTGGACTTCGTCGACGTGAGCGCTCCTCCGTCCGACGAGGTCACCGCAGGAGCCTCAGCCACAAGCACCGCTCCCACGGACGCGGAAGGCACCCGTTAGCCGCACGTCCGTGAGGACTCCATCCCCCTCTGCCCGGCCAATGACGTCCCCGGGTCATCTCGAGATCTGAGGACGGTAACTGGTGTACTTCCAGCCTCCCTACGGCGCCTCCGGCGCATACCCCCCGAAGCAGGGGATGTTCAACCCCGCGTTCGAGAAGGACGCGTGCGGCCTGGCCATGGTCGCCACGCTCCGCGGCACGCCGGGTCACGACATCATCGCGCTGGCTCTGGAGGCCCTGCGCAACCTGGAGCACCGCGGGGCCATCGGCTCCGACGCGGGGACCGGGGACGGCGCGGGCATCCTCACGCAGATGCCGGATGCCTTCCTTCGCGAGGTCGTGCCGTTCGCTCTCCCCGATGCGGGGGAGTACGCGGCCGGCCTCGCTTTTCTGCCCCGGGACTCCGGGGCGCGACGTCAGCAGAAGGCGGGGATCGAGCGGATCGCCCGGGAGGAGGGGTTGACGGTCCTCGGCTGGCGCGGTGTCCCGACCGCGAACGAGCACCTCGGCAAGCTCGCCGACGAGGCCCGCCCCGCCTTCGAGCAGCTCTTCGTCTCCGCTCCCGCCGGAGATGCCGGCGAGGCCCCCTCCGGGATCGCCCTGGACCGTCTCGCCTACCGTCTGCGCAAGCGCGCCGGGCATGAGCTGGACGCCTACTTCGTCTCGCTGTCGAGCCGCACGCTCGGCTACAAGGGCATGGTCACGACCCTCCAGCTGGAGCCGTTCTACCCGGACCTGCAGGACGAGCGGTTCGCGTCCGAGCTCGCGGTCGTGCACTCCCGCTATTCGACCAACACCTTCCCGTCGTGGCCGCTGGCGCAGCCGCTGCGCATGCTCGCCCATAACGGGGAGATCAACACCGTCGGCGGCAATCGCAACTGGATGCGCGCCCGTCAGTCGCAGCTCGAGTCCGAGCTCCTCGGGGACATGCGCCCGCTGCTGCCGATCTGCACCGACGGCGCCAGCGACTCGGCCTCGTTCGACGAGGTCCTCGAGCTGCTGACGCTCACCGGACGGAGCCTTCCGCACGCCGTGATGATGATGGTGCCGGCCGCCTGGGAGAAGCAGGCCGACATCGACCCGCAGCTGCGCGCGTTCTACGAGTACCACTCGAACCAGATGGAGCCGTGGGACGGTCCTGCCGCCCTCATCTTCACCGACGGCACTCTCGTCGGCGCGACCCTCGACCGCAACGGCCTGAGGCCGGGCCGATGGACGGAGACGACCGACGGCCTCATCGTCATCGGCAGCGAGACCGGCGTCCTGGAGTTCGCACCGGAGCGCATCAAGCGCCGGGGCCGGCTGCAGCCGGGAACCATGTTCCTGGTCGACACCGCCCAGGGGCGCATCGTCGAGGACGAGGAGGTCAAGCGCGACCTCGCCCGCATGCACCCGTGGCAGGAGTGGCTGGATGCCGGGTCCGTCCGGCTGGCCGACCTCCCCGAGCGGGAGCACATCGTGCATCCGCCGGCATCCATCACCCGCCGCCAGCGCACCTTCGGCTACACCGAGGAGGAGGTGCGGATCCTGCTGACCCCGATGGGGCAGACCGGTGCCGAGCCGCTCGGCGCGATGGGCAGCGACACGCCCATCGCCGTCCTCAGCAAGCGGCCCCGGCTGTTGTTCGACTACTTCGTCCAGCAGTTCGCACAGGTCACGAACCCGCCGCTCGACGCAATCCGTGAAGAGGTCGTGACGAGCCTGCGCCTCGGTCTCGGCCCGGAGCGGAACCTGCTGAGCTGGAGCCCCGAGCACGCGCGCACCGTGACCCTGGACTTCCCGGTCATCGACAACGACGAGCTCGCGAAGATCCGTCACATCGATAAGGCCCTTCCCGACCGGTCCAGCGCGACCATCAAGGGGCTCTATCACTTCGACGCCGGCCCGCACACGATGCAGGAGCGCCTGGCGCAGATGTGCGCCGAGGCGGACGAGGCGATCGCGCGGGGCGCCGAGTTCCTCATCCTCTCGGACCGCGACTCCAACAAGGATCTCGTGCCGATCCCGTCGCTGCTGATGGTCGCGGCCGTGCACCACCACCTCATCCGGAACGAGAACCGGATGAAGGTCGGCCTGATCGTCGAGGCGGGCGACGTCCGCGAGGTGCATCACGTCGCCACCCTCATCGGCTACGGCGCATCCGCGGTGAACCCCTACCTGGCGATGGAGACGGTCGAGCACCTCGTGCGCACGGGCTTCATCACGGGCCTGACTCCGGAGAAGGCGGTCCGCAACCTCATCTACGCGCTCGGCAAGGGCGTGCTGAAGATCATGTCCAAGATGGGCATCTCCACCGTGTCCTCGTATGCGGGCGCGCAGGTGTTCGAGGCCGTCGGGCTGAGTCAGGACTTCGTCGACGCGTACTTCACCGGCACCGAGACGAAGCTCGGCGGGATCGGGATCGAGGACGTCTTCGCCGAGAACCAGGCGCGCCACGACTTCGCCTACCCGGAGGACGCCGCCGCGCGGGCGCATGAGCGCCTGTGGACGGGCGGCGAGTACCAGTGGCGCCGGGACGGGTCGCCGCATCTGTTCAACCCCGAGACCGTCTTCCGGCTGCAGCACTCCACCCGCACCCGCCGGTACGACGTGTTCCGTGAGTACACGAAGCTGGTGGACGACCAGTCGCGGGAGCTCAAGACCCTGCGGGGGCTCTTCGAGCTGCGCACGGGCGAGCGCCCGGCCGTGCCGCTCGACGAGGTCGAACCCGTCTCGTCGATCGTGAAGCGCTTCTCGACCGGCGCCATGAGCTACGGCTCGATCTCGCAGGAGGCGCACGAGACGCTCGCGATCGCGATGAACCGTCTGGGGGCCAAGTCGAACACCGGCGAGGGCGGGGAGGACCCCGAGCGCCTGGTGGATCCGGAGCGCCGCAGCGCCATCAAGCAGGTCGCCTCCGGCCGGTTCGGCGTCACGAGCCAGTACCTCACCGAGGCGGACGACATCCAGATCAAGCTCGCGCAGGGCGCCAAGCCCGGGGAGGGCGGCCAGCTGCCGCCGCAGAAGGTGTACCCCTGGGTGGCGCGGACCCGGCACGCGACGCCGGGCGTGGGACTCATCTCCCCGCCTCCGCACCACGACATCTACTCGATCGAGGATCTGAAGCAGCTGATCTTCGATCTCAAGCGCGCGAACCCGACGGCCCGGATCCACACCAAGCTCGTGAGCCAGTCGGGCATCGGGGCGGTCGCCGCCGGCGTCGCCAAGGCGCTCAGCGACGTCGTCCTCGTGTCCGGTCATGACGGTGGCACGGGCGCGAGCCCGCTGAACTCGCTGAAGCACGCCGGCACCCCCTGGGAGCTGGGTCTCGCCGAGACGCAGCAGACGCTCATGCTCAACGGCATGCGCGACCGTGTCGTCGTCCAGGTCGACGGCCAGCTCAAGACCGGCCGGGACGTCGTCATCGGCGCCCTGCTGGGCGCGGAGGAGTTCGGCTTCGCCACGGCGCCGCTCGTCGTCAGCGGGTGCATCATGATGCGGGTCTGCCACCTGGACACCTGCCCGGTGGGCGTGGCCACCCAGAATCCCGTGCTACGGGAGCGTTTCACGGGCAAGCCGGAGTTCGTGGTGAACTTCATGGAGTTCATCGCCGAGGAGGTCCGCGAGATCCTCGCCCAGCTCGGGTTCCGCTCGCTCGACGAGATCATCGGACGCACGGACCTGCTGCGCACGGATGCAGCGGTCCGGCACTGGAAGACGGAGGGACTGGACCTCGCCCCGATCCTGGAGGGTCCGGAGTTCCCCGCGAGCGAGCCGCGCCGCAGCGCACGCGCGCAGGACCACGAGCTCGAGAAGCACTTCGACGCCGCGCTGCTCGAGATCGCCGCCGAGGCGCTGGAGGACAAGTCCCCCGTCGTGCTGGAGCTGCCGATCCGCAACACCGAGCGCGCGGTCGGCACCATGCTCGGCCATGCCGTGACCGCTCGCCATGGCGCGGCGGGCCTGCCCAGGGAGACGATCGACATCACCCTGCACGGGACCGCAGGACAGTCCCTCGGGGCCTTCCTGCCGCACGGCATCATCCTGCGGCTCGAGGGCGACGCCAACGACTACGTGGGCAAGGGGCTCTCGGGCGGCGACATCACGATCAGACCGCCCCGGGAGGCGACGTTCGCTCCGCACCGCAACGTCATCGCCGGCAACGTCATCGGATACGGTGCGACCGGCGGGACGATGTACATCTCGGGCGTCGTCGGCGAGCGGTTCCTCGTGCGCAACTCGGGAGCCACCGCGGTCGTCGAGGGCGTGGGCGACCACGCGCTCGAGTACATGACCGGGGGCGTCGCCGTCATCCTCGGACGCACCGGCCGCAACCTCGGAGCGGGCATGTCGGGGGGCGTCGCCTACGTGCGGGGGCTGCGCGCCGACAGCGTCAACGCGCAGTCCCTCGATACGGGAGAGCTGACGCTCGAGCCGCTGGATCGGGCCGATCTGGAGGTCCTTCGGAGCCTGCTCGTCGAACACGTCGAGCGCACCTCCTCGCCCTTGGGCGAGGAGATCCTGTCGGACTTCGAGCGCGAGGCGTCCGAGTTCGTGAAGGTTCTCCCGCGCGACTTCGCGGCCGTGCGCCGCACGCGCGAGGAGGCCGAGGCCGCGGGGCTCGACCCCGACGGCGACATCGTGTGGAACCGCATCCTGGAGGTGACCGGTGGCTGACCCCAAGGGCTTCCTTAAGGTGACGGAGCGGGAGCTTCCCGCTCGTCGTCCCGTCCCCGTCCGCATCATGGACTGGAAGGAGGTGTACCAGCCCGGCGATACCGCGGTGCTGCGACGCCAGGCCGGCCGGTGCATGGACTGCGGCATCCCGTTCTGCCACTCGGGCTGCCCGCTGGGCAACCTCATCCCGGAGTGGAACGACCTGACCTGGCGCGGCGAAGGCCGCGCGGCGAGCGAGCGCCTCCACGCCACGAACAACTTCCCGGAGTTCACCGGACGGCTGTGCCCGGCACCGTGCGAGAGCGCCTGCGTGCTCGGCATCAACCAGCCCGCCGTCACGATCAAGCAGGTCGAGGTCTCGATCGCCGACGAGGCCTTCGCCAAGGGCTGGATCGAACCGGAGCTTCCGGCGCGCCTGACCGGGAAGACGGTCGCGGTCGTGGGATCGGGCCCGGCAGGACTCGCCGCCGCACAGCAGCTGACCCGCGCGGGCCACACGGTGGCGGTCTTCGAACGCGACGACCGCATCGGCGGCCTGCTTCGCTACGGGATCCCCGACTTCAAGATGGAGAAGGGCATCCTGGACACCCGTCTCCGGCAGATGCAGGAGGAGGGCACGCGTTTCCGTGCGGGCGTCGAGATCGGCGTCGACATCTCCTGGGACGACCTGCGCGCCCGCTACGACGCGGTCGTGGTCTGCACCGGATCGACGGTCCCGCGCGACCTGCCGATCCCGGGACGGGACCTCGACGGGATCCACTTCGCCATGGAGTACCTGGTGGAGTCGAACAAGGCCGTCGCGGGCGACCCGGTGCAGAACCAGATCACCGCGGAGGGCAAGCACGTCGTCGTCATCGGCGGCGGCGACACTGGAGCGGACTGCATCGGCACGGCTCACCGGCAGGGGGCGCTCAGCGTCACGAAC
This sequence comes from Microbacterium resistens NBRC 103078, assembly GCF_001552355.1. GTDB lineage: Bacteria > Actinomycetota > Actinomycetes > Actinomycetales > Microbacteriaceae > Microbacterium > Microbacterium resistens. The sequence continues at coordinate 16,093 of NZ_BCRA01000017.1, forward strand.
CTGGCGATCGGCCGTCAGCCGGGCACGGCGCGGCCCGAGCACCAGCCGTGGCCCATGATGCCGACTGTGTTCGAGGTCCAGTCCGCCCACGAGGAGGGCGGGGAGCGCGTCTATCTCGCCTCGACCGTGGAGTTCCTCGCCAACGACGCCGGCGAGGTCCGAGCCCTGCGCGTGGCGGAGACGGAGTTCGTCGACGGTCGCCGGGTCCCCAAGAGCGGGACCGAGCGGGAGATCCCTGCGGACCTCGTCCTCATCGCGATGGGCTTCACCGGTCCGGAGCAGGACCGGTTCGGCGGCGACACGCGGCCGCGGTTCACGGAGCGCGGGGTGCTCGCGCGCGACGACGAGTACGCATCGACGGAGAGCGGCCTGTTCGTGGCCGGTGACGCCGGCCGCGGCCAGTCGCTCATCGTGTGGGCGATCGCCGAGGGGCGGGCCGCCGCGGCGGGTGTGGACCGCTATCTGATGGGGGAGACGGTGCTGCCGGCCCCGGTCCGACCGACCGATCTCGCTATCGGCCTCCAGCCCGCGTAGGCTGGGGCCGGCAGCGTGGCCGCAACATCCATCCCCCTCGAACACTCGGAGACACAGCTTTGAGACGTGCCAAGATCGTCGCCACACTCGGACCCGCGACCTCGACGTATGAGACCGTGCGGGCCCTCATCGATGCGGGGGTGGACGTCGCACGACTGAACCTCAGCCACGGCGACTACTCCGTCCACGACAACAACTACGCGAACGTGCGTCGCGCCGCAGAGGACGCGGGGCGAGCCGTCGCGATCCTCGTGGATCTGCAGGGCCCGAAGATCCGGCTCGGCAAGTTCGAGGGCGGCCCGTACGAGCTCGAGGTCGGGGACATCTTCAAGATCACGACCGAGGACATCATCGGCAACCGGGAGATCTCCGGCACGACGTTCAAGGGTCTGCCGCAGGACGTCAAGCCCGGGGACTTCCTCCTCATCGACGACGGAAAGGTGCGCGTCGAGGTCGTCGAGACCGACGGCACCGTCGTCACCACGCGCGTGGTCGTCGCCGGCGCCGTCTCGAACAACAAGGGCATCAACCTTCCGGGCGTCGCGGTGAACGTGCCGGCGCTCAGCGAGAAGGACGAGTCGGACCTGCGCTGGGGCCTGCGCTCGGGCGCCGACCTGATCGCCCTGTCCTTCGTGCGCAACGCGCAGGATGTCGAGCGCGTGCACGAGATCATGGCGGAGGAGGGCTTCCGCGTCCCCGTCTTCGCGAAGATCGAGAAGCCCCAGGCGGTGGACAACCTCGAGGAGATCGTGGCGGCCTTCGACGGCATCATGGTCGCCCGCGGCGACCTGGGTGTCGAGCTTCCGCTCGAGGCGGTGCCGATCGTGCAGAAGCGCGCCGTGGAGCTCGCGCGCCAGAACGCGAAGCCGGTCATCGTCGCGACCCAGATGCTGGAGTCGATGATCTCGAGCCCGGTGCCCACGCGCGCGGAGACGTCGGACGTCGCCAACGCGGTCCTGGACGGCGCGGACGCCGTGATGCTGTCCGGCGAGACGAGCGTGGGGGAGTACCCCGTCGTCGTCGTCGAGACGATGGCGCGCATCATCGAGTCCACCGAGGAGCACGGCCTGGAGCGGATCCTTCCGCTCACCAACAAGCCGCACACCCAGGGCGGGATCATCACGCTCGCCGGCGAGGAGGTCGCCGAGTTCGTCGGCGCGAAGTACATCTGCGTGTTCACGCAGTCGGGCGATTCGGCGCGACGTATGTCCCGCCTCCGCTCCCGGATCCCGATGCTCGCCTTCACCCCGGAGCCGAGCATCCGGCGTCGCCTTGCGATCACCTGGGGGATCCGCTCGGTTCTGGTCGACGTCGTCGAGCACACGGACATGATGTTCCACCAGGTCGACGAGTACCTTCTCGGCCAGGGACTCGCCGCGGAGGGCGACAAGGTGGTGGTGATCTCCGGATCGCCTCCCGGGATCATCGGCTCGACCAACGACATCCGCGTCCACAAGGTGGGCGACGCGGTGGGCGGCGCGGCGCCGGTCTACAAAGCGCAGGCGTGATTCGTCCGGAGGGGCGGGGCTTCGGCTCCGCCCCTCCGTCGTCCTGCGAAGCGGCCGGCATCGCTGCGATAGGCTCGTCTGCGGGCCGGCGTGGCGGAATGGCAGACGCGGAGCACTCAAAATGCTTTGTCCGAAAGGGCGTGTGGGTTCGAGTCCCACCGCCGGCACCGACGGCGATGGGCCGCGAACCCTGCAGGGATCGCGGCCCATCGTCACGCCGCCCCTCACGGACGGGGAGCGTGCCGCCGGTGTCGGACGGTGCGATGGGCGGCGTTCACCCGTTCCCGCGACCGACGGCGAGCGGGATCACCGGTGAGGACGCGGCGCCCCCACCCGTACCCCGGCCGCCGGGGGCGAGATATCTCGCATGCAGCTGACCGCAGGCCGCATCGATTCGGGAACCGAGCTGCCGTCGTCTGGTCGCGTGGACGCCGTGGGCGGTCAGCGTCTCGACGAACGCGTCGACATCGCGAGACGACGGCGCACGGTACTCGGGAGCGGCGCCGGCCGCTTCGTTGTAGCGGATGACGCTCACGTGGAACAGCTCCGGCCGCGCACGGGCGGACACCAGCTCGACCAGGGCGCGGGCATGGTCTTCGCTGTCGTTGACACCGGCGATCAGCAGGTACGCGAGATAGACCTTGCGACGGCTCAGGGCGACGTGCCGATCGAGGATGTCGAGGTTCTGTGCGAGCGGGAATCGGCGCTCGAGGGGGATGATCCCCTCTCTCTGCTCCGGGAACGCCGAGTGCACCGACAGAGTGATCGTCAGCTGAGGATGCTCGGTGACCAGACGCTCCAGGTTCGGTGCGAACCCCACCGTGGACACGGTGATCCTCCGCGCCGACATGCCGGCGTACGCGCTGTCCGTCAGCAGCGTCAGCGCATCGAAGAGGTGCGGGTTCGCGAGCGCCTCGCCCATGCCCATGAAGGCCACGCTGGCCGGTCTCGGCAGCTCGGCCCTGGTCCACCAGGGATGCATGACCTGAGCGATCATCTCGTCGGCGCTGAGGTTGCGGATCAGCCCGACAGCACCGGTGGCGCAGAACGTGCATCCCAGGCCGCAGCCGGCCTGGGAAGAGATGCACATCGAGTCCCAGCCGTCTCGATAGTGCGAGACCACGGTCTCGATGCGTGCGCCGCTCTCCGATGCGAACAGCACCTTCTCCACTTGTTCGTCGCGTTGGCGATCCAGGACCCGGAGGGGGTGCAGCAGGGCGCCGAACGTCTCCGTCAGCTCCTGACGCAGGCGGAGAGGGAGGGCGTGGACATCGGCGAAGGTCTCCGCGGTGGATCCTTTCCATGCGGTGATGAGCTGCGCGAACCGGAACGACGGCTCGCCAGACTGTGCGAGGTGGTCGCGGATCCGCATCCAGCGGCTCCGCGTGGTCAACGACAGGCCCATGCTCCACCGTCCTTTCGGAGCTGGATCTCGCAGGGCCGGGACAGGCCGGGAGGCGGCGTCGTGCCCGGGGCGCGTCCGGGTCGTGGGGCGGGGAGAGAGGTGCGGTCGTACATGGCGGTGCCTTTCATCGGCGAGAGCGGGCGCCAGGGGACTGGCAGGGCAACCGACGACGGAACCGTGAGACGGAGCGCACTCTGGGGCGCGGCAACGGCAGGAGGACCGGGGTCCGATGAGGCGCGCGGCGCGAGAGAGCCCCGCGCGGGGCGTCCCGCACGGAAGCGACGTCGGGCAGGACGAACATGCCGGTGGGGACCGCACCACGCACGCATCCGTGCCTCGCGGAGCGGGTCTGTGCGCGACGGAGAAGGGTCGATCACGCGCGCGGGAGATGCCCGCACGGGGAGGAGCCACCGGATGCTCGGCGGCTAGGCTCTGTCGACCTCGATCATCTCCACGGCCCCGATCATACCGGCGCAGCGATGTCCGTGATGGCGTTCGGCGCCCTTCCCCGCCGGCGGCGCACCGGCACCGGGCGCTCGCTTCTCGGCGAGGCTCGCGTCGTCAGGTCCGGGTGAACCGGTGCATCGCGTCCTCGTCGGACGGATCCGGATCGAGGCCCTGATGGGACCACCCGACGGCGGTGAAGAACGCGAAGGCGCCGGCGTTCTCTTGGTCCACGTAGGCGACCCACTCGTCGTTCGCGGGATGTCCTGGCCATGCGAGCGCGGCGTCCAGTGCGCGGCGTCCCAGGGAGCTGCGGCGTCGCGCCGGATCCACGGCGAGGTCCGTGACGGCGTGGGGGAGACCGGCGGCCCCGTGGTCGGCGCCGCCCCACACGATCCCGATCAGCGCCACGGGCGCGCCCGTGCCGGAATCGGCACCGGGCTCCTCGACGACGAGCTCGACCCCGTCGGTCTCGGTCAGCACATGGTCCCGCCACTCCTCGTCGAGGGGACCGAGCTCGCGGTCGAGCGTCTCGTCCTCGAACCACCGCTGGACCCAGCCCCAGTCCGAGCGCCGGAACCGGCGCACCGTCAGCGGCGCGGTCGAGGAACGGAGGGAGCCGGTCACGATCGAAACGATAGCCGAAACGGTCAGGCGGCGATCCGGCCGACGCGGGGCACGCGACCGCCGGGAGGGAGAGGCGTCCCCTAGAATGGATCCGTGACCGAGCAAGCACAGCCTGAGCAGCCCGAGACCCCGACGTCCACCGCGCCCCGCCGTGTCGTCGTCGCGGAGGACGAATCGCTGATCCGTCTCGACATCGTCGAGATCCTCCGAGACAACGGCTTCGACGTCGTCGGCGAGGCGGGGGACGGCGAGACGGCTGTCCAGCTCGCCACGGAGCTGCGCCCCGATCTCGTCATCATGGATGTCAAGATGCCCCAGCTGGACGGGATCAGCGCGGCGGAGAAGCTGCACAAGGGCAACATCGCCCCGGTCGTGCTGCTCACCGCGTTCAGCCAGAAGGAGCTCGTGGAGCGGGCGAGCGAGGCCGGCGCCCTGGCCTACGTCGTGAAGCCCTTCACCCCGAACGATCTCCTCCCCGCGATCGAGATCGCCCTGGCCCGCCACGAGCAGATCATCACCCTCGAGGCCGAGGTCGCCGACATGGTCGAGCGCTTCGAGACCCGCAAGCTGGTCGACCGCGCGAAGGGCCTCCTCAACGAGAAGATGGGTCTGAGCGAGCCCGAGGCGTTCCGCTGGATCCAGAAGGCGTCGATGGATCGCCGCCTGACGATGCAGGACGTCGCCAAGGCGATCATCGAGCAGCTCGCTCCCAAGAAGTAGAGGTGGATCTCGGTGACGGACTCCGGCTCCGGCTGATCCGTCCCGGCGACGGCGTCGAGCTCGCGAAGGCCTATGCGCGTAACCGTGCGCACTTGGAGCCCTGGGATCCGGTTCGCGTTCCGGCGTTCTTCACCGCCGAGCACCAGGAGGCGCAGGTCGGGCTTTCGCTGCGCGAAGCGGCCGAGGGGCGCAGCGCGAGGTTCCTCCTCTTCGACGACGGGGGACGCGTCCTCGGGCGCGTGAACCTCAACAACATCGTCCGCGGCGCGTTCCACAGCGCCGATCTCGGCTACTGGATCGACTCGTCGCTCGCAGGACGCGGCATCATGCGCCGCGCTGTCTCCCACGTGCGCGCGCATGCGCAGGAACACCTGGGGCTGCACCGGATCCAAGCCGCGACGCTGGTGCACAACGTCGGCTCCCAGCGCGTCCTGGAGGTCAACGGATTCCGGCGGATCGGCCTGCCTCCCCGCTACCTGCGGATCGCGGGGGAGTGGCAGGACCACCTGCTGTTCCAGCGCTTGCTCGAGGACTCGCGCTGACGGTGTGTGACTTGTCCACAGAGCGCTCTCACGCCCGGCGGGCCGCCCGCCGCTCGGTGTATCGTCGGGACATGCCCGCCGCTCCCTCGAACAAGGACCTTCTGATCGAGCGTCACTCGAACGACATCGACGACCTGTACGAGCTCCTCGCTGCAGTGGACAAACGGCTGGAGGCTCACGACGCTCGGTTTGACGGGATCGACACCCGCCTGGACGGGATCGACACCCGCCTGGACGGAATGACCGCCCAGTTGAGCGAGGTGATCGCGATCCTCAGAACGCCGTCCGGGAACGCGTAGCCGCGATCAGAGATCACGCCTCTCCCGGCACGTCCTTGATCATGTTCGTGATGCGGATGGTCGAGCAGCGGCGGCCCTGATCGTCCGTGATGACGATCTCGTGGACCGTGATGCTGCGCCCGAGGTGCACCGGTGTACAGACCCCGGTCACGACACCGCTGGTGGCCGAGCGCGTGTGCGTGGCGTTGATGTCGACGCCGACCGCGAGACGCCCCGGGCCGGCGTGGAGATTGGCGGCCATCGAGCCGAGCGATTCGCCGAGGACGACGTACGCGCCCCCGTGCATGAGCCCCACCGGCTGCGTGTTGCCCTCGACCGGCATCGTGGCTACGCAGCGCTCGAGCGAGAACTCCGTGAACCGCATCCCCATCTTCTCGGCGAGCGCCCCCATGCCCCGGGCCGTCGCCCACTCGAGTCCCTCGCTGGTGGCGGCGTCGGTCATTCTTCCTCCTCGGCGGGTGTCCGTGCTCCTCGTTAGGCTGGCAGGGTGACGGACTCCGCAAAGCCTACCCTCATGGTCGTGGACGGCCATTCGCTCGCCTACCGCGCGTTCTTCGCGCTCCCGGTCGAGAACTTCACGACCAAGGACAACCAGCACACCAACGCCATCTACGGCTTCCTCTCGATGCTGGTCAACCTCATCAAGGCCGAGCGGCCGACGCACATGGCGATCGCCTTCGACACGTCACGCCAGTCCTTCCGCACCGAGGAGTATGCCGAGTACAAGGCGACCCGCTCCGAGACGCCGCAGGAGTTCCGCGGTCAGATCCCGCTTCTTCAGGACTGCCTGGCCGCGATGTCGATCCCCGTGCTCACGAAGGAGCAGTTCGAGGCGGACGACATCCTTGCCACGCTGGCGACGCAGGGAGCCGAGCAGGGCTATGACGTGCTCGTGGTCTCCGGCGACAGGGACACGATCCAGCTGGTCACCGATGAGGTGACGCTGCTGTATCCCTCGGTGCAGGGGGTGTCGCAGCTCAAGCGCTACGACCCCGTCACCGTCCAGGAGCGTTACGGCGTCCGCCCGGAGCAGTATCCGGACATCGCCGCCCTGGTCGGGGAGACGAGCGACAACCTGCCCGGGGTGCCCAAAGTGGGCGAGAAGACCGCGGTCAAGTGGCTCACGCAGTTCGGCTCGCTGGACGAGCTTCTCCGCAGGGCGGACGAGATCAAGGGCGTGGTGGGCGGGAACCTCCGCGATCACATCGACGACGTCCGGCGCAACCGTCGGCTGAACCGACTGCTCCGCGACGTCGAGCTGCCTGTGGGTCCCGCGGACCTCGCGGTCACGCCCATCGATGCCCAGGCGGTGAGGGACATCTTCGCGCGCCTGGAGTTCCGGACTCTTCTCCCGCGCGTCTTCGAGGCGATGACGGATGGCGAGTCGCATGAGGACCCGGCCACGCAGGTCAGCGTGCCTGTGGCCCGCGAGGTCGACGCCGCTGTGCTCGCCGACTGGATCTCCGGGGTGAGCGGCGAGGTCGCCGTCACGCTGACCGCCGCCGCCGGTGTGCCGTCGCGCGTGGGCCTGTCCTCCGGTGACGACCTCGTGGAGACCGACTGGAGCGATGCTGTGCGGGCCTCCCTTCAGCCCTGGCTGGAATCCGACGCGCCGAAGCTCTTCCATGACGCGAAGCCGCAGGTGAAGGCGCTGCGGACCGCGGGCGTCCGGCTCGGGGGCCTCGCCTACGACGCCGGGCTCGCCGGGTGGCTTCTTCGCCCCAGCTTCCCGGACAAGACCCTCGCAGACCTCGTGGACCGCTACCTGGGCGAGAAGCTGCCCGTCGCGGATCCGAGCCAGCTCGTCCCGGAGACCGAGGGCGCCACGCCCGCGCAGCTGTCGTGGTTCACTCAGCGGGTCATCGCCGCCCTGCGGGAGGACCTCCCTGACGATGTCGACCGCGTGCTGCGGGAGATCGAGCTGCCCACGCTGCTGGCGCTGGCGGACATGGAACTGGCCGGTGTCTCGGTCTCCCACGACAAGCTGTCGTCGTTCTCGAAGGAGCTCGGGGAGCGGGCCGACCGCATCGCCCAGGAGGCCTTCGGGATCATCGGGCGGGAGGTGAACCTGGGTTCCCCGAAGCAGCTGCAGGAGGTGCTCTTCGAGGATCTTCAGCTCCCGAAGACCCGCAAGACGAAGACCGGCTACTCCACGGACGCGGCGGTCCTCGCCGACCTGCAGGAGGTGAACCCCCACCCGTTCCTGGGCTTGCTTCTGCAGCATCGTGAGGCCACGAAGCTGCGCCAGATCATCGAGTCGCTGGACACCGCGATCCGTGAGGATCGGCGGATCCACACCACCTACGTGCAGACCGGGAGCCAGACGGGCCGCCTGTCGAGCACGGACCCGAACCTGCAGAACATCCCGGTGCGCACGGAGGAGTCACGCCGGATCCGCGCCGCGTTCGAAGTGGGCGACGGGTTCGAGTCGCTGCTCACCGCGGACTACTCGCAGATCGAGATGCGGATCATGGCGCACCTCTCCGGCGACGAGGGGCTCATCGAGGCGTTCAACTCCGGCGAGGATCTGCATCGTTTCGTCGGCGCGCGTGTCTTCGGCGTCGATCCGCAGGATGTGACCGCTGCGATGCGCACCAAAGTCAAGGCGATGTCCTACGGCCTCGTGTACGGTCTGAGCGCGTTCGGGCTGTCCAAGCAGCTGCGCATCGAGCAGGCCGAGGCCAAGCAGCTCATGCTCGAGTACTTCGCCCGTTTCGGCGCGGTCCGCGATTACCTTCGCGCGTCGGTGATGGCGGCGAAGGAGGTCGGGTACACGGAGACGATCTTCGGCCGCCGCCGCCCCTTCCCCGACCTCTCCAGCCCCAACCGCGTCCTGCGCGAGAACGCCGAGCGCGCCGCCCTCAACGCGCCCATCCAGGGCAGCGCCGCCGACATCATGAAGATCGCACTGTTCCGGATCCACGCGGATCTCCTCGACCGTGGGCTCGGATCCCGCGTGCTCCTGCAGATCCACGACGAACTCGTGGTCGAGGTCGCGCCGGGGGAGTGGGACGCGGTCGAGGAGATCGTGCGCGACCGCATGAGCGGCGCTGCGACGCTGTCGGTACCCCTCGACGTGCAGGTCGGACGCGGAGCGGATTGGAACGAGGCCGCGCACTGACCGGCGCTACGCTCGTGTCCATGACGGAACAGACACCCGCCCCGCGCACCCCTTCGGCCATCGACCAGGTGGCCGAGAAGTGGGTGGACACGCTCGTCGAGCTCTCGCCGACCCTGGCGACCTACATCGGCCGCAACGAGGCCAACGGCCGGCTGGACGATCTGAGCCCCGACGGCCACGCGCACACGATCGAACAGACTCGGCGCGCCCTCGACGCGCTCGAGGCCCTGGAGCCTGCGGACCACGTGGACGAGGTCACGAAAGCGGACCTGAGCGCCGAGCTGCGCCTCGAACTCGAGTTCGACGCCGCCCGGTGGCACCTGCGCGACCTCAACGTCATCGCGTCGGCCGCGCAGGACTTCCGTCAGGCGTTCGACCTCATGCCGACGGCCACGGCGGATGACTGGGCGGTGATCGCCGAGCGTCTGTCCGCCGTCCCCGAAGCGCTCGGCGGATATGTGGCGACCCTGCGTGAAGGGATCGCGCAGGGCGTCGTCCCCGCACGTCGACAGGTCGTCGAGGTGGCCACCCAGATCGCCCGCTACACGGCCGACGACGGCTTCTTCGCGGGCTTCGTCGCCGAAGCGGCGCCCGAGACCGGGCAGCTTCCGGCGTCCCTCGCCCGTGAGCTGGGGGAGAGCTCGGCCGCCGCGCGCGTGGCCTACGACGAGCTGCGCACGTTCCTCACGACGGAGCTCGCACCGGTCGCGGCAGACGATGACGCCGTCGGCCGGGAGCTCTACGCGCTCGCGTCCCGGCGATTCCTGGGGGCCACGGTCGACCTGGACGAGACCTACGAATGGGGGCGCGAGGAGCTCGATCGGATGATCGCCGAGCAGACGGCGATCGCGCACGAGATCCTGCCCGGCGCGACCGTGGAGAAGGCCGTCGCGCACCTCGAGGCGGATCCCGCGCGCAAGCTCGTCGGCACCGAGGCTCTGCAGCGCTGGATGCAGGAGACGAGCGACCGGGCGATCGCCGAGCTCGGGGCGACGCACTTCGACATCCCGGAGCAGATCCGACGGCTGGAGTGCATGATCGCGCCGACTCAGGAGGGCGGCATCTACTACACCGGTCCGACGGACGACTTCTCCCGTCCGGGCCGCATGTGGTGGTCCGTCCCCGAGGGCGTCACCGAGTTCGACACCTGGCGCGAGCTCACCACGGTCTACCACGAGGGCGTTCCCGGCCATCATCTGCAGATCGCGCAGGCGACCTACAATCGCGCCGAGCTGAACACCTGGCGCCGGGTGCTCGCGGGCACCTCCGGCCACGCGGAGGGCTGGGCGCTGTACGCCGAGCGGCTCATGGAGCAGCTCGGCTACCTCGACGATCCGGCCGATCGGCTGGGCATGCTGGACGGACAGCGAATGCGGGCCCTGCGCGTGGTCCTCGACATCGGCGTCCACCTGCGCAAGCCCCGTCTGGACGGCGAGGGCGTCTGGGACCACGACTACGCCCTCGACATGATGCGCCGGAACGTGAACATGTCGGACGAGTTCCGGCAGTTCGAGGTGAACCGCTACCTCGGCTGGCCCGGGCAGGCGCCCTCCTACAAGGTCGGCCAGCGCATCTGGGAGCAGGTCCGCGATCACGTCAAGGCGGCCGAGGGCGACGCGTTCGACATCAAGGCGTTCCACAAGCGGGCGCTCGACATCGGCGGGGTCGGCCTCGACACCCTGCGCTCGGTCTTCGACGCGGGGTGAGCCGATGCGTTCCCGCTGCCAGGACTCGCCGCCGGCAGCGGGAATGCGCGGGCCCTTCCCGAGGTTTATGCACCTGAATAGGAAGGGCGATCCATGGACGCGAAGGACATCGAGTTCGGGCTGGACACGTTCGGAGACGTGACCCGTACACCCGAGGGGGAGCTGCTCACCGCTGCGGAGACCATCCGCAACATCGTCGCCGAGGCCGAGCTCGCCGACGCCGTCGGCGTGGACTTCTTCGGCATCGGGGAGCATCATCGCCCGGAGTTCGCGGTGTCGTCGCCCGAGATGGTGCTGGCCTCGATCGCCGCTCGGACCTCCCGGATCCGCCTCGGCACCGCCGTCACCGTGCTCTCGTCCGACGACCCCGTCCGCGTCTACGAACGCTTCGCCACCCTCGACGCGCTGTCGGACGGGCGCGCGGAAGTCGTGCTCGGCCGCGGATCGTTCGTCGAGTCCTTCCCGCTGTTCGGGTACGACCTGCGCGACTACGACACCCTGTTCGAGGAGAAGCTGGAGCTGTTCGTCGAGCTCCTCAAGGAGGAGCCGGTGACCTGGTCGGGGACGATGCGCGCCCCGCTGGAGAACGCCGATGTGCACCCCAAGACCGCGAACGGGCTGCGCACCTGGGTGGGCGTGGGCGGCAGCCCGGAGTCCGTGGTCCGGGTCGCGCGTCATGGCCTCGGTCTGATGCTGGCGATCATCGGTGGGCCGGCGGCGCGGTTCCGGCCGTTCGTCGACCTGTACCACCGCTCCGTGCGCAGCTTCGGCACGACCGAGCACCCCGTCTCCGTGCATTCGCCCGGCCACATCGCGGACACGGACGACGAGGCCTGGGACACCGCGTACCCCGGCTTCGAGGAGATGCGCAACACCATCGGGGCGGAACGCGGCTGGGGTCCGTACAGCAGGGCGCAGTTCCAGCAGGAGGTGGGTCCCGCGGGCGCGGTCTACAGCGGCTCTCCGGATCGCGTCGCGCGGAAGATCGCGGACACGATCACGACGCTGGGGATCGGTCGGTTCGACCTCAAGTACGCCACGGGGACGCTCTCGCACGAGGCGATGATGCGCAGCATCGAGCTCTACGGGGCCGAGGTCATCCCTCGGGTCCGGCGTCTTCTCGCGGACGCTTGATCGGGCGCGGACGGCGCCTAGCGACCGGCGCCGCACGCATGCTCATGCTCCTCCCACGCCGTAGGCTGAGAGGATGACCACCGTCCGCTATGTCGCCATCGGAGACTCCTTCAGCGAGGGGGTGGGCGACGAGCTGCCGGACGGCCGTGTGCGCGGCTGGGCGGATCTCGTCGCGCAGGGGTGGGCGGATCAGATCGGTGTACCGATCTCCTATGCGAACCTCGCGATCCGCGGGAAGCTCGCGTGGCCCGTCGTGGAGGAGCAGCTGGAGCCGGCGCTGGCGCTGGGACCGACGCATCTGTCGTTCAACGCCGGCGGCAACGACATGCTCCGTCCCCGGACGGACGTCGAGCACATCGCGGACGCGTTCACGCGCGTGCTGCGCCGATGCGACGAGACGGGGACGACGCTGATCGTCCTGTCCGGAGCCAATCCGTCGGGGCAGTTGCCGATGGGGGACCTGATCCAGCGCCGTGGGGACGAACTCTCCGCCGCGGTCCTCCGGAGGATCCAGGATCGCCCGGACGTGATCCGCGCTCTGAACTGGCCGGATCGGGAACTCAGCGCGTCGCAGTACTGGGCCGACGACCGCCTGCACATGAACGCGCACGGCCATCACCGCGTGGCCGCACGCGTCCTGGAGGCTCTGGGACTCGAACCGCCGGAGTCCTGGTGGCGCCCCTCGGAGGCCGCGGCGCGCGCGGCGATGACGTCCTGGCAGTACTATCGGGCGCACGTCGGCCCGTGGATCGGTCGCCGCCTCACCGGACGGTCCTCCGGCGACGGCCGCCCGCCCAAGCACCCTGCCTGGGTGGAGGTCACGCCGCGCGGTCGCACGGATGCCGCGTGACCGGCCGGTTCGCCGGTCGACGACTCCCGCGCAGGATCACCCAGCTCGTCGTCGGCCTGTTCCTCTACGGGATCGGCATCGCTTTCATCGTCCGCGCCGGCCTCGGCGCCGCACCGTGGGACGTGCTCAGCCAGGGGCTGTCGCATCATGTGCCGCTGACGTTCGGCGTCATCACGATCCTCGTCAGCATCGTCGTCCTCCTGCTGTGGATCCCGCTCCGCCAGCGGCCGGGGATCGGCACCCTGCTCAACGCGCTCCTGGTGGGGCCCGCGGCGGACGTCGGGTTCCTGGTCATCCCCGTCGCGGAGGACCTGTGGCTGCAGATCCTCCTGTTCCTCGTCGGTCTGCTGGTGCTGTCGGCAGCCACCGGACTCTACATCGGTGCGCATTTCGGTCCCGGGCCGCGAGACGGGCTGATGACCGGGCTGCACCGTCGCACGGGGTGGCCGATCTGGATCGTGCGCACCGGAATCGAGGTGGTCGTGGTCGCGATCGGCTGGGTCCTCGGCGGCACGGTGGGCGCCGGGACGGTGGCGTTCGCGCTGCTCGTCGGGCCCCTCTGCCAGCTCTTCCTCCGCATGTTCACGGTCCGGCTCGCCGGGGGAGTGCCCGGTACCGACGGCGCTCCTGGCGCACCGCGGCCCGCCTGACATTCGTCGCGCTGGTCCCCGCCGCGCTGATCGCGCATCCCGGCGGACGGTGCATCGGAAGCTGTCCGTCGGAGCGAGGTTCCTCCGTGCGGGCGAGTGCCGCGTCCTCGCGCCACCGGCCGGGGGAGTGAACACCGGGATGTACAGTGGCGCGGAGCAGTTCGCCCAGCTCCCGTAGTTCTCCGGCCGGTCAGCCCGCGACTACGGCGGCGGTCACTCGGCGGCGGTGCAGCTGCCACTCCCGCAGCGTGAGGGCGACGATGAACAGGTCGAACACGGTCAGAGCGAGCATCCACCAGCTGAAGTGGACGGCGAGCTCGTAGCACTGATACGCGATGAAGAGCCCCAGGGCGACGATCATCCACGGGTAGGCCCAGAGCTTCTCCCGAAGCAGCGCCCAGACGAGGACCACCTTGATGACCCCGTGCAGGAGCAGGTAGACCGCGGCGAACACGGTGGCCTTCGTGTCCAGCGCATCCGCAAGATGAACGAACCACTGCCACAGGGACGAGTGCTCATGCCCGACGACCAGATGAGCCGTGAGCCCGGTCCACCACGTGCGCACCCACACGGGATCGATGAACAGCAGGGCGATCCCGCCCACCAGCTCGAGGACGCCGTTGATCCCTTTGAGGATGATGCTGACCTCGAACACCCGGTCGAGCACGCGATGCTGCGGGGAGACCTTCATAGCGCGATGGTATCGACCCCGGTGACGACCCCGTACGTGCCGGTCGGATAGGGTTCCGGGGTGCCCGACATCGAGATGACCGCTCTTCCGGCTGGCCGGGTGGAGCTGCACGACCAGCGTCGACGCCGTCGATGGACGGTGGATCTGGAGTCCTTCGAGATCGGCACGTTCCCGGTGACCGAGGAACAGGTGGGCGAGATTCTCGGGATCGTCGCCCGGCATCCGCGACGGCCCGCGGTCGATGTGCCTTGGCTGCGCGCGATTCGGTTCTGCAACGCCGCGTCGGAGTGGGAAGGGATCGAGCCCGCGTATCGCTTCGACGGCGAGATCGTCTCCTGGGATGTGTCGTCCGACGGGTTCCGCTTGCCGACCGAAGCCGAGTGGGAGTACGCCTGCCGTGCGGGTTCCGTCGGCCCGCACCACGGCCCGCTCGCCGACGTCGCCTGGACGGCCCTCGACGGAGTCCGGACACCGCAGGACGTGGGTGGGAAGATGCCCAACGTCTTCGGCCTCTTCGACACGCTCGGAAATGTGTGGGAATGGTGCTGGGATCTCCTCGATCCGGCTCGATACGACGACTATCGGGTGTTCCGTGGGGGAGGGTTCGCCGACGAGGCCTGGAGCGTGCGGGCGTCCACGAGGCGGGGAGGGGCGCCGCGCATGCACCATGAGGACGTGGGGTTCCGCGTCGCCCGAGGCGGATTCGACGGCGAGGACGAAGCTCAGGGCTGGTCGGCGCGCGCCGACCGGGAACGTGCCGAGACTTTTGGAGCGCTCCCGATGGGGTGGACCCCGCGCCGTTGACACCATGGTGTCGACGCTGCGGTCAGCGGGCCGTCCACTCCGGCATGCGTCCCATGATCTGGCGGCCTGGCGTCAGGACGCCCAGACGTCGCCACCCGGATCGGACGTACAGGCGCACCGCGGGATCCGACGGCTCGTCGATCGTGCTCAGCAGGCACGGTCGATCGACGCCCTGAAGAAGAGCGTCGTGCAGCGCCTGGCCGAGGCCGTGCCGGCGTCGCTCGGGTGCGACGCCGAGCTCGACGAACTCGAAGTGCCCGCCGAGCCACGTCGCCGCGACATCCGGAGACAGGGCGCCTGCGGCGAGATCGGTCCAGTACTGACCTCGAGAACCGATATATCCCCAAGCGAAGCCTGCGACCGTGGCGCCGTCCGTCGCACTCACCAGGCGGAAGCCATCGCGGCGCGCATGCCGCCGGAGCGTTTCCTCGACCCAGATCGAGTAGTCCGGCGCGTCGCCGAAGACCGTGCGGTAGCAGTCCCATATGGATCGCGCGTGCCGCTCCGTCGGCGCCGCCGTCGTGACATGGATCCGCCGTCCGGGGACGTCCGGCTCAGCATGCGCCATGTGCGTCCTTGTGAAGCAGGGGAGAGGCGGCCCCTTCGGCGTCATAGGTCGCTTCGGGGCTGCGTTCGGACATCCGTTGCACCGAGCCGTCGTGCCGCCCTTCATACGGCGGGAAGCCCGGAAACGCCCGGGCGACGGCATCCGTGAGCTCTGTGAAAGACCCTGGCCTCTCGGGGCCGATCCAGAGGAGGCTCTCACTGAACCATCCCACGTGCGTCAGCGAGAACCCGAACTCCGGCGGCGCATCGCTCGCCAATCTGCGCCGAAGAGCCACGAGGGTCCTCGACGGAGGGGTCTCGACGATCAACGCAGTACGTCGCATCTCCTGATCGTACGACGCTGCGTAGACGATCATGAGAGGAGGGGTCTCCCCGTTCGAACTGACATAATGTGCATTATCGGAGCTTCGGCAATCGATGTGCGCCGGCTCGAAGGGGCCGTGATCTCAGGGAACGAAGCGCAAGACGTTCGTGTCCCGACGCACGAACCCCACCGCCTCGTACAGACGCAACGCGGCCTCACGCGACGAGCGGGCCGTCAGGTCCAACGAGCGCAAACCGATTCCCTGTCCACGAACTGACTCGTCGGTCACCACATCCTCGACAAACCCGCGTAGTCCTGTCGGCAAGGGAAACGTGACCAGAGTAGCCATGCCCACGATCTGCTCACCCTGACGTACCACCACGAGCTCCGTCGCATCGTGCGTGATCATCGACTGGATTCGAGCGCGGTCAAACGTCGCGGATGAGGACAGTTGCCCGAGCAGGCCGTGGATGGCGGCTGCGTCCGCATCGGTGAGTTTGGTGAGGATGCCGAGGCGAAGGTCATCTGTCATGCACCGAGGCTAGTCGACAGCTTGACGGTGATCCGGCCGCCCCAGCAACTTGCACCGGTTCTTTCAGGGTCTCGATTGAACACCAGCGTGTAGCACGAATCGGCGAGGGTTTCCACGGTGCTCCGCTCGTATCCCGGCCTGGCGCGAACGTGCGCACTTTGCTCCTTGCCGGCGCGCCTTCGGCGTTCCTCCGCAGACACGTGACGTACACGGCCGTCAGGCAGGGTCGCGATCTACTCGCAGGACGGGTCTTGACCTCGCGCGGTAAGACGGAACCGCTCGCGAATCCAATCGTTTGCCCCTGCAGGGTAAAGCGGTACTGCCACGTTGGTGTCCTCGAATGGCCGCCAAACAACGGGAACGACTGAGCCGTCCGACTCCGTAAGCGTCCCACCTTCGTCAGCGGGTGCCGGCTCCAATTTGCCGGTGTAAAGAGCGACGATTTCGTGCCCGAGCTCGCCGTTGTAGCGAAAGATGTTCTCGACTATGCCCAGGTGGGTGAGGTTGAGAATGCGGGCTCCAAGTTCCTCATCCACCTCGCGGATTATTGCCTCCTGGTGTGTCTCCCCCAGTTCGACACTGCCGCCGATCAGACGGTGATAGCCCAGCGGATTCTCGCTGGTCGGGGCGTTTCTGCTCACAAGGTGGCGAGAGCCGTCATCATTCGGCGCGACGATCATGGCCTTCACTCGGATGTAGGAGCGATCAGCTGGCATAGCCTTATCATTCGGTCAATCGTGTGTCCTCATCGAAGAGGTCGTTGTAATAGCGCTGGATGCGAGCGTCGATGCTCTGCTGATCAGGTCCCCGCATCGATAGATCGTATCCCGCAGAGGAGAACCGCTCGTTGACGCGCCGCCTCTACAGCCGGGTTCCCCGCCGCGGAGAGTCCGTCGTCCCGTCGACGGTCGGTCCGTGACATCAGCGGACGCTCTGCCGACGATGACAGACTGGTGTGCATGCCGCGCCGCCTGCGAATCCCTGGACTCGCCAACGCCCGAGATCTCGGGGGCCTTGCCCGCGCCGACGGGACGATCACCCCGACGGGCGTCTTCGTGCGCACCGAGGCGCTCGATCGTCTGGATGACGCGGGCTGGGCGGCGCTTCACGCGCACGGCGTGCGGACGGTGATCGATCTGCGGCGCCCTGATGAGCACACCGGGTATGTCCCGTCGAGGATGAACCACCTCCGTGTGGACCTCGACGGGGACGAAGCCGCCTTCTGGAAGGCCTACGAAGAAGACGGGCGTTGGGGCACGCCGCTCTACTACCTCGACCACCTCCGGACGCTTCCGGACAGGCTCGCCTCTGTCCTGAGCGCGATCGCGACCGCCGATGACGGCGCCGTGCTCTTCCACTGTGCGGCCGGCTGGGACCGGACCGGTCTCGTCGCCGCGGTGCTGCTTCGAGCCCTCGATGTCACGGCGGATGCGGCCGTCTCGGATTACCTCGGCTCCTTCGAGAACGCCGACGCCATGGCGGCCCTCCACGGGCGCCCGTTCCACGCGGATGAACGTCGCGAGGTCCTCCGCCGCTTCGGCCACACCGCGAGCTCCGCGTTCCGTGAGATGTACGAGAACCTGGACCTCGACGCGTGGTTCGCCCGCGGACATCTCGCGCCGGAATCGCGGACCGCCATCGAGACCTGGCGAGGCTCCGTCGCCGGGCGGTGACCGACACCCGCGAGAGACGTGCTCCCCTGCCTTCTGTCAGCGGGCCCGCTGGCGAGAGGCCTCGTAGAGCAGGAGCGACGCCGCGTTGGCGGCGTTGAGCGAGCTCGCCGAGCCGCGCATGGGAATCCGGACCGTCACGTCCGCTGCCTCGCGCCAGCCCCGGGCGAGTCCCGTCGTCTCGTTGCCGATCAGCACGAGGGTCGGGCTGGTCAGATCGTGGTCCCAGATGTCGACGTCGCCCTCTTCGTCGGTCGCGACGAGCGTCACCGGAGTGCCCGACGCCCGCGCTTGCGCGACCCACTCCATGACCGCACCTTGAGCCGGCGCGCGCACCACCGGTGTCGCGAACAGGGAGCCCGTCGACGCGCGGACGGACTTCGGATCGTACGGGTCGGCGGCGTGGCCCGACACCACGAGGCCGTGACCGCCGAACGCATCCATGGACCGCAGGATGGCGCCGATGTTCCCCGGCTGCGTCGGACGGTCGAACACCATGCCGAGGAAGTCCTCCGTCACGGGGATCCGGCTCAGGGCGTCGTCCGGCATCGTCACGATGGCAACCAGCTCGCTCGCGCCGGCCTCCTTCCCGGAGAGCTCCGCGAGCAGCTCCCCGCTCATCCGGATCACCTCGCCCGCGTGATCCAGAGTCTCCGACGCCCATTCCGACAGGGGGCGCTCCCCATCGCGGATGAGCGTCTCGATCGTCCAGCCGTGGGCGATGGCCTGGCTGATCGGCCGGACGCCCTGGACGACGAAGCGCCGCTCGCGCAGGCGCCGGTTGCGATTGTGCACCAGCGCCTCGATGAGCTGGAACCGTGCGTTGCGCACCGTGATCCGGAGATCGCCCATTCGTCGTCAGGCTCCCACGTAGGAGGCCAGGTGCTCCCCCGTCAGCGTCGACCGGGTCGCGACGATCTCGGCGGGTGTCCCTTCGAACACGACCCTGCCGCCGTCGTGACCGGCACCGGGGCCGAGATCGATGATCCAGTCGGCGTGCGCCATGACCGCCTGGTGGTGCTCGATCACGATCACGGATTTGCCCGCGTCCACGAGGCGGTCCAGCAGTCCGAGCATGTTCTCGACGTCCGCGAGGTGCAGACCCGTGGTCGGCTCGTCCAGGACATAGACGTCGGCGCCGTCCACCATCTGGATCGCGAGCTTGAGCCGCTGTCGCTCCCCGCCGGAGAGCGTCGAGAGCGGCTGCCCGAGCGTCACATAGCCCAGCCCCACATCGGCCAGGCGCTCCAGCATGGACGAGACGGCGGGGATCCGCGCCTCTCCCCCGCCGAAGAACTCCTTCGCCTCCGTCACTGGCATGTCCAGCACCTCGGTGATGTCCTTGCCTGCGAGCTTGTAGTCGAGCACAGCCGCCTGGAAGCGCTTTCCGCCGCAGTCCTCACACGGCGACTCGACCGTGTCCATGAAACCGAGCTCCGTGACGATCACACCGGCCCCCTTGCACGTGGGGCACGCGCCTTCGGAGTTCGCGCTGAACAGCGCCGGCTTGACGCCGTTCGCCTTCGCGAACGCCTTGCGGATCGGCTCCAGCATGCCCGTGTACGTCGCGGGATTGCTCCGCCGGGATCCCCGGATCGCGCTCTGGTCGACCGACACGACGCCCTCCCGCGTGGCGACGGAGCCGTGGATGAGCGAGCTCTTGCCCGAGCCGGCCACGCCCGTCACGACCGTGAGGACCCCGAGAGGCACGTCGACGTCCACGTCCTGCAGGTTGTTCTCGTTCGCTCCGCGGATCTCCAGGACGCCCACAGGGGCACGGACCTCCGCCTTGAGCGCGGCACGATCGTCCAGATGGCGGCCGGTGAGGGTCCCGCTCCGACGCAGCCCGTCGACGGTGCCCTCGAAGCAGATCGTCCCTCCCGCATTGCCCGCGCCCGGGCCGAGATCGACGACGTGGTCCGCGATCGCGATCGTCTCCGGCTTGTGTTCGACGACGAGGACCGTGTTCCCCTTGTCGCGCAGCTGCTCAAGGAGACCGTTCATCCGCTGGATGTCGTGCGGATGAAGACCGATCGTCGGCTCGTCGAAGACGTAGGTGACGTCGGTGAGGGACGACCCGAGATGCCGCAGCAGCTTGATCCGCTGCGCCTCTCCCCCGGACAGGGTTCCCGACGGCCGATCCAGGCTGAGGTATCCCAGACCGAGTGTGACGAAGGCGTCGAGGTTCGCGCTCAGAGCGGACAGAAGCGGTCCGGCCTCGGGCTTGTCGAGCCCGCGGACCCAGGCCGCGAGATCGGTGACCTGCATGCGGCACGCGTCGGCGATGCTGATGCCGTCGATCTTCGACGAGCGCGCGCCCTCCGTGAGCCGGGTCCCCTCGCACTCCGGACACGTGGTGAACGTCGCGACCCGCTCGACGAAGGCCCGGATGTGCGGCTGGAGCGCGTCGAGGTCCTTCGAGAGCATGGACTTGGTGATCTTCGGGATCAGCCCCTCGTAGGTCATGTTGATCCCAGAGATCTTCACCTTGGTCACCTCGCCGTAGAGGAAGAGGTGCCGCTGCTTCTCGGTGAACTCCGCGATCGGCTTGTCGGCGGGATAGAAGCCCGACTGGGAGAAGCCCTTCACCATCCAGCCGTCGGCGGTGTAGCCCGGCACCATGATCGCGCCCTCGTCGAGGGACTTCGACTCGTCGACGACCTGCGACAGGTCGATGTCGGAGACCGCTCCCCTGCCCTCGCAGCGCGGGCACATCCCGCCCAGGTAGATCGCATCCTTGACGATCTTCTTCTCCCCGCCCGGGCCGGTCATGACGCCGCTGGCCCTCTGCGTCGGGATGTTGAAGGAGAACGCGGTCGGACCGCCGATGTGCGGCTCCCCCAGCTTCGAGAACAGGATCCGGAGCATGGCGTTCGCGTCCGTCACCGTGCCCACGGTGGAGCGCGGGTTCGCGCCGAGCCGTTCCTGATCCACGATGATCGCGGTCGTCAGCCCCTCCAGCACGTCGACGTCCGGGCGCGGCACCGAGGGCATGAAGCCCTGGAGGAAGGCGCTGTAGGTCTCATCGATCATGCGCCGGGACTCGGCGGCGATCGTGTCGAAGACCAGCGAGCTCTTCCCCGATCCGGACACCCCGGTGAACACGGTGAGACGACGCTTGGGAAGGTCGACGTCGACGTCCTTCAGGTTGTTCTCCCGGGCGCCGCGCACCCGGATGGTGTCGTGCGAATCAGCGATGTGCTCGTCGCGCATCCTCGTCCTCTCCTCGGTGATGACGCCGGTCAGGCGGTCTGCTGCAGACGCACCATGTTGCCCGCAGGGTCGCGGAACGCGCAATCGCGGATTCCGTAGGGCTGATCGATGGGCTCCTGGACGACGTCGGCCCCCTTCGCCTCGATCTCGGCGAAGGCGGCGTCCACGTCGTCCGTCGCGAGGACGATCCCGCCCCAGCTCCCCTTCGCCATGAGCTCGAGGATGGTGCGCCGCTCGTCGTCGGTGATGCCGGGATCGACGGCCGGCGGATGCAGGACGATGGCGGTGTCCGGCTGGCCGATCGGGCCCACCGTCACCCAGCGCATCTCCTGATAGCCGACGTCCTTGCGGACCTCGAACCCGAGCACGTCGCGGTAGAAGGCCAGGGACTCCTCGGCATCGGTGTGCGGAAGGAAGCTGGCGTTGATCGTGATGTCCATGCCGCTGACGCTACCCATCCGCGCGCACGCTCGCTTCTCGATTCCTGATCGGTCGGGTCGCCTGCTTCTCCATCCACGACGGGATCCCCGCTCCCAGGCCCGGATCGCTCCGATAGGCGCGCGGCGACACCCCCACCAGCTCCGAGAACCGGGTGCTGAACGTCCCCAGCGACTGGAACCCGACCGCGAAGCACGCGTCGGTCACCGACACGTCGCCACGCCGCAGCAGTGCCATCGCGCGCTCGATACGTCGGGTCATCAGGTACGAATACGGCGGCTCGCCGTAGACCGCCTTGAACAGGCGGGTGAGGTGACCTGCGGACATGTGCGCACCGCGCGCCAAGGCCTCCACATCGAGCGGCCGGGCGTACTCCCGGTCGATCCTGTCGCGGACTCTGCGCAGGGCGACGAGGTCGCGCAGTCGGTCGCTGGCGGAGCTCGGCGGCATGGGGAAATCCTCGCATGCGCCGCGGACATCCACGGGAATCGGCGGGCGCCGTCGGCAGGTCCTCTCCCGCGCGACGGATCGCGGCGCTACGCTGAGCCTCATCCCTCACAGGATCTTCTCAGAAAGGGGTCCACCACATGTCCGACGCACTTTCGGATGCGAAGAGCCTCGTGCGTTCGCTCCGCGTGTTCCTGGCCGTCTCGGGCGTCATCGCCCTCCTGTCCGGCCTCACCCTGCTGATCTGGCCGGGCAAGTCCGCGGTGATCGTGACGGGCATCGTCGCCGCCTACCTGATCGTGGGCGGCCTGGTCTACATCGGGCTGGGCATCTTCTCGGCGGGCAAGGGCGGGTGGGCGCGGATCGGCCACATCCTGCTCGGCGTCCTCTACATCGTGGCGGGCGTCATCGCCTTCTCGAACCTCGCCGCCGCCACCACCGCCCTCGCCCTGGTGGTCGCCATCTTCATCGGTGTGAGCTGGATCTTCGACGGCATCGTGTCGCTGTCGCTCCTCGGCACCGACGGCACGAAGGTGTGGACGCTGCTCTATGCGCTCCTGAGCATCGCCGCCGGCGTCGTGGTCCTCTTCTCCCCGTTGTTCGCGGCGGTCGTACTGTGGTGGGTCCTCGGGATCTCCCTGGTCGCGATCGGTCTGGTGCAGATCATCCGCGCGATCACGATCGGCAAGGACGCGAAGGACGTCTCGGCGGCCCTGCGCGACGAGTCGGTCTGAGCGCGCCGGCGACGAAAGAGGGGCATCACCGCACGGTGATGCCCCTCTTTCGTCCGCCCGTCCTACTCGACGCCGAAGCTGCTGACGTCGCCGATGAGACGGGTGTGGTCGTTCGGCACCGGCTCCACGGCCGCCGCGGCGACCTCGGCCGCGAACTCGGCCACGTTGTAGAGACGGCCCGCAGACTCGCGGCGCTGCGCGATCGCGCCGGGGTTGGCGCGCTCCAGGAGCGTCGCCGTGATCGTCCCCTCGATCATGTCGCCCGACACGACCACGAACTCGATGCCCTGGTCGGTCAGCCCGGGGATGAGGGCGCGCAGCGCATCCTCGCCCGCGCGCTTGGAGAGCGCGACGGGCTCGTACTCCGGCATCGTCGGCGTCGTGCGGATGAAGTGCGCCTGGTGGCTGGTGACGAAGACGACCCTGCCCCCGTCCTTCAGCAGCGGGCGCGCCGCCTCCAGCACGTTGACCTGGGCGTCGCGGTTCAGCCGCAGCGCGTAGTCCTCGCCGAGACCGGACTCCATGCCTCCGGAGGCATTGAGGACCAGGACGTCGATGCGCCCGTACTCCGCCTCGACGGCGCTCATCATCTCGGACACGGATCCCTGATCCGTGAGATCCGCGCCGACGACGAGCGCGCGACGACCGAGCTCGCGGATCTCGGTGGCGAGCTTCTCCGCCCGCGGCGCCTTGTTCCGGTAGTTGATCACCACGTCGGCACCGGCCTGTGCGAGCAGACGGACCGTGTCGGCTCCGATCCCGCGGGACGACCCCGTGACCAGGGCGACCTTTCCGGTCAGCGATTCGGCGGGAAGGGGCTGGGACACGATGACTCCTCGGACGGGCGCGCTCGGGCGCGCGGACGGACCCCTGAACTTTACCAACCGCCTCTCGCCCGGCGTCCGGGACGCCCCGGGCGGAAGGGACCCGCGTGGTAGGTTGACGGAAAGGAGGAGCACGCGCGCATGGAAGCGATTCTGCAGGGATTCGAGGACTGGGCCTGGATCGGCTGGCTGGTCCTGATCGCGGTCTTCCTCGTGATCGAGATGCTCTCGCTCGACTTCACATTCCTCATGCTCGCCCTCGGCAGCGCGGTCGGCCTCGTCTCCGACCTCACGGGTCTGCCGCTGTGGGCGCAGGTGATCATCGCCGCCATCGCCGCGGCCGCATTCATCCTCCTGCTGCGACCACCTCTGCTGCGTCGCCTTCATCGCAACGAGGACCCGGCGAAGAGCAACGTCGACGCCCTCCTCGGGCTCAGCGGCGTCGTCCTCCTGGAGGTCTCGACGCTCACCGGACAGGTCAAGCTGAGCAACGGCGACACCTGGACGGCACGGCTCGCCTCCGACGCGCCCGTCACCACGCCTCTGGCGCCCGGCGCACCCGTGGTGGTCAGCCGCATCGAGGGCGCCACCGCCTACGTCCGTTCCGCCCACGACTAAGAAAGCAGGAGCAGGCCTTCATGGACGACGCATCCTTCATCCCGACCGCGATCGGGTGGATCCTCGCGATCGCCGTCATCATCTTCGTGCTGGTCACGGTCGCCCGCTCGATCCGGATCATCCCGCAGGCGACCGCCGGCATCGTCGAGCGACTCGGCCGGTACCACAAGACACTCACCCCCGGGCTCAATCTGCTCGTCCCGTTCATCGACCGACTCCGACCGCTGATCGACATGCGCGAGCAGGTCGTCTCGTTCCCCCCGCAGCCGGTTATCACCGAGGACAACCTGGTCGTGTCGATCGACACGGTCGTGTACTTCCAGGTCACGGACGCGCGGGCGGCGACGTACGAGATCGCCAACTATCTCGGGGCCGTCGAACAGCTCACCACGACCACGCTGCGAAACGTCGTCGGCGGTCTGAACCTCGAAGAGGCGCTCACCAGCCGCGACGAGATCAACGGACAGCTGCGCGTCGTCCTGGACGAGGCCACGGGCAAGTGGGGCATCCGCGTCTCGCGCGTGGAGCTCAAGGCGATCGACCCGCCCGTCTCCATCCAGGACTCGATGGAGAAGCAGATGCGCGCCGAGCGTGACCGTCGCGCCGCGATCCTGACCGCTGAGGGATCCAAGCAGTCGCAGATCCTCGAAGCGGAGGGGCGCAGGCAGGCGGAGATCCTCCGTGCCGAGGGCGACAAGCAGGCCGCGGTCCTGCGCGCCCAGGGTGAGGCCGAGGCGATCCAGAACGTCTTCAACGCCATCCACCAGGGCCAGCCGGACGACAAGCTGCTCGCCTACCAGTATCTGCAGATGCTGCCGAAGATCAGCGAGAGCCAGTCCAGCAAGCTCTGGATCATCCCCAGCGAGCTCACGGAGGCGCTCAAGGGGATCGGCAGCGCCTTCACGGCACGCAACGGACAGACTCCCCCGCCGTCGACGAACGCGTGACGCACCCGTACTTCGACGGGGCGCCCTGGCCGAGGGTCCTCGCCCATCGCGGTCTCACGATCGCGGAGGGCGAGGACCCTTCGCATGCCGTGTTCGACAACTCCGCCCTGGCGATCGCCGCGGCCCATGCGTGCGGTGTCGCGTACATCGAGACCGACTGCCGCCGCACCGCGGACGGCGATGTCGTCCTCTTCCACGACGCGGATCTGTCCCGCCTGTTCGGCGATCCCCGTCCGGTGGCGTCCGTGCGGACCGCCGAGCTCGCGGCCCTGTTCGCCGAGCACGGCGGACTGCTGACCCTGCGGGAGGCGCTGGAGTCCTTCCCCACCCTGCGGTTCAACATCGACGTCAAGGACGCGACAGCGGCGGAGGCGGCGGGAGCCGCGGTCTCCCCGCACGCCCACCGGGTGCTCCTCACGAGCTTCTCCGATGCGACGAGACGACGGGCCGTGGCCGCCGCCGTCGACGCCGGTGCCGAGATCGCCCCTGCGGCCTCCCCCGGCCGCTCGGGCATCGCGCGCGCCCGGGCGCTCGCGGCCCTTCCGGGAGACCGCATCGCCGGTCGGGTCCTCGCGGGGATCGACGCGCTGCAGATTCCGGTCCGCTACGAAAGGGTCCCCGTGTTCTCCCCCTCCCTCGTCCGCGCGGCACGCGCCGCCGGCGTCGAGGTGCATGTGTGGACGATCAACGAGGCGGCGGACATGGCGGCTCTGGTCGCCGCCGGCGCCGACGGCGTGGTCACCGATCGCGCCGACCTCGCGCTGCGCGTGCTCGCCCCGTCGTGACCCTGGCGCGGCGGCCGGAAACCGGCGCTGGGCATCGACTGTGAATGTCGCGCGCGTTCAGACCCCTCGCATCACGTGCACAGGTTGACCCGCTATACCTGAGTGCTGACGAGAGGACCACACAATGGCAGATCGCAGCCTTCGCGGCATCCGACTCGGCGCCCAGAGCCTACAGAGCGAAGAGGGCGTCGTCTTCATGGAACGCCGTCAGACCACGTACTCGTGCGACACCTGCGGACACGAGACGACCCTCATGTTCGCGGCCGACGCCGAGCCCCCCACCACCTGGGAGTGCCGCTCCTGCGGCGCAGAGGCGCGCCTCCAGGTCGACGGCAAGTCCGTCGAGGTCGAGGAGGGCGACGACAAGGCCGCCCGCACCCACTGGGACATGCTGCTCGAGCGCCGCACGCGCGCCGAGCTCGAGGAGCTCCTGGAGGAGCGCCTCGCCTACGTCCGGGCCCGCCGCGGCGCCGGCGACGACCCCACTCGCGAGAAGATCGGCGCTTGATCAGACGCCCCTGCCGCTGAGGCTCAGCCGACGCGGCGCCGCCGCGCCGACAGCCCGGCGACCACCACGCCGAGCAGCCCGCCCCAGAGCAGGAGCTGCTCCAGATACGGTCCCACGACGACGCCCCCGGTCGCCCCGGTGCGCAGCTCGACATCCTCGAGCAGCACACCGGGGCGATCGGCGTCCACGGTCGACACGGTGGATCCGTCCGGGCGGATGATCTGGCTGGTGCCGACCGTGGAGATGTTCACGACGGACCGGCCGGTCTCGATCGCTCGCATGCGTGCGATCGCCAGCTGCTGGAGGTTCTCGGCCGTCCCGCGGAAGTCCGCGTTGTTCGTCTGGAAGACGAAGACCTCGGCCCCGCCGGAGATCCCTTCGCGGATGACCTCGTCGTAGATCACGTCGAAGCAGATCGCGAGACCGACCGTCCGCTCCCCCACCCGCACCAGCGGAGCATCGTCGCCGGGCGTGTACTCACGCTGCAGCAGCCCGATGAGATCCGGCACGATCGCGTTGTAGAAGGCGCGGTCAGGCACGTACTCGCCGAACGGGACAGGGTGCCGCTTCGCGTGCGTCTGCGTCTCCGACCGCGACGGTGTCCCCGTCATGTCCTTCGGCCAGAGGAACGACGTGTTGTAGAACCGATCGCCCTTCCCCGTCGCCGCGTTGCTGAGAAGCGGCGCGTCGACTCCGCGGACGACCTGGTTCAACGCCGAGGCCAGGGCGGCACTCTCGAACGGATCGCCGTCGACGCCGCCTTCGGGCCAGACGAGCAGATCCATGTCCTCGCCGCGCAGCTCACGAGTGGCAGAGATCTGCGCGTCGATGACCGCGTACGGCTCGCGCTCGTCGAAGAACCCGGCGGGTCCGTTGCCCTGCACGGCCCCGATCCGCATGCTTCCCGCCGGCGTCGTCGGGAACAGCGGCACGGCGACGAGCAGGATCAGGAGCAGGAGCGACGAGAGCATCGGCAGGAGTCGGGGACGCGGGGCGGCTCGCGGTCGATCGCGCACGATCTCGACGACGAGCGCGACGAATGCGACCACGACGAAGCCCAGCCCGCTGACTCCGACCCAGGACGCCAGGTGCGCCGCGTTCGTGTCGGTCATCGTGAGCCCGATGCGCGCCCACGGGAATCCTCCGTAGGGCCAGGTGCCCACGAACAGCTCGCGGCCGATCCACAGCGCTCCCACGGTCCCCGCGAGAGCGAGCGCGCGTACGGCGGGCCGGCGGAGGGCCCGGGGGATCCAGCGGTACGCCAGGGTGACCGGGATGAGGCCGACGCCCGTCAACACGCCCTCCAGCACGCCGAGCGCGACCCACGGGATCGGGCCGAGGTACGTGCCGGTCCAGGAGACCAGCAGCACGAAGAAGACGATCCCGAAGACGGACCCGACGAGCAGGGCCGACCACGTCCGTCGCCCGATGAGCGCGACGAGCAGCATGGCCACGGCGACGAAGGAGAGCCCCCACACCGCCGGCTGAGGGAAGGCGAGGGTGAGCAGCCCGCCCGCGCACGCGGCGAGGACCACGGCGAGCCACAGCGGCACCGGCGGGGCCTCGGCGCGATCCGCGGGCGCGGAGTCGTCAGGCGCGGTGTCGTCGGGCGCGCTGCGGTCGCGCATCGGTCGAGATCTCATTCGGGTCGGCTCACATCGCGGAGTAGGCGACGATCCCTCGCCGCACGCCGTCCAGCGCCGCTCGTGCCGTGCGGGCCAGCTCCGCGGACCCGGCGACGATCGACAGCTGGTCGAGCAGATCGATCGTCTGCTTGCACCAGCGCACGAAGTCCCCCGCGGCGAGGTCCGCCTCGTCGAGGACGCGGTCGAGGGCACCGCCGCGGGCCCACGCGTGCATGGCCGGCGCGAGAGCGGCCGACGGCGGCTCGGATCCGGGCAGACGGTGATCCTTCTCCAGATCGTCCAGCTCGGCCCAGAGGGTCAGGGTCGCGTCCCACGCCTCGCGGAACCGTCCGCGGGGGAGAGCGCGGGGGTCCACGGAGCCGTCGTCCCGGCGGGGCTCGTACACGAGCGCGCAGGCCATCGCCGCCAGTCCGGCGGCGTCGAGACCGTCCCAGAGCCCCTGCCGCAACGACTCCGCGACGAGCAGGTCGCGTTCGCCGTAGATGCGCTGCATCGAGCGGCCGGCGTCCGTGAGGACCAGGTCGTCGCCGTCGCCCGTCACGTACTCCATCGCCTGCAGGACGTCGATCACGCGATCGAACACGCGCGCCACCGTCCCCGTGCGGTTCTCGATCTGGCGACGCGTGCGGTCGGTCTCGCGCTTGAGCTTCCAGTAGCGCTCGGCCCAGCGGGCGTGCGTCTCGCGATCGGGGCACCGGTGGCACGCATGGCGCTGCATGGCTCGGCGCAGGGACTCGATCTTGCGCAGACGCTTGTCCCGCACCGTGCGAGGCGCACTCGCGTCCGACCGGTTCTTCTTCTCGAGGTCGCTGAGCTCCCGCCGGATGCTCGAGTACTCCGGGAAGTCTCCCCGTTCACAGGTCATGGCCTGCAGATAGCCGGCGAGGGACTCCTCGGCCTCGCGCACCGACCGCGCGAGGCCGACGACGGCCCGGTCCGCCTGGAACTGCGCGAACGAGGACTCGAGGACCTCGCGCGAGCGGGTGCGCCCGAAGCGATCCAGCAGGTTCACCGCCATGTTGTACGTCGGCCGGAAGCTGGAGTTCAGCGGATAGGTGCGGCGGGACGCGAGTGCGGCGACCGCCTGCGGATCCATCCCCTCGGTCCACTGGACGACCGCATGGCCTTCGACGTCGATGCCCCGGCGCCCCGCGCGGCCGGTCAGCTGGGTGTACTCCCCCGAGGTGATCGCGACGCGCGCTTCGCCGTTGAACTTCTCCATCCGCTCCAGGACGACCGTGCGCGCCGGCATGTTGATCCCCAGTGCCAGCGTCTCCGTGGCGAAGACCACCTTGAGCAGGCGCCTCTGGAACAGCTCCTCGACGACCTCCTTGAACGCCGGGAGCAGACCCGCGTGATGGGCGGCGATGCCGCGTTCGAGGTTGTCGAGCCACTCGAAGTAGCCCAGCACGCCGAGATCCTCGTCGCGGAGCGTCCGCATCCGCTCCTCGGCCGTCCGGCGGATCTCCTGCCGGTCCTCGGCGGTCGTGAGACGGATCCCGTACCGACGGACCTGCTGCACCGCGGCGTCGCAGCCGGCCCGGCTGAAGATGAAGAAGATCGCCGGAAGCAGGTTCGCCCGGTCCAGGAGCTCGACGACCTGCGGACGGTCCAGACGCTCGATCCGGCGGACGTTGGAGGAACGGACGGGGCGGCGACCGCCCTTCTTCGGGCGAGGCGCGTAGGCGCCGGCGTGCCGTCGGCTGCCGTACTCCTGGGCTCGGCGGTTCTCGTCGTAGCGGGAGCCGGTGAACGAGCGGATCCGCATCAGCTCCTGGTTGACCTGGGCCGTCGCGACGCCCGCGCGGTCGTCGAACAGCGGGAGCAGGTCGTCGCGGACCAGCACGTGCTGTTCCAGCGGCACGGGGCGCGTCTCCGAGACGATGACCTCGGTGTCGCCCCGCACGGTGTCGAGCCAGTCGCCGAACTCCTCCGCGTTCGACACGGTGGCGCTCAGCGCGACGAGGCGGACCGCCGCCGGCAGATGGATGATGACCTCTTCCCAGACGGCCCCGCGGAATCGGTCGGCGAGGTAGTGCACCTCGTCCATGATCACGAACCGGAGGCCCTGCAGCGCCGAGGAGTCCGCGTAGATCATGTTCCGCAGCACCTCGGTGGTCATGACCACGATGCGGGCGGAGCCGTTGATGTTCACGTCCCCGGTGAGGAGCCCGACGTCGTCCGGGCCGTAGACGTCGACCAGCTCCCGGAACTTCTGGTTGGACAGGGCCTTCATGGGCGTCGTGTAGAACGCCTTCTCCCCCCGCCCCGCCATCGCGAGGTGGATCGCGAACTCCCCGACGATCGTCTTGCCGGCGCCGGTCGGCGCGGCCACCAGGACGCTGCGACCGCGCTCCAGCGCACGACACCCCTCGACCTGGAAGGGATCCAGCTCGAACCGCTGCCGCGCGGCGAACGCCGCCGTCTGGGGGTAGTCCCGCGACTCCCGGGCGGCGGAGTAGCGATCGGCGGGCGAGGTCATCCGGTGGCGTCCAGCGGGAGGCCCAGGTCATCCTGCCGCTTGCGCTTGCGCCGGTCGAAGAGCATGGACAGGAACGCCGCAGCGAAGAACAGGACGACCAGGATGCCGCCGAGCAGCAGCATGCTGATGACGTCGGCCGCCGGGGTCGCGAGCGCGGAGAACACGGTCGCGATCAGCACGGCGACGCGCCACCCCTTCAGGATCGCCTTGCCGGACATGACTCCCGCCACGTTCAGCGCGACGAGGAAGACGGGCAGGATGAACGAGATGCCCACGACGAGCATCAGTTTGAAGACGAAGTCGTAGTACTCCTGCGCGGTGTAGAGGTTCTGCGCCCCGTCCGGGGTGAATCCGGCCATCAGCTCGATGATGTGCGGGACGATCATGACCCCCACATAGCAGCCCGCGAAGAACAGCGGGACGGCGGCGGCGACGAAGGAGATCGTGTAGCGGATCTCCTTCCGCGTCAGCCCCGGCATGATGAAGGCCCAGATCTGCCACAGCCAGACGGGAGCGGACAGGAAGATGCCGATCGAGAACGCGATCCGCATCCGCAGATCGAACGGCGCGGTCACCGAGGTGAAGGTGAAGCCGACGAGGTCGGCTCCTCGCTTCTCCGCCACCGCCCGGATCGGGCCGGTCACGAAGTTCATGATCGGGTCCGTCACCAGGAACGCGACGACCATGCCGAGCACCAGCGCCGCAGCGGCGATGATCAGCCTCTTGCGGAGTTCGACGAGGTGCGCGGCGAGCGACATGGTGCGATCGCGCCGAGGCTTGCCTCCGGCGGTCGCAGAATCGACCGCTGCCACGCGGATCAGCGGGGTCGTTCAGGGTCGGACGAGGTGCCCTGGCCCGTGCCGGTGGAGCCCTCGCCCTTGTCGTCCTTGTCGGCCTCGCGCTGCTCGGCGCGCGCGGCGTCCTCTTCCTTCAAGGCGCTCATCTCGCCCTTGAAGACGCGTGCGGACTGGCCCATGCTCTTGGCGAGCGCCGGGAGCTTCGCCGCTCCGAACAGCAGGAGGATGACGGCGAGGAGGATGAGCAGGTGCCACCCGTTCAGTCCAGCGAACATGTTCGTCTCCTCAAGTCGGGGATTTCCGGCCAGTCTACCGTGCGGAGGACTCGGAATCCTCGTTGTACAGAGCGAGTCCCGCCGCAGCCCAGTCGTGCGCGGCCGTTCGCGCCGCATGCGGGGCCAGCAGCTCCACCTGTCCCCCGTAGCGTGCCGCCAGCCGTTTCAGCGTCAACGGATCTCCCACGCGCAGGCGGGCGGTGACCACGCCGTCGTGCACCTCGGCCTCCGCGCGCTCGAGATAGTCGCTGAGAAGCGGAGCGATCCGCTCAGGAAGGCGGATCGTGGCCTCGCCCTCGCCGCCGACCGCGAAGAGCTCGGGGACGGGCTCCTCACCGTGCTCGATCGGGATGTCCGTCAGCCGGGGGTCGCTCACCCGGTCCAGATGGAACGTCCGCATCGCGCGCCGCAGGTGGCACCAGCCCTGGAGGTACCACTGGCCGTTGGTGATCAGGACCTTCACGGGATCGACGGTGCGCGTGATCGCCGGGGCGTCCGGGGCGCGATAGGTGAAGGACACCGCGACGCCGTCCTGCAGCGCGCGCGACACCAGGGAGCGCACCTCGTCGACGGGCCCGGGGGCGACGATGACGTCGGCGGGCAGCCCGGCGGCGCCGCGGGAGAGCTTGGCGATGAGCCCGGCGATCACCCCGGACTCCGCCACGGCCGGCACGGCGGCCGTGAGCTGCAGACCCGCGAGCAGCGCTGCCGCCTCCCGCGCGGTGAGGCGCGGAGCTCGACGCAGGCCGACGTCGTTCGTGAGCTCGATGATCCCCTGCTCGTCCAGGAGATCCCAGTTGATGTCGAAGAGCTCCTGGGGCTGCTGCCAGTAGCCCTCGTCCCCCGGCAGGCCGATGAGGGTGAGCTTCTCGACCATCGATCGCATCTGGGGGACGGTGACGTCGAAGTCCGACGCCGCCTCCTCCAGCGAGACCTCGCCGCGCTCGAGCAGATACGGGACGAGCGTGAGGTAGGCGCGGACGCGGTCGGAGGTGAGCAGCGGTCGCCGTGCGTTCACGAGGACGTCCCCTTTCCGCCGGTCGTGGACTCGTGGGCGGCCACGACGGCGCGCAGCCGCGAGATGACGGCGTCCCGGAGGTCGGCGGGCTCGACCACGCGCACCTCCGGACCGTACGAGGCCAGCTCGTCCGCCAGGATATGGAGGTCGACGTAGGGCAGGCGGATTCCCTGCGCCGCCGGGGTGGCGCGGCGTCCGAGCCGCAGCGCGGCCTCGGTCCCTGGAGTGATCTCCAGCAACGCGGAGTGGGCGGCGGCGACGGCCTCCAGGCTTGCGAGCGCGCGGTCCCCGGCGTCCTGACGCAGCGCCGCCGGGAACGACTCGGCGGTCACGGTCACATCGCCGACGATGCGCGACAGCAGGAACATCCGCTCGCCGTCCACATCGCGATCGATCCCGAACACATGCCATCGCGCCTCGTACTCCAGGAGAGCCAGCGGATTCACCCGTCGGCGCCGGGGAGCCTCCTCCCCCGGCTTGAGATAGTCGAAGACCACGGCGACGCTGCGCTCGATCGCCTCCTGGAGCGGGGCGAACGCGGATTCGCGGGCCGTGATGCGGGGAGCGAACCCGATGATGGGCTCGTCCACGTCGATGCCCAGGGCGCGGATCTTCCGGACACCGGCCTGCGCTTCGCCGGACAGGGAACCCTCGCTCCAGACACCTCCGGCGAGGCGGAGCACCGCCAGCTCGGCCGGGGTGAACTCGATGTCGACAGGAAGATCGTATTCCGCCTTGGGAATGCGATAGCGGGCCTCGCGCAGATCGTTCGGGTCGGCGTGGTCGCCGAGCGTCTCGATCGGGATGCCGAGGGCGCGCAGATCGTCCTTGTCGCGTTCGAACATCTTCTCGAGCGCATCCGCACGGGCCCCGGCCTCCTGCCGCTGCCGGTACCCGGAGACGTTCTCGAGGATCTGCTGCTTCGTGAGACCGACCTCGGTCGCCATGAGCGCCACGACGAGGTTGGTGAGGCGCTCTTCAGGAGGGATGCGTCCGGCCACTACTGTCCCGTACCGGTGTCGGGATCCACACCGAGGATGTCGACCACGAACACGAGCGTCGAGTCGGCGGGGATCGCGCCCTGCGCCTGGCTGCCGTAGCCCTTCTCCGGCGGGATGACGAGGAGGACCTGGGATCCGACGGTCTGACCCTTCAGTCCCTCGGCGAAGCCGGGGATCACCTGCGCGAGGTCGAACTTCGTCGGGTTGCTTCCCCACGTGCTGTCGAAGACGGTGCGCTCGGCCCAGGTCACGCCGGTGTAGTGCACGCGGATCGGCGCGTCGCCGGTCACCTTCTCGCCATCGCCCTTGATGAGCGTCTGAGCCACGAGCTCGGTGGGCGCCTTCGCGTCGGGGACGATGATCCCCGGGCGCCCGTCGGGCGCACGGACGACGGTGGGCAGTCCGAGCGCGTCGTTGTACTGGAGCGCGCCTTCGGCGTGCGGGAGGTAGACCTTGAGGACGTCGATGACGGCGAAGACGGTCTCGTCCTTGTCGACGCCGAGCCCCTGGGCGGTCTGGGCGCCGAGGTCGTCGGCGGGGATCCCGGCGAGGAGCCGCGAACCCTCGGTGGCGCAGGTGAGGGCCTTCGCGATGCCCGGCACCTGGCTGTCCCACGAGTTGACGTTCGAGAGACGAGTGGTGTCGCCGTTGAACTCCGTCGCGACGAGACGCTCCCCCGTCGTGCCGCTGTAGAGCGCCACATCGATGGACAGCAGCTGATCGCCGGCACTCACGGCCTGGCCCTTCCCGACGATCGCCTTGTCGACGGTGAGGGACGACTCCTTCATGGGAGTGCGCAGGTCGACCTCCGGCTCGGTGCCGAGGTCGCCCGTGACCGTCGCCACCCGGGCGAGGTCGCCCGACGACGGAGCAACGCAGGCCGCCCCGTCGAAGGCGGGGGCGCTCGTGCATCCGGCCAGCGCGACGGAGGCGAGGCCGAGGGTGATCAGGGCAGCGGCAGTCTTACGCACGCGCTCCAGTCTATGCGGACGCGCCCGGCTCGCTCCGCCCCTCCGCCGCGAGCCGCGCGCCGCCGGCGGCACGCTGGGCCTCGCGCACCCTCTTTCGGAGGTTCTTGTCCGTGATCTCGCGGTCGCCGACGGCGCCCGGTGTCCACAGCTCGACGTCCTCGTCGCCGTAGGTGGCCTTCTTCGCCGCCCGACGCTTGACATCGGGGGGAACGGCGCCGGGTGCGAGCCTGCGGGCCGTGATGAGGAAGCCCGTGTGCGCGACCATGCGGTGATCCGGCCGCACGGCGAGCCCCTCGACGTGCCAGCCGCGGACCATGGTCTCGCTGGACTCCGGATCCGTGAACAGCCCCGTGCCGCGGATATACTCCGCGACCCGGGAGAGCTGTGTGGCCGTCGCGATGTAGCAGAGCACGACCCCGCCGGGGGCGAGCGCTTCGGCCACGGCGTCGATGCACTCCCACGGGGCGAGCATGTCCAGCACGACGCGGTCCACCGTGCCGGGGGCCACGGCCTCGGGCAGTGATTCGACGAGGTCGCCGACGATCACGTCCCAGGTCGGCGGCAGCTCTCCGAGGAACGTCTCGACGTTCGCCCGGGCGACCTCGGCGAAGTCCTCGCGGCGCTCGAAGGACAGCAGGCGCCCCTCGTCGCCGATCGCCCGCAGGAGGGACAGGGACAGCGCTCCGGAGCCGACCCCGGCCTCCACGACGGTGGCGCCGGGGAAGACATCGGCCTGGACGACGATCTGGCCGGCGTCCTTCGGATAGACGATCGCCGCGCCGCGCGGCATCGACATCACGAAATCGCGCAGCAGCGGTCGCAGCACCAGGTACTCGTGTCCGGAGCTGTTCGCGACGACGGATCCGTCGGGAAGACCGATCAGGTCCCGGTGGCGCAGCACCCCGTGATGCGTGTGCAGCTCGCCCTCGGCGCGGAGCGTGATGGTGTGCATGCGGCCTTTCGGCCCGGTGAGCTGGACGCGATCCCCCTCACGGAAGGGACCCCGGGGGCGCGTCGCCGTCACGCGTCCGCCCCGATCTCCGGTGCGCGCACGGCGCGGTGGTCCGCGAACGCCGTGACGATGTCCGCCACGCCGCGTCCGTCCAGCGTCGGCCAGAGCTCGTGCGCGCCGATGCCGTCGAGCGGGACGATGTGCGGCACGCCCACCGCCACCGTGCCTGCGGCCACGGCGGAGCGCAGTCCCGTGGCCGAGTCCTCGAGCGCGACCGCCTCGGAGGCGTCGATGCCGAGCTCCCTGGCCGCCTGCAGGTACGGGTCGGGGTACGGCTTGGGGCGCTCGACGTCGTCGCCGGCGACGATCAGGTCGAAGGCCGGGAAGTCGATGAGAGAGACGATGTCCTCCGCCATCCGTCGCATGGACATCGTCACGAGCGCCGTCCGGATGCCCGAATCCCGCAGTTCGCGAAGGAGCTCGCGGGCGCCGGGTCGGAAGGGGACGCCGTCGACCACGAGCTGTCGGCGGACGCTGTCTGTGAGGTGGTCGATGATCTCGGTGACCCCCATCCGCACGCCGGCGGCCTGAAGGATCCGCGCGCTGTCCTCCAGCCCGTTGCCGACGAGCTGAAGCGCCTGCTCATGGGTCCAGGACCCGCCGTAGGACTCGACGAGCGGGGTCTCGGCGGCCATCCAATAGGGCTCGGTGTCGACGAGGGTCCCGTCCATGTCCCAGAGGACGGCGCGAGGAAGGTGGGTCACTGTTCCATCGTAGCCGCGGCACCGCGCGCCGCCCGCCGCCCCGGTCCGCCGTCGGGCGACTAGCCTGGGGGGATCCAGCGGCGCGACGGGCGTCGCGGAGAGGAGCGAGGTGCAGGCTCTCGGACCCCGGATCGTGATCACCGCGTTCGACGGCTGGAACGACGCCGGCGAAGCCGCGAGCTCCGCAGTCGAACTGCTGCGGAGCAGCGGCGAGTACGAGCGTGCGCACTCGGTGGATCCGGAGCTCTATTTCGACTACCAGTACACGCGGCCGGCCGTGGGGCTCGATGCCGACGGCCGGAGGCGGCTGCGCTGGCCGGAGGCGACGCTGTGGCGCCCGGTCGGCGACGACGACACCGACCGGACACGGTTCTGGCTCCTCACCGGCGCGGAGCCCGCGCGCGCCTGGCAGGCGTTCAGCGCCGAGTTCGTCGACGCCGCTCTGGCGGACGACGTGACGGGTTTCGTGACCCTGGGCGCGATGCTCTCCGACGTGCCGCACACCCGACCGATCTCGATCTTCGCGTCGAGCGAGAACGAGGAGATCCGCGAGGGGCTGGGGCTGGAACGCTCCAGTTACGAGGGCCCGGTGGGGATCCTGAGCGTGCTCGAGCATGCCGCGGAGTCCGCGGGGATCCCGACCGCCAGCCTCTGGGCGAGCGTGCCCCACTATGTCGCCTCGGCCACGCCGTCGCCCAAGGCGACGCTCGCCCTCCTCGACCGGCTGCACGAGCTGTCCGGGGTGGACGTGCCGCGGGGGCATCTACGCACCGAGGCCGCCGCCTGGGAGGCGTCCATCGACGCCGCCGCGGCCGAGGACGAGGACATGACGGACTACATCCATCAGCTCGAGCGCACGCGGGACACGTGGGACTCGCCCGACGCCTCCGGCGACGCGATCGCACAGGCCTTCGAGCGCTACCTGCGCCGCAACAACGGCGACGGCCCGGGCGAGCACAAGCGCTGAGCCCGGGGGCCGGAACCCGTCAGGGCTGGATCACGCCCATCCCGAGCAGCACCAGCAGCACGACGCCGAGCAGCACGCGGTAGATCACGAACGGCAGGAAGCTGCGCTTCGAGATCCAGTTCATGAAGAACGCGATGACGCCGAGCCCGACGACGAAGGCCACGCCCGTCGCGGCGAGGGTCTCCCCCGCCGAGAACACGCTCGGCTCGCCGATGCTCTTGAACACCTGGTAGAACCCCGACCCCATCACCGCCGGGATGGCGAGCAGGAAGGCGTACCGCGCCGCCGCCGCGCGCTCGTAGCCCAGGAAGAGCCCGGCCGTGATCGTCCCGCCGGAACGGGACACCCCGGGGATCAGCGCCAGCGACTGCGCGAGGCCGTAGACGACGCCGTGCGGCACGGTGATCTCGTCGAGTGAGCGCCTCTTGGCACCCACGGCGTCGGCGACGCCGAGAAGCAGGCCGAACACGATCAGCATGATCGCGACGATCCACATCGACCGCAGGACGGTCTCGATCTGGTCCTGGAACAGGAGCCCGAGGACGACGATCGGGATGCTGCCGATGATGATCAGCCAGCCCAGGCGCGCGTCCTTGTCGTCGCGCGGGATCCTGCCGACCAGCGCCAGCGCCCAATGCTTGATGATCCGGACGATGTCCCGCCAGAAGAACACGATCACGGCCGCCTCGGTGCCGATCTGAGTGATGGCGGTGAATGCGGCGCCGGGATCCTGCGCCGAGGGAAGGAAGATGCCCACGATGCGCAGGTGGGCGCTGGAGGAGATCGGCAGGAACTCGGTCAGTCCCTGCACGAGGCCGAGGAACAGGGCTTCGAGCAGATGCATGCGTCGTGCTTTCGGGTCAGGCGGAGGGCGTCGTACCGCGACGCTGAGGCGTCAGTACGTCCGGAAGAGGTCGGTCAGCACCTGCTGCCCGAAGACGAGAGAGTCTACGGGAACCCTCTCATCCACCCCGTGGAACATGCCTGTGAAGTCGAGATCGGCGGGCAGGCGCAGCGGCGCGAACCCGTAGCCGGTGATGCCGAGGGTGGCGAGGGCCTTGTTGTCCGTCCCGGCGCCGAGCAGGTACGGGATCACCGGAACACCGGGATCGTGCCGCCCGAGCGCCCCGACCATCGCATCGACGAGCGCGCCCTGGAACGGGGTCTCCATGCCGATGTCGCGCACCACCATCTCGATCTCGACGTCGTCGCCCACGATCTCCTGGAGCTGGGCCAGCACCGCGTCCTCGGTGCCGGGGAGCACGCGCACGTCGACCAGCGCCTCGGCCCGCTCGGGGATGACGTTGTGCTTGTACCCGGCCGCGAGGACGGTCGGGTTCGTCGTCGTTCGGAAGGTCGAGCGGAGGAACGCCTCGGCCGGCCCGGCCGTCGCCGCCAGCGCGTCCGGGTCGTCCGCGGGCAGGCCCGTCAGATCGGACAGCCGTCCGAGCAGTTCCCTGGTCGTCGGCGTCAGCCGCACCGGCCACTGTGTGCGCCCGAGTGCGGCGACCGCCTCGGCCAGCCGTGTCACGGCGTTGTCCGGGTGCAGGCGGCTGCCGTGCCCGGCGCGCCCGCGGGCCACCAGGCGGATCCACATCAGGGCCTTCTCCCCCACCTGAAGCAAGTAGGCACGACGTCCGGCCACGTCGATGGAGTAGCCGCCGACCTCGCTGATCGCCTCGCCGGCGCCGGCGAACCACTCGGGGCGCTCCCGAACCACGAGGGCCGAGCCCTCCACCCCGCCGTTCTCCTCGTCGGCGAAGAAAGCGAGGACGAGGTCGCGCTCGGGCTGTTCGCCGGCACGGAGGAGATCCGCCACCGAGGTGAGGATCATCGCGTCCATGTTCTTCATGTCCACGGCGCCTCGGCCCCACAGCATCCCGTCCCGGACGACGCCGCCGAACGGATCCACGCTCCAGTCGTCCGCCATCGCCGGGACGACGTCGAGGTGCCCGTGCACGACGAGCGCAGGCTTGTCCGGGTCGCGTCCCGGCACGCGCGCCATGACGTTGGTGCGCCGCGTGATCGGCTCGTAGTACTCGGTGCGCAGCCCCAGGCTCTCCAGGTAGGCGCCGACGTACTCGGCTGCCTCGCGCTCCCCCCGCGCGTCCCCGCCTCCGAAGTTCGACGTGTCGAACCGGATCAGATCGGCGGCGAGCCGGGCGACTTCGGGCAGATCGACCTCGGGCGCAGACATGGGTCCAGCGTATCGAACACGGGAAGAGGCCCGATCGACGCGCCCGGCGGACGCCCGGGTTCGAGCGCACCCCGGGATCGTGCTAATCTCATTCTTCGGTTGGAAACAGCCGAAAACACCAGCGCGGGTGGCGGAATAGGTAGACGCGCTAGCTTGAGGTGCTAGTGCCCGCATAGGGCGTGGGGGTTCAAGTCCCCCCTCGCGCACAGTGAGAAGGCCGGGTCGCTCCAGACGGAGCGGCCCGGCCTTCTCGGTTCCCGGTCGCATCACGGTCACCCGCGAGGCTCACCGAGGCGCCAATAGCCCGAGAAGGTGATCCGGTCCTTCGGCACCCCGCGCTCGACGAGCTGGCGGCGGATCTCCTGCACGCCGCCCCGCTCGCCGCACACCCACGCGTAGTCGACGGGATCCGGGAGCACGGCCGTGCGGAGCGCGCGCGCGAGCGGCGCGCCGGGACGCTCATCCCCCCGCGGCACCCAGACGACGTCGCCCGGGAGGTCCTGGCGCTCCCTCTCGTCCGCGATCTCGATGAACACGGCCGTCCTCACGGAGCCTGTCGTCTCGAGGATCCGGGCGATCGCCGGAAGGGACGACTCATCGCCGACGAGGAGCCGCGTGCGGGCGTCCGGCGCCGGTGCATACAGTGCGGCGGCCTCGCGGATCCCGAGCACGGAACCGGGGTGCGCCCGGCGCGCGAAGCGGGTGCCCGGCCCCTCGTCGCCGTGGACGACCATGTCGATGTCGATCTCCGCCGCGGAGGGCCGGTGCGCGCGCAGCGTGTACCAACGGAGATCGGGGCGGTGCTCCTCGGGGATCGCCGCGACGGCGGCCCGGATGTTGTCCCCGCCGTCCTCCGCGGGGAGAACCAGCGGGGCCTCGTCGTCCCGCGGCATCAGGAGCCCGAGGTACTCATCGGGCCCGAGCGGTGCGTACCCGGCGACCTCCGGCGCCGTGACCGTGATCCGTCGCATGTGCGGGGTGACCTCCCGGACGGCCACGACCGTCGCGGCGAACACGCGCGCATCCTGCCGCCGGCTCCGCTGCGGAGGCCGCGGACGAGGTCCCGACCGGTCCGGTGTCTTCGCACGCTCAGGCACGGCGAGCCCCCTCTCTCCAGAGCAGCCAGAGGAAGAACCCGCCGCCGAGGGTGATCGTGACGGCGCCCACCGGGATCGGGGCCGGGAACGCGTACATCGCGAGCAGGTCGCTCGCGAGCAGGAGGAAGGCGCCGACCAGCCCGGCGGCGAGGAATCCGGTCGCCCCGGAGAGCCGACGGGCGATGTGCGGGGCGACGAGGGCCAC
Organism: Microbacterium resistens NBRC 103078; assembly: GCF_001552355.1. Classification (GTDB taxonomy): domain Bacteria; phylum Actinomycetota; class Actinomycetes; order Actinomycetales; family Microbacteriaceae; genus Microbacterium; species Microbacterium resistens. The sequence goes on from NZ_BCRA01000017.1 coordinate 57,087, forward strand.
GAAGGAGATCGGCCCGGCGGTCGCCACCGCCACCGCGACGAGGAGCGTCGCCGCGAGCAGCAGAAGCCACCGGAGGCGGACGATGCGCACGCCCAGCGACGTCGCCATGCCGTCGCCGAGTTCCATCATCCGCACTTGCGGCGCGGCCCAGGCCAACAGCGGCGTGATGAGGGCCAGCGCGATGCCGGCCGGGATCAGGTCGTCCCACCCTCGACCCTGCAGAGAGCCCACGAGCCAGGTCTGCGCCGTGGTGGCGCTCGCGACGAAGACCTGCGTCAGGACGTAGTCGACCACCGCCATCGCGATCGCCGAGAGGGCGACGCCGGTGAGGATCAGCTGGACGCCGTGCAGGCCCGTCCGCACCGTGAGCAGCACGATCACGCCGGCGACTGCGAGAGCCCCCGCCACGGCGCCCAGCGCGGCCTGGTCCATCGATCCGCCCCAGATCAGGAACACGGCCACGGCGCCGACGGACGCGCCGCTGCTGATGCCGACGACGTCCGGGCTTGCGAGGGGATTGCGGGTCAGCGCTTGGAACACCGCACCGGCCACCGCGAGGCTCGCCCCGACGACGATCGCGACGAGGGCCCGAGGAAGGCGGCGCCCGAGCACGAAGAACCCGTCGAGCCGCTCCGGAGGATCACCGGCGAGGGTCCGCAGCAGGGCATGCGGGCTGACCACGTACTCCCCCACCATCAGCGCCACCGCGCACAGCACCACGAGCGCTCCGGCCGTGGCGGCGACCATGAGGACGCTCCGGGGTCGATAGCGGAACGACCACCGATGCGCGGCGACCACACGTTCATCCGTGGAGAGGCCGGTCACGACAGCCTCGTCCCGCGCCGCCTCGCCACGAAGGCGATGAGCAGGGGGCCTCCGACGAACGCCGTGACGATGCCGACCTGCACCTCGCCGCCGCCTCCGATGATCCGGCCCAGCGTGTCCGAGAGAAGCAGCATCGCCGGGGCGGCGAGCACGGAGGCGGGCAGCACGATCCGGAGGTCCGGCCCGACCGCGCGCCGCACCAGGTGCGGCACGACCAGTCCGACGAACGCGATCGGCCCGGCGATGGCGGTGGCGGTTCCGCACAGCAGTGCGACGGCGGCGAGGGCCAGAGCGCGCACGACGCCAGGACGGACGCCCAAGGAGATCGCGCTGTCGTCCCCGAGCGACATCGCGTTGAGCGCGGGCGCCAGCGCCAGCGCGAGGAGGGCACCGACCACGACGAGCGCGACCAGCGGCAACGCCTCGTCGACCGGACGCGCCGTCAGAGAGCCGACCCGCCAGAACCGGAACGCATCCAGCAGGGTCTCGTCCGACAGCACGAGCGCCTGGGTGGCGCCTCCGAGGATCGCGGAGAACGCCACGCCCGCCAGGATCAGGCGCACCGGCGACGCCTCGGCGAACCGGGAACCGGCGAACCAGAAGATCACCGCCGAGGCTGCGGCGGCGCCGGCCAGGGCGAGCCACACCGTCCCGCCCACCCCGAGGGCGCCGAACACGCTGAGCCCGGCGACCACGCCGAACGAGGCGCCGGCGTTGACCCCGAGCATCCCGGGATCGGCGATCGGATTGCGGGTGATCGCCTGCATCAGGACCCCCGCGACCCCGAGCGCGACGCCGCAGATCAGCGCGTTCACCGTCCGGGCGACCCGCAGCTCGCCCACGATGTGGAGCACGTTCTCGTGACCGGCGCCGACGAGGGCCAGCGCGACCTCGTGGAGCGGAATGAAACGTGCCCCGACCGCCAGGCTCAGCACCACGGAGAGGGCCAGGATCAGTGAGGCGCCGAGCATGACGGACGCTGTGCGCGACGGCCGCACGGCGAAGGGCGTCCGTGCGGGCTCGACGATCGCGGTCCCGAGGTTCATGTTTGGTGAGCCTAACCAATGTTGCTAGCGTTCGTGGATGTGAACAGACCCGAACGCCCCCGGACCCTCCTCTTCGCCGCCGCCTCCCTCGCCGGCATCGCGCTGCTCGTCACCGGCTGCGGCGCCGCCGAACCGGAGGAGTCCACGAACCCGACCGCCGGATACGTGGTCGAGCACGCCATGGGCGAGACCGAGTTCGAGACGGTGCCGGAGCGCATCGTCGTTCTGGACTCGCCGCAGATGGACGCCCTGGTCGCCCTCGGGATCACCCCGGTGGGCGCTCCGGAGATCGGCGCAGGGCGCGGGTTCCCCGCCTATCTCGCCGACGAGCTCGCCGACACCGAGCCGATCGGCTTCATCGCGGAACCGGACGTCGACGCCATCGCGAACCTCGCGCCCGATCTGATCCTGGGGTCGAAGGTCCGCCACGAGGCGCTGTACGACGAGCTCTCCGCCATCGCGCCGACCGTGTTCTCCGAGGACACCGGCACGAACTGGACCGAACAGGCCGAGCTGACGGCACGCGCCGTCCACCAGTCCGACAGGATGGACGAGCTCATCTCCGGCGTCGAGAAGAGGGCGGCCGACGTGGGAAAGACGGTCGGCGCCCAGGGCACGACCGCCTCGATCGTCCGCTTCCGCTCGGACAATTTCCGCCTGTACGGCCCCGGCACGTTCTCCGGCTCGCTGCTGACGGAGATGGGTTTCGACCTCGGAGCCGACCGCGACTGGAACGAGTACTCGATGATGGAGCTCAGCCCCGAGCTCTACGAGCAGATCGACGGCGAAGCGGTCTTCTACATGAGCCCGGGCGGCGACCCGGCGGCGACCACGCAGGCCCGGATCACCGGCCTGTGGGGAGCTCTGCCCGGCGTGTCCGGCGGCAGCGCGTTCGAGGTCGAGGACGACACCTGGATGGTGGGCATCGGCGTCATCGGCGCAAACCTCGTCATCGACCAGGTCGAGGACCTGCTCGGCTGAGCGCCCGCCCGGTGCGGGGTGCGGCCGATCGGACGGCCCGCCTCGCACCGCCTCCCTGGGAGAAGACATGACCACGCACACTCCGGCGATCGAGGCCAGGGACCTGGTGATCGGCTACGACGGGCAGGTGGTCGTCCACGGTGTGGATCTGGCCCTGCCGCGCGGCTCGTTCACGGTCATCCTCGGCCCGAACGCCTCGGGCAAGTCCACCGTGCTGCGCGCGCTCGCGCGGGTCCTGCGCCCGAAGACGGGTCAGGTGCTGCTCGACGGCCGCGCCCTGGCGGAGTACGGCTCGAAGGAGCTGGCGCGCCGGATGGGGCTGCTGCCGCAGGACGCCGTCGCGCCGGAGGGCATGCGCGTCGCCGACCTGGTCTCGCGCGGCCGGCATCCGCACCACACGGCTCTGCAGCGGTGGACCGGCGCCGACGACGCCGCGACCACGGAGGCCCTGCGCGCCACGGGGACCGAGGACCTCGCGGATCGATCCGTGGATCAGCTCTCCGGCGGGCAGCGCCAGCGGGTGTGGGTCGCGCTGCTCCTGGCGCAGCAGACCCCGGTCATGCTGCTGGACGAGCCGACGACGTTCCTCGACATCGCCCACCAGTACGAGCTGCTCGATCTGCTCCGCACGCTCAACGGGCAGGGCAAGACCGTGGTCGCGGTGCTCCACGACCTCAACCAGGCCGCGCGGTACGCCGATCACCTCGTGCTGATGAAGGGCGGCCGCGTGGTCGCCACGGGAGCGCCGGAGTGCCTCCTCACGGCGGATCGCATCGGCGAGGTCTTCGGCATCGACGCGCTCGTGACCGCGGACCCCGTGACGGGGACCCCGATGGTCGTGCGCCGATAGCGGCGCGCTGTTACGGACCGTGTCGCCCCCGATTGCCGGGAAGGATTCCGGATGCCGCAGACTTGATATCTGGGGCACCCGCGCGCCTACCCGAGCGCCCGGGGCTCCGAGCAGGACGGAACATCCATGACGAACGCAGACCCCGCGGCCGCCGCCCACGACGGCTGGCGTGCGCGACGCCGCGCCGCGGTCACCGCGCCCACCGGCAACCTGAGCCTCATCGAGACGCGGTGGTTCCCGACCGACACGACCCCGGAGCAGGCGGAGGCGCTCGTGGCGGCGGAGCGCGCTGCGTCGCCCGCGGGCGTCACGGTCACGGCCCTGTCGCGTACCGGGATCGACACGGGCGCGCCCGAGCACGGCCTCCGTGTCTGGGACGCGGACTCGCCGGCGATCCGCGCCTTCGAGGACATCGTCGCCTTCCCCTACGACCCCGACTGGGTCATCGATGCCCGGTTCGCTCCCGTGTCCGCGGACCGCACGATCCCGTTCGAGCACATCCGCGACGCCGGCGGGTCCCGCAACCTGGTCGTGCCCGGAGACATCGTCTTCGAGCGGGACGGCGAGACGTTCACCCTCGCCGCGTTCGACGACGGCGGGACGCTCCTGCTCGTCTTCGGCGATCCCACCAACGGCCGGGACGACGAGACGGGCACCTACGGATCCGGGCGGTTCCTCTTCGTCGAGCGCGACGACGCCGGAGGGTTCGGCGACGCGGGCACGGTCCGGCTCGACTTCAACCGCGCCTTCGTCCCGCCGTGCGGGTTCTCCGCCCAGTACAACTGCCCGATGCCTCCGCCGCAGAACCGCTTCCCGTGGCCGGTGCCGGCCGGTGAGCGCCTCGTCCGCTTCCGCGACGGCTTCGACATCTACACGGCCTGACCGATCTTCCGTTCCTCGCCTCCCTCGAAAGACACGCCCATGCGCTCCCTGAAGAAGTCCTTCTCCCTCGTCATCGGCGGCCTCGCGGTCGCGGCCGTCGCCCTCTCCGGCTGCGCGCCCTCCGGAGGCGGCGCCACCGGTGACGACGCGATCATCCGCATCGGGTCGCTCTACGAGCCCGTCAACCTGAGCAACACCGCCGGCGGCGGGCAGGGCGTGACCGAGGCGCTCACGGGCAACGTCTACGAGGGCCTCTTCCGGCTCACCGACGACGGCGAGGTGGAGCCCCTCCTCGCCACCGGATACGAGGTCTCCGAGGATGGTCTGACGTACACGTTCGCGCTCCGCGACGATGTCGCGTTCCACTCGGGCAAGGCGCTCACGTCCGCGGACGTGAAGGCCAGCATCGAGGCCGTCCTGGCACCGGACTCCCAGTCCGCACGCAAGTCGAGCCTGTCGGTGGTGGCGGGTGTCGAGACCCCGGACGAGCACACCGTGGTCGTCACCCTCAGCGACCGATCCGTCTCCTTCCCCTACCTCCTCTCCTACGTCTGGATCGTGAACGCCGATGCGACCGATCGGGAGACCACCGCGGACGGTACGGGGCCGTACACCCTCGGCGAGTGGAAGCGCGGCAGCACGCTGTCGCTGGACCGATGGGACGACTACTGGGGCGAGCCGGCCAAGAACGCCGGTGTCGTCTTCTCCTACTTCACCGACGCCGCCGCCGAGGACACGGCACTGCGCAGCGGCCGGATCGATCTCATCACCTCGGTGCAGAACCCGGACTCCCTGCCGCAGTTCGACAGCGCCGGCTTCACGATCAGCGAGGGCGATTCCACGACCAAGGAGCTCCTGGCGTTCAACGACCGTGTGGCCCCGTTCGACGACCCGCGCGTGCGCCAGGCCGTGTACTCGGCGGTGGACCGGGAGAAGCTGCTGAACGCGATCTGGGGCGACTACGGCACGCTCATCGGGTCGATGGTCCCGCCGAGCGACCCCTGGTACGAGGATCTCACCGACCTCAACCCCTACGACCCCGAACGCTCCGCGCGGCTCCTCACCGAGGCGGGACTGGCCGACGGCTTCACGTTCACGCTCGACACGCCCAGCTACGACCCGCACCCGGCCGTGGCGGAGTTCCTGCAGTCGGAGCTAAAGAAGGTCGGCATCACGGTCGAGATCAACACGATCAGCGCCGACGAGTGGTACTCGAAGGTCTTCAAGGAGCACGACTTCCAGGCGACGCTGCAGGAGCACGTGAACGATCGCGACGTCGTCTGGTATGGGAACCCGGACTTCTACTGGGGCTACGACAACCCGCAGGTGGCGCAGTGGATCGCCGACGCCGAGCGCGCGACGACCGAGGAGGAGCAGACCGCCCTCCTGGCCCAGGCCAACCGGCAGATCGCGACCGACGCGGCCAGCGCGTGGCTCTATCTCTACCCGCAGATCGTCGTCGCGTCCGACGCGGTGTCCGGCTTCCCCGTGAACGGCCTCAACTCCCAGTTCTTCGTCTATGGCATCGTCAAGGAGTGACGCGGTCGCGCGGCCCGTTCGAGCCGCGCGACCGAATCCCCGGTGACGGGGCGACGAAGAGACGACGGAGGGGAACGCATGCTCGGCTACGCACTGCGTCGCGGAGCCCTTCTCGTGGGCTCCTTCGCCATCGCCATGGTGCTGATCTTCGTGTTGCTGCGCCTGCTTCCCGGCGACCCCGCCAATGCTCTGCTGTCCGTCGACGCGACGCCCGAGCAGATCGCCGCGGCGCGCGAACAGGTCGGATCCGATCAGCCGCTGCTCGTCCAGTTCGTCACCTGGGCAGGGCAGATGATCCGTCTGGATCTCGGGGAGTCCCTCCTCACCGGCGCCCCGGTCGGCCCGGACATCGCCCGGCGCCTGCAGGTGACGGCGCCGCTGACCCTGATCGCCTTCGGCCTCGCCGTGGTCGGCGCCCTGATCGCCGGCATCGTCAGCGCCGTGCACGCCGACCGGTGGTGGGGAACGGTCCTGTCCGGGATCGCGCAGCTCGGCATCGCCGTTCCCGTGTTCTGGGTCGGGATCGTGCTCGTCTGGCTCTTCGGACTCGGGCTCGGATGGTTCCCGACGGGCGGGTTCCCCGCCGACGACTGGGGCGACCCCGCCGGCGCCGTCGCATCGCTGATGCTCCCCGCCATCACCATCGCGATCGTCATGGGCGCCTCCCTCACCCGGTACGTCCGTTCCGCGACGCTCGACGTCCTCGGCAGCGACTACCTGCGCACGGCACGCGCCCACGGATCCGGCTTCGGTGAGGCGCTGTGGCGTCACGGCCTGCGCAACGGCGCCGTGCCGGTGATCTCCGTGCTCGGCATCGAGCTGGCGTCGACCCTGCTCGGCGCCGTCGTCGTGGAGAGCGTGTTCGCGCTCCCCGGTCTCGGCGGATATCTCGTCGACGGCATCGCGCGCCACGACTTCGCGGCGATCCAGGGAGTGCTGGTCGTCACCACGCTCATCGTGCTGCTCGTGGGCTTCGTCGCCGATCTGAGTCAACGGCTCGTGGACCCGCGCCTGCGTCGCTCCATCGGAGTCGCCTCGTGAACCGGCGTCGCGCGACGCTCGGGATCGGGGCGCTGCTGGTCGGAGCGGTCGTGGTCGTGGCACTCGTGTCCCTGGTCTGGCTGCCCTACCCCTTGGACGACACCACCGGCGGCCGGCTCTCCCCGCCGAGCGCCGAGCACCTGTTGGGAACCGACAAGCTCGGTCGCGACCTGCTGAGCCAGCTCATGGTGGGCGCACGCATCGCCCTGGCGGTCGGCACGGGCTCGGTCGCGATCGCGGCGGTCCTGGGCGTGCTCATCGGCCTGGCCGCGGCTCTCGCGGCGCCGTGGATCGACGACGCCGTCTCCGCGTTCATCGACGTCGCCATCGCCTTCCCCGTGCTGCTCACCGCGATGCTGATCGTCGCCCTCCAGCCGCCGTCCCTCGGTTCCGCCGTGCTGGCGATCGGGCTCGCGATGTCGGCCGTCGTGGCGCGCGTCGCCCGGATCCTCGCGCGCCGCGAAGTCGGCTCGCCGTACGTCGTCGCCGCGCGGACGAGCGGGACGGGCACGCTCGGCATCGTGCGACGGCATCTGCTGCCGAACATGGCGCCCACACTCGCGGTGACGCTGGCGCTGCAGTTCGGCGCGGCGGTGCTCGCCGAGGCGAGCCTGTCGTATCTCGGGCTCGGCGCCCCTCCCCCGAACGCCTCGTGGGGGCGATTGCTGCAGGAGGCCCAGGGCACGGTGCTCATCGCCCCGGCCGGAGCCATCGCGCCCGGCCTGGCCCTGGTCGTCCTCGTCCTCGGCGTGAACTTCGTCGCCGATGGCCTCCGCGACGCCGCGGACCCGACCCGCCGTCGAAGGAGGCCCGCGTGAGCCCCGGATCCGACGACCTCCTCGAGGTGTCCGGCCTGTCCGTCCATACGCCGGGCCGGGATCTCGTCACTGACCTGTCCTTCCGCATCGCGCCCGGCGAACGGCTCGGGATCATCGGCGAGTCCGGATCCGGCAAGTCCGTGAGCGCGCTCGCCCTCACCGGCCTCCTCCCCGCTCCGCTGCGCAGCGCGGGATCCGTCCGGCTCGGCGGAGTCCAGACCATCGGTGCGACGGACGCGACCCTGCGGAGCCTGCGCGGCGCGGTGGCCGGAATGGTCTTCCAGGAACCGCTGACCGCCCTGGACCCGTTGATGCGGGTGGAGCGGCAGGTCGCGGAGCCGCTCCGGCGGCACCGGAGACTCCGCGGGCCCGCGCTGCGGGACGCCGTCGCCGAAGCCTTCGAGGAGGTCGGCCTCGACGAACCGCGCCTCCGCCGCGCCTATCCCCACGAGCTGTCCGGCGGCCAGCGGCAGCGGGTGGCGATCGCGATCGCGCTGGCCGCCCGCCCGCGCCTGCTGATCGCCGACGAACCCACCACCGCTCTGGACGTCACCGTGCAGGCGCGGATCCTCGATCTGCTGGACCGGCTGGTCGTCGAGCGGGGCATGGGTCTCCTCTTCGTCAGTCACGACCTGGCCGTCGTGGCCCGCATGACGGATCGGGTCGTCGTGATGCAGGGGGGCCGCGCCGTCGAGGACGGCCCCGTCCTGGATGTGCTCCGCGTCCCTCGACACCCGTACACGGCGGCGCTGATCGCACACGCCCGCGCGCTCGACGGCGCCCTCGACGGGGGTCTTCCCGCAACCGGCTCCCCGGAGGAGGGACGATCATGACCGTGCTCGAGACCCGCGACGTGTCCTTCTCCTACGGCGGGCGCCCGACCCTCGTCGGCATCGACCTCGCCGTCGGGGCCGGGGAATCCGTCGGGATCGTCGGGGAGTCGGGGGCCGGCAAGTCGACGCTGCTGTCCCTGCTGCTCGGCCTCGCCGCTCCGGCGCGCGGCGACGTGCTGTTCGAGGGTGTGCCGCTCCGGCTTCGCGATCGGGTCCTGATGCGGCGGTTCCGGCAGACGGTGCAGGCGGTCTTCCAGGACCCCTATTCGTCCCTGGACCCCCGGCAGCGGATCGATCGGACGATCGCCGAGCCCCTCGAGTCGCTGGGGATCGCGCGCGGGGCCGCGACCCGCGAACCGGTGCGGGCGGCACTCGCGTCGGTGGGACTGCCCGAGGACGCCGCCCGACGGTATCCGCACGAGTTCTCGGGCGGTCAACGCCAGCGGATCGCGATCGCGCGCGCCATCGTCGTGCGTCCCCGGGTCCTGATCGCCGACGAGCCGGTGAGCGCGCTGGACATGAGCACCAGGATGCAGGTCATCGACCTGCTCCGGAACCTGCGCTCGGAGACGGGGCTTGCTCTCGTGATGGTGTCGCACGACCTCGGCACGGTCGCGGCGGTCTGCGATCGGACCGTCGTCCTCGAGCGCGGGCGCATCGTCGAGGCCGCCGACACGCGAACCGTGCTCACCGCGCCCGCCGAGGAGTACACCCGCCGCCTCGTGGCCGCGATCCCCCGCCTGCCCTGACCGTGCCGGCCGGTCGATCAGGACGAACCCGGTGACGCGCGGGCCCGCACGTGCCAGCATGGTCGAATGAGGACACGCACCATCGGCGGCGGGGACCGCGCCACGCCCGTCTCCGCCATCGCGCTCGGTGCCATGATGTTCGGCACCGCGACGGACGAGGAGACCTCGTTCGCGATCCTTGACCGGTTCCTCGCCTCCGGGGGCACGTTCATCGACACCTCGAACAACTACGCCTACTGGGTCAACGGCACCCGCGGCGGCGAGAGCGAGCGTCTGCTCGGGCGCTGGCTGAGCGATCGAGGACTCACCGACGAGGTCGTGGTCGCAACCAAGGTCGGCGGTCGTCCCGCGCAGGCGGCCACCGCGCTCGCCGACGACATCGAAGGGCTCTCCGCGGACGTCATCCGGCGCGGCCTCGACCGGAGCCTGAAGAACCTGGGCCGCGATCATGTCGACGTGTTCTACGCGCACGTCCCGGACCCCCGCACCCCGTTCGACGAGCAGATCCGCACCTTCGGGGTCTTGGCGGCCGAGGGGCGGGCGACCCACATCGGGCTGAGCAACCACTGGTCCTGGCAGATCGAGCGCGCGCGGACCCTGGCCGCGGCGGAGGGCCTTCCGGCCGTGCAGGTGCTGCAGCATCACCACAGCTACCTCCGCTCGCGGGTCGACCACCCGAGCCGCCGCTCCCCCGACGGGCAGATCGGCGTCGTGTCTCCCGATCTGCTCGCCTACCTCCGCGATCAGCCCGGACTCGCCCCCGTCGCGTACTCGCCCCTGCTGCGCGGCGCCTACGCCCGCGACATCGACCCCGGCGAGCTCTACCGGCACCCGGGCAACGACGCGCGTCGGATCGCGCTGCAGGAGGTCGCCGCGGAGGCGGGGGCGACGCCGAACCAGGTCGTCCTGGCCTGGCTCATGGGAGGCGACGTCCCCTTCATCCCGCTGATCGGCGCATCCAGCGTCGGACAGCTGGACGAGAATCTCGCCGCCGCGGACCTGGAGCTGACGTCCGCGCAACGGGAGCGCCTGGACGGCGCGAACTGACCCGGACCGCCCACCCCGCTTCGGTTCTCAGCCCGGTTGTGCGATGGCTGCCCGGCGCGATCCGGTGCGCCGCGGGAACCGGTAGCCGTCCAGCGCGGCGCCGAGGTGGTGGAACAGGGCGTCGCCGGCGGCGCGATAGCCCGCGATCTCTCCGCGGAGCTCGACCAGGAGCGCGGCGGAGCCAGCGGGGCCCGCGTCGATTCGTCGCGCGTGCTCGTCGATGCGGTCCAGACGCTCGGCGAGTTCCGCCAGTGCGTCCATGACCCCGGCGACGTCCGCGCTGGCCGCGAGGAAGGACGACCAGCGGCCCAGGGCCGCCGCGATGGCGTCGCGCTCCTCCGCGGCCGCATCGACGAGCGCACCCGCGGAGGCGGGTTCGGGATCCGGCAGACGGCGCATGCCGGCCGCCGGATCACGGGGGTCAGCGGCAAGGCTGCGACGCAGGTCGCCCAGGGCGAGACGGGTCACCGGGGCCCAGCGCTCGTGGGTCGAACGGGCGATCACCTTGTCGACCACGGCCGCGGTGAGCAGGAACGTGACCAGCCCTCCGGCGAGTCCCGAAACGACGGCGTAGTTCTGCCACACCGAGGTGGCGACGTCCACCCAGATGATGATGCCGACGACCACCAACGAACCGACGACCGCGCTGACGCGGAAAACCAGGGTGCTCATGATCCTCCTCGACGATCCCGACCATACCCGGAACCGCGAGGGGATTCATCTTCCGCGGACGAGGCGTCGCCCGAGCGGGTCAGGCGACGCCGACGCCGAAGAGGAGGCCCAGCGCGTAGGTGACGGCCGCGGCCCCGAAACCGATGGCGAGCTGCCGGAGAGCGCGGCGGAGCGGAGGTCCTCCGGAGAGGATCCCGACCATCGCCCCGGTGCCGAGCAGCGCCACTCCGACTAGGACCAGTGCCGTCACGACGGCGGCGATGCCGTCCATGCCGAACAGCCACGGCAGGACAGGGATGATCGCGCCGGAGGCGAAGAGCAGGAAGCTCGACACCGCGGCGCCCCAGTCGCTGCCGACCACCTCGTGGTCCGCAGCGCGGGTGCCGACCGGCCCCGTCGTGGCCTGGCGGGCGCCGATCTTCGCGGCCTCGACGACGCGGTGCGCCTTCGCCAGCGCCTCGGCGGGCGCCGCGCCGCGGGCGCGGTAGACGAGCGCCAGCTCGTTCTCGTCGATGTCGAGATCGCCGGCGGCGGCCGCCGCGTCGTCGTTCGCCTCGGTGGCGGCGAGGAGCTCCCGCTGGGACCGCACGGAGACGAACTCCCCCGCTCCCATCGACAGCGCCCCGGCGAGCAGCCCGGCGATACCGCTGAACAGCACGAACCCGCCGCTGACCCCGGTCGCGCCGATCCCCATCACCAGGGCGAGGTTGCTGACCAGACCGTCGTTGGCGCCGAAGACGGCGGCGCGGAAGGAGCCGGACAGACGACGGCGCCCTCGGGCGGCGAGACCGCGCACCACCTCGTAGTGGACCTTCTCATCCGCACGCATGGCCGGCGTCGCGAACTCCTCGGCGTCGTACGGAGACCGTGCTTCGGCGTTCTGCGCGAGGGCGAGCACGAAGATGGAGCCGAACCGCCCCGCCATCCAGCCGAGGATCCGAGAGCGCAGACCGGCGCGCGGCAGGCGCGAGGGCTCTTCCCCGAGCAGGTCGAGCCAGTGCTGCTCGTGGCGCCGTTCCGCATCGGCGAGCGAGAGCAGGATCTGCTTCTCCTCTCCCTCCCGCCGGGACGCCAGGCGCTGGTACACCCGCCCTTCCGCCCGCTCCTCGACGAGGTAGCGCGCCCAGCGCCGACGGTCGGCGGAGGTCGGTTCGAGCTGAGTGGTCATGCGGGGCCTCCGGGGATAAGGACGACCGTTCCACGCTACTGAGGTATGGCGACCGGAACCGCGTCAGGACGCGGATTGACAGCATTTCGGGTCTCCTCATCCGCGGCTCCCGGGCATGCCGCCGCCCGTCGGGACGGCGCCCGCGGCCGCGCGGCTCAGGAGCGCACGCGACGCCGGAGCACGTCGATGCGCGCCTGCAGCTGTGCGACGGTCGCCTGGGCCACCGCCGGGCCTCCGCAGATCCGGCGAAGTTCCGCGTGGACGGCCCCGTGCGGTTCACCGCTCTGCCGTGCGTAGAGGCCGACGAGGCTGTTCAGCAGCTGCCGCTGCTCCCGGAGGGTGCGGTGCAGCGGCGCGGGCAGGGTCGTGGTCTGCTCCGGTCCCGCATGCGCTTCGCGCGCCTCGCGCAGCCGGGACTGCCGGGCCTGGCGCTGCATGAGGAGCTCGTGGACGTGCTCGGGTTCGAGGAGCCCCGGGATCCCGATGAACTCCTCCTCCTCGGGCGTTCCCGGCTCCGCGAGCTGACCGAACTCCTTGCCCTCGAAGACCACGCGATCGAAGTGCGCGAGCGAGGAGATCGCCTGGTAGCTGAACTCCTGGGTCAGGGCGTCGGACGCCTCCTCCTCCCGGTTGGCGGCGTCGATCAGGGAGTCGTCGAGTCCGTCGTCGTCCTTCGTCTTCCGGTCCAGCGCGTGGTCGCGCTGGCGCTCCATCTCGTTGGCCAGCTTCATCAGGACAGGGACGTTCGGCAGGAACACGCTGGCGGCCTCGCCGCGCCGGCGCGCACGGACGAATCGCCCGATCGCCTGGGCGAAGAACAGCGGCGTGGACGAGGACGTCGCGTAGACGCCGACCGCGAGCCGGGGCACGTCCACGCCCTCGGACACCATGCGCACCGCGACCATCCACCGGCTCGTCCCCTGGCTGAACTGCTCGATGCGCTGCGACGCCTCGGCCTCGTCGGAGAGGACGACCGTCGGCCGTTCCCCGGTCAGCTCCCGCAGGATGCGCGCATACGCCCTGGCGACGGTCTGATCCGTGGCGATCACCAGGCCCCCGGCGTCCGGGACGTGGTGGCGGATCTCGGTGAGCCGGCGATCCGCGGCCGACAGCACCGCCGGCATCCACTCGCCCTCCGGGTCGAGGGCGGTGCGCCAGGCCTGCGAGGTGACGTCCTTGGTGTTGTCCTGGCCGAGGTGCGCCTCGAGCTCGTCGCCGGCGCTGGTGCGCCACCGCATCTTCCCGGCGTACATGTGGAACAGCACCGGGCGCACGACGCCGTCGGCGAGGGCGCGCCCGTACCCGTAGCGGTAGTCCGTGCTCGACACCCGGGACCCGGACTCGTCGGGGAGATAGTCGACGAACGGGATCGGCGCGGTGTCGCTGCGGAACGGCGTCCCCGACAGCAGCAGCCGTCGTCGTGCCGGGGTGTACGCGTCCCGGATCGCATCGCCCCAGCTCAACGCGTCGCCGCCGTGATGGACCTCGTCGAGGATCACCAGGGTCCGTGCGTCCTCGGTCAGATGACGATGGACGGAGGACTTCGCCGCGACCTGGGCGTAGGTGACGACCACGCCGTGGTACTCGCGGGACGGCGCCCAATGGGTGTTCCGGAAGCGGGGGTCGAGGCGGATGTGCACCCGCGCGGCGGCGTCGGCCCACTGGGTCTTCAGGTGCTCGGTCGGCGCGACGACGATGACACGGTTGACCTCGTTCGTGCGCAGCAGCTCCACCGCGAGCGTGAGCGCGAACGTCGTCTTTCCTGCGCCGGGCGTGGCCGCCACCAGGAAGTCGCGCTTGTCCGCCCGGAAGTACTCCTCCAGCGCCTCCCGCTGCCAGGCGCGCAGCTTGTCGGCGGTCCCCCAGGGCGCGCGCTGAGGGAAGGACGGAGAGAGCATGGGATTCCACGATAGACGAGCCCGGGGACATCGACGCACCAGCCGCGGCGCCCCG
>NZ_BCRA01000018.1 GCF_001552355.1 Microbacterium resistens NBRC 103078
TTCCTGTTGAGCCCGTGGGGGACTCGGCTGTCGAGCGCCAGCTTGTAGTGACTCTCCGCGATGTTGATCTCAGCGGTCGGTGTCGACGGGTCGAAGACACGGAGCAGCGAGTAGCGGAACGTGCTCGGGTCGAGTCCCTTTAGCTCGACGTTGCCACCGTGTCCGTTGGCTGCGTAGGCGCTCCAGCGTTGGCGGATGGTCTCCAGGCCGTCCGCCTTGCCGACGTAGTGGCGACCGTCGCGCGTGTCAGTGATCAGATAGATGCCCCGCACGGACGCCAGCGCCGTGCCCCACGAGGCGTACCGGGGTTCGCGCATCACCGCCTGGAGCTGCGCGTAATTCAGCACGAGGCGGTCGAATCCAGGGAACGGAATCGGCTCCGCGTCCGCGATACCGGTGACGGGGTAGGTCGCGGCGGTCGCCGCTCGCATCCACCATCTACGCGGGGGACGCCAGCCGATCACAAGTCGATTCCGAAGCTCGACCATGTGGTCGGTTCTCACCATGTCGAACATCCGGCGGGTGCCGTCGTTCCAAAGCTCGCCCCGGTTCTCCACGACCGACCACAGGCGGGCCTCGGCCCCGCCTTCCCTGATGAACACCACCCAATACTTCGGAGGATCGGCCAGGAACTTCGCCGTTGAAGCTGATTGCGTCCGCGTATAGGCGAGGATCTGGTCGTCGGTGGAGTCAGCGTGGATACCATCGGGCTCTGTTGCGTAGGCGTGGCGGATCGCGATTGCATCAGCAACGTCGATGCCTGCGTCGAGCAGCAGCGGTGCGAGCGTGAGAGTCATCAGCAGCATTCTCCCAGCCAGCTACCGCTCAGCCGTGGTGCCGCACTCGGCGCAGCGCCAGACAGGCTCCTCGTCAAGCTCCGCTGGTTTCATCTGGTGCAGATAGCGCGGGCAGTTCGGGACGTTCAGTAGCCGGTCACGCTCCCGCCGTAGCTCTCGCTGCCGCTCCAGATTGTCCACGACGTTACGGTCAAGGGTGGGCGCCACGGGTGCTCCGCGCCCGGATCGGCCTCACGGCGTGCGGTGGGACTGGGCCGCGAGGAATCGGCTCGGGGAATGGCCGTGGGCGCGGCGGAAGGCTCGGCTGAAGGCGGCGGCATCGGCGTATCCGACGCGTCGCGCGACCTGGGACGGATGCAGGCCGTCGCGCAGCAGCCGTCGGGCCCAGGTCATCCGTGTGCGTGCGCGCCAGGTCGCCAGCGTCGTGCCGGTGAGCGCCTCCACGGCATCGCGCAGCTCCGCCGGCGTCAGCGCGGACTGGGCCGCGAGCTCCGCCGATGATCGCCCGTCCTCGGGGTGCTCCGCCAAGCGTTCCAGGAGCACGTAGACGGCGTCGGCGACGGAGCCGCGCACGCCGTCGGGCTCCCGGAGGCCGAGGATCCCCTGCAGCGCGGTGCGCGGGTCGCCCCCGCTGACGGGCTCGACGCCCGCGTACGCCCAGGCGGCGAGGCGCAGCAGCGGGGTGCGCAGCTCGTCGTCCGCCTGCGCGATGAGCCCGGCCGGGACGTCCATGCCGCCGGGAAGCCAGCCCAGCGGAAGCACGGCCGCCTCGGGGCCGGCGCGGAACCCCGTCGAGGTCCCTGCCGGGAGACAGGCCAGATCGCCGGCGCGCAGCGTGATCGCCTGTCCCTCGATCCCGAGGACGGCGTCGCCCGCGGCGACCCAGACCACGATGTGGTACCCGTTGCACTGCGGACCGAGCTCGTCGCCTCGGTGACCACCGGCGGCCGTCGTCATCGTCTCCCCGCTTGCGAGGGTCGACGGCGCCACGCCCCACTCCCGGCGGAACGCGCGGGCGAACGCCTGGGGGCTGCCGTACCCGGCGTCGGCGGCGACGCCCGAGACTCCGCGACCGGCGCGGAGCCCCTCGGCAGCGCGGCCGAGCACGTGCCGGGTGCGCCACCGCACCGGGGTCCAGCCGGTCTCGGCGCGGAACCGTCTCGCGAGGACGCTGTGACCCAGCCCGTGTGCCACGCCCACGACTGACGGCGCGCGGGCGGGGTCTGCCAGAAGCGCCTCCGCGACGCGGCGCAGGTCGGGCGAGGACGGCATCGGCGGGGTTGCGATCGCGGCCGCCGGATGCCCGATGCCGCCGAGGAGGGCCGCGGCGCGGACCCCTCCGCCGTGCAGCACGCCGAGGCTGCGCGTGAAGGCCGCGAGAAGCAGGGGGACCGCGTCTGAGGGTGGGGAGGCGACGAACGGCGCCGACGGGCCGGCCGCGCGGTCCTCGTCGCGGATCCGGATCGGCAGCGCCGCCGAGTCGGCAGACCCTCGCAGCAGAGCTCCGTGCCCGCCTGGGATCCACAGCGCCTGCCCCGGGCCGAGCGACCACCGCGACGAGCCGAGCGTCACCGTCATGCGCCCGGCGATCACCCACACCAGCACCGGCGCACCGGCGCGGATCTCGGCGCGTGTCGACGAGGAGGGGATGCGCCGGGGGTCGAACGGAGGGGGAGAGGACAAGGATGCGCCGATCTGGGTGCAATGACTGAGGTAAGGCAATCCTAATCTCGATCGAGGAGCGCCCGAGCTCCGCGCCGACGTCGACGCACGCACCCGCACCCGCGGACGACTGCCCCACGGCCACCGGCCCGGGGCCAGGGAAGGAATCATGACCATCTACGCATCCGCGCGCCGCCGCGCGACCGCCCTGATTGGCCTCGGCGTGGCGAGCGCCCTCGCTCTCGTCGGCTGCGCCGGCGCCGCCGAGAAGCCCGCCGCCGAGGAGGCCGCCGCGACCACGGCGGCCGCCGAGTGGCCTCGTGTCTTCGAGAACGCCGACGGCACGACCACCGAGATCCCGGAGCAGCCCGAGCGGATCCTGTCGACCGCGGTCTCCGTGACCGGGACCCTGCTGGCGATCGACGCCCCGGTCGTGGCCAGCGGGTCGCAGGTGGGCGGCGTCTGGTTCGACCAGTGGGCCGACATCGCCGACGAGCGGGACGTGACCAACCTCTGGAGCGTCGGGGAGTTCGATCTCGAGGCGGTCATGGCGAACGAGCCCGATCTGATCGTGGTCGCCACCAGCGGACGGGATGCCCTGACGGATCAGGTCGCCGACCTGCAGTCGATCGCGCCGACGATCGTCGTGGACTACGGAGCGCAGACCTGGCAGGATCTGGCGGTCGAGCTCGGCGAGGCGACCGGGCTCGAGGCGCAGGCGGAGAAGACGATCTCCGACTTCGACGCCCTGGTGCGCGAGACGGCCGGCGCGATCACCGTTCCGAAGGGCACCGCCGACGTCATCTCCTTCAACGGGCCCGGTCAGGAAAACCCGATCGCCCGCGTCGGCGGGTCCCACGCGAACCTGCTGGAGGCGCTCGGCTTCACGGTCGAGGACCCGGACCCCGCGTGGCATACGCAGGCACAGGAGCGCGCGGACTTCGTGTGGGCGACGTACGAGAACCTGCTGCAGCTGACCAGCGAGACGACGTTCATCCTGTCCGCCGACGACGAGAAGGCCCAGGGATTCGCTCAGGATCCGGTACTTGCGAACCTCCCCTCCGTCGCGGCGGGACAGGTGTACGGCCTGGGAGTGAACTCGTTCCGGATGGACCTCTACAGCTCGACCGAGATCGTCGAGCACATCAAGGACCTGTTCTCCTGAGACGGTTCGACCGGCCGCGCGGGGGAGCGCGGCCGGTCGATCGGGGACCATCATGATCGACACCACCTCGACGCCCGTCGAGGCGCCGGACGCTCCGCCGCGCATCGGCCGCGGGCGTCTGCTCCTCGTCCTCGGCGGCACCACCGTCGTCGTCGCCGCCCTCGTCGTGACCAGCGCGATCGTCGGCACGCGCATGCTCGCCCCCGCCGACCTGTGGGACGCGGTGCTGGCCTACGACCCGTCCGACGACGCGCACCTGCTCCTGAGGAACCGCCGTCTACCGAGGGCTGCGCTCGCGCTCCTCGTAGGCGCGGCGCTCGGGGCCGCGGGGGTCGTGATGCAGTCGCTCACCCGCAATCCCCTCGCGGAGCCGGGCCTCCTCGGCGTGAACGCGGGGGCGGCGGTCGCGGTCGCCGTGGCGGTCGCCGTGGCCGGGATCGTCGCTCCGATCGCCTACTTCGGGGCCGCCCTCATCGGGGCCGCGGTCGCCGGCGGGCTCGTCATGCTCCTGGGCGGCGTGCGCCGGGGATCGGATCCGGTGCGCCTCGTCCTCGCCGGGGCGGCCCTCTCCGTCGTCCTCGGCGCCTTGGCGCAGATCGTGATCGTGAACGGCGACGACCTGGTCTTCGACCGGTATCGCGCGTGGGCGGTCGGGTCCCTCGCCGGCCGCGACGGGGACGTGCTCCCGCCCGCGGCGCTGCTGATCGGGATCGGACTGACCCTCGCGCTCCTGCTCTCTCGTGCGCTGGACGCGGCCTCCCTCGGCCCCGAGACCGCGCGCGCACTGGGTGTGCGTCCCGCCGTCGTCTGGGCCGTGGCGGGGCTCGCGGTCGTCGTCCTCGCCGGAGGCGCCACCGCGGCCGCCGGCCCGATCGCGTTCGTCGGACTCACCGCGCCTCACGTGGCGCGGCTGATGGTCGGCTCCGATCACCGTCGGATGCTGCCGACCGCGATGGCGCTGGGTGCCGCTCTCGTCCTCGTCGCGGACGTGCTGGGGCGCGTGGTCGCACCCCCGGGCGAGGTGGGAGTCGGCATCATGGTCGCGATCCTCGGCGGCCCGTTCTTCGTCGCTCTCGTCCGCCGTCGTCGACTGGCACCGCTGTGACCCGCGTGACGGCCACGGACGCGCCGGGCGGCCGGCGGGTGCTGCGGATGGGACGCCTCGCCCTCCTCGTGCGGCCCCGGACGATCGCGGTCACGGTCGTGCTCACCGTTGTCGCGCTGATCGCGGGAGCCGTCGCGATGACGGTCGGCAGCCTGCCGGTGCCGCTGCACGCCGTTCCCGGCGCCGTGCTGGGCATCGCCGACGACCCGACCGCGATCCGCGCCGTCCAGGGGGTGCGTCTGCCGCGGGTGCTGAGCGCGATCGGCGCGGGGGCGGCGCTGGGCGTGTCCGGATCCGTCTTCCAGTCGCTCGCCCGAAACGCGCTCGGATCTCCGGACGTGATCGGATTCACCACGGGAGCCGCCACCGGCGCCCTCGTCCAGATCGTCCTCTTCGGCGCGCAGCCGACGCAGGTGGCGCTCGGCACCATCCTCGGCGGACTCGTCACGGCGGGGACGGTGCTCCTCCTGGCCCGGCGCGGGGGAGGGATCGCGGGGCGCCAGCTCATCCTCGTCGGCATCGGCGTCGGCGCGATCGCCTCGGCCGTCAACGGCCTGCTGCTGGTGCGCGGCACCATCGACGCATCGAGCCAGGCCAACCTCTGGCTGTCCGGCTCGCTGGACGCGCGCCAGTGGAGCCACGCGCTGCCGGTCCTCGCCGGAGTCGCCATCGTGATCCCCCTCGTGCTCGTGCTGTCCCGCCGGGCGGGTCTGATGGAGCTCGGCGACGACATCGCGCAGCAGCTGGGGGTGCGGGTCGAGCGCACCCGGCTCCTGCTCGTGGCGTGCGCGGTGGCACTGGCGGCGCTCGCGACGGCCGCGGTCGGACCGATCGCGTTCGTGGCGCTGGCGGCACCGCAGCTGGTGCGGCGACTGCTGCGCGCCGACGCCCCTCCGATCGTCGGCGCCGCGGCGATGGGGGCGGCGCTGCTGGTCGTCGCCGATCTCGTGACCCAACTGCTCCCGGTGACCTTCGCCGTCCCCGTGGGCAGGATGACCGGCGTGGTGGGAGGACTGTACCTGTTGTGGCTGCTGTTGCCGAGCCGAGGCTCGACCGAAGGAAAGGGGTGGCGCTGATGCCGGACACGCTCGTCGCGGAGGGGCTGACGCTGCGGTATGACGACCGCACGATCCTGGAGGACCTGCATGCGACGCTTCCCGAGGGGCGGATCACCGTGATCCTGGGAGCGAACGCCTGCGGGAAGTCGACGCTGCTGCGGGGGCTGGCTCGTCTGCTCGCCCCGGCGTCGGGGCGGGTTCTGCTGGGCGGCGAGGACGTCCGCTCCCTGGGGCCGAAGGCTCTCGCGCGCCGGGTCGGGTTCCTTCCGCAGGCGGCGACCGCTCCCGGCGGGGTGACGGTCGCCGAGCTCGTCGCCCGCGGCCGGTACCCGCACCAGCGGCTGCTCCAGCAGTGGTCGCCGGAGGACGCGGACGCGGTGAACCGCGCGATGCGGTCGACCGGAGTGGCGCCCCTTGCCGGCAGATCCGTCGACGAGCTCTCGGGCGGACAGCGGCAACGCGCCTGGATCGCGATGCTCCTGGCGCAGGAGACCCCGGTGATGCTGCTCGACGAACCGACGACGTACCTGGACGTCGCCCATCAGCTGGAGGTCCTGGAGCTGTGTCGGCGTCTCAACCGGGAAGAGGGGCGCACGGTCGTGCTCGTGCTGCACGATCTCGATCAGGCCTGCCGCTATGCCGACCATCTCGTGGTCATGCGCGAGGGGCGGGTGCTGGCCACCGGCGCACCGGAGGCGGTGATGACGGCCGAGCTGATCGCCGTGGCCTTCGGGCTGGAGGCACTGGTCCAGCGGCACCCGGTCACGGGCACGCCGATGATCGTCCCGA
Organism: Microbacterium resistens NBRC 103078; assembly: GCF_001552355.1. Classification (GTDB taxonomy): domain Bacteria; phylum Actinomycetota; class Actinomycetes; order Actinomycetales; family Microbacteriaceae; genus Microbacterium; species Microbacterium resistens. Next base: position 6,577 of record NZ_BCRA01000018.1, read on the forward strand.
TCGCGCCGCTGGCGCCCGTCGGCGACGAGGTGGTCGCATGACGCTGACGACCGGGTTCTCGATCGCCCCGACCTGGCTGCGGGGACAGGCATGGCGACGGGAGGACTCGCGGGCCGAGGAGATCCTGTCCGGAGGCCCGATCGTCGACGCGGTCGTCCGCGCCGAGAGCGCCGGGTTCGATCTGGCCTTCCGGCCGGATGCGCTCACACTGCCGATGGGAACGATCGGGCGCGATCCCGCCCATCTGGGCCTGGATCCCCTGGTGCAGGCCGCGCAGTTGGCCGGGGCGACCCGGCGGATCGGGCTGGTGGTGACGGTGTCGGCCACGTTCACCGAACCGTATCCGGTCGCCCGGCAGCTCGCGTCGCTGGAGCACCTGGCTCCGGGGCGCGTCGGATGGAACGTGGTGACGTCGCGCTCGGGGGACGAGCAGTTCTCGGTCGATCGGCTGCCGGACTCGTCGGCGCGCTGGCGCCGGGCCGAGGAGCTCGTCGACGTCGTCGAGTCCCTGCGCGCCGGCTTCCCCGCCGCCGCGATGCGTGTCGACCGGGGAGCGGGCGTGTTCGTGGACGTCGAGAGGGTGCGTCGCAGCGACCACGCGGGGGAGAACTTCCGGGTGGCGGGTCCGCTGCCGCTCCCGGCGCCGACCCCGGGACGCCTGCCGCTCATGGTCGCGGGCGGGGGCGCGGCGACGGTGTCCCTGGCCGGGCGACGCGCCGACGCGATGTTCGCCTCCGCGATCGAGGCCGACGCGGGCACGCAGCAGCGGGCCGCGATCAGGGCCGCTGCGGCGGACGCCGGCCGGGAGGAACCGCCGCTGCTGCTCCCGGGGCTGTCGCTTCTGCTGGCCGACACCCGGGCGGAAGCGGCTGCGATCGAACAGGCGACCTATCCTCCGTCCCTGGGGTGGCGGCGCACCGGGCCGCACTGGTCGGTCGTGGGGACGCCGGACGACGCCGTGGCGGCGATCGCGGCCCGCGCCGACGCCGGTGCCCTCGACGGCTTCATCGCGTTCCCGGTGGGATCCTGGCGTTCCGTCGAGCTGCTGTGCGACGAGGTCATGCCGCGGCTACGCGCCCTCCGCCTCGTCGGGGATCCGAGGGGAGGGTGGTCGAGCGGACGCTGACGCGTCGTGCGTGCCGGGGCGATGAGCCTCCCATACCAGTCCGGAGGCCTCCGGCCAACCCCTCTGGTGAAGCGGCCTTCGTATGGGAACAATGTCGAGAGCACGGCAACGTGTCTCTCGTATGAAGGAGTTCAGCATGGTTGTCATCGGATGGATCATCGTCGGCCTTCTCGCCGGCGCACTGGCGAAGCTCATTCTGCCCGGCAAGCAGGAGGGCGGCTGGTTCAGCACCCTTCTCCTCGGCCTGATCGGCGCGTTCGCCGGCGGCCTCCTGTTCGGCCTGATCGGCGGCAAGGGCATCGGCGCGGTGTTCAGCGACCCCTGGTCGTGGGGCTCCTTCTTCATCGCGGTCATCGGCGCCCTCGTCTTCTCGTTCGTCTGGGGGCTCATCACGAAGAACCGGGCCCGCGACTGAGTCGGCATTCCGACTCACGGTCGCCCGGCGGCGGGATCGCACAGGATCCCGCCGCCGGGTCTGTCTGGGCAGAGCGACGCCGCCCCGCGGCCCGACGAGGGCGGCGGGCGCTGGCCGGGTGTCTCGACCATCGGCCGTGCGGTCAGTGCCAGGAGAGCTCCAGATCCAGGCGTCCGACGCGAAGGCGCAGGACCGTCCTCTTTCCGCCGGGCGCGGAACCGGAGGTGTGCTGGCGGAGGTAATCGTCGGCCCTCGTCAGGACCCGTTGCATCCGCGCATCCTCCTCGACGACCACCGCTCGGGCCTGCTCGGCCTGCCGGATCGCGTCGCGTGCGTCGATGAGCGCGCGGCGATTGACGCGATGCCAGAGACGTGCGCGGTTACCGCGTGCGACACCGTAGAGGGCCGTGACGAGCGCGCCGATCCCGATCATGATGGCGCTGGTGAGGAGGGGCGCCCACGGATTCCGGGTCTCGAAGTCTGCGAAGGCGAAGGCGTACCACAGGACCCCGATGCAGAACACCGTCAGCCCCAGCGTCGGCCATCCGAAGCGGAACGGAAACCGCGAAAGCGCGGCCACATACACGCGGAACGAGGGCCAGATCGACCGGACGCCGGTCGCGTCCGCGGCGCGATCCAGCGCCTCGGTCAGACGATGTGACTCGACATCGGCCGACACGTTGAGGGACCGCGCCGGGATCTGCGCCGCCCATTCCGCGAGTTGCGTCGTCAGGACCTGCGGCGTCAAGAGCGCTTCGCGAGGTTGAGTGACGTACTCGTCGGCGGCAGCGCGGATGGTGAAGGGATCCTTCGCGAGTGCTGCCGGCTCGCCCACCCCCTTGAGGGCGGAGCGAAGGGTCAGCGCAAGCGCGACGGCCCCCGCGATGAACGTCAGCCCGCCGGCCGCTTGCCGCCAGTCCTCCGTCTCCCGGGTGAAACCCTCATAGAAGAAGGACGCGGAGATGCTGATGAAAAGGCCGGAGAGGAGCGCGCCCATCGCGGGAGCCACAATGGTCTGGAACTGCGTTTCGGCGAGCCTGATGTACGTGAATGTGCGCCGCTGCGGAGCTCGGATGATGCGGACGGTGGCGAATTCCACGAGGCTGAGGACCAGGCACGCGACCACGCTGAGTCCGCCGAATCCGATCAGTATCGTCGTGAGGTCTTCCATGGCGCTCCTCTCCGGGGCCCGCTTCGCGTCGCGGGCGTCTCAGCCGTATACCTTCCCGGCACTGATGCCGCCGTCGATCACGAACTCCGCACCGGTCGCGAACGAGGACTCGTCGCTGGCGAGGAAGACGACGACCGCGGACACCTCTGCGGGATCCGCCGCGCGGGTCAGGAGATTGGTGTCCTCGTCGTCCGCTGTCAGCATCGCCGCCGTCATCGGGGTGCGGATGTTCCCGGGATGCACCGAGTTGACCCGCACGCCCTGCCCCGCCAGTTCGAGCGCGGCCGACTTCGTGACGCCGCGCACGGCGAACTTGCTGGCGGTGTAGGCGTGCATGCCCGCGATCCCCTCGAGGCCGGCGACCGAGGAGATGTTGATGATCGATGCGGGCGTCGCCCGCTTGAGCGCGGGCAGGGCGGCACGCATCCCCAGGAAGACGCTCTTCGCGTTCACCGCCATCACGGCATCCCAGGACTGCTCGGTGGTCTCCTCCAGCGGCGCTCCCGTGAGGATCCCGGCGTTGTTGACGAGGACGTTCAGGGAGCCGAAGGCGGACTCCGTCGCCGCGACCGCGTCCTTCCATTGAGCGGCGTCTGTCACGTCCAGGTGGAGGGAGATCGCTCGCGGTCCGAGCTCCTCGGCCAGCGCCGACGCCGCCTCGTCGGCGATATCCGCGATGGCCACGCTGCCTCCCTCCGCGACGATCGCGCGTGCGTGTGCGGCGCCCATGCCGGATGCGCCCCCGGTGACGAGGGCGACCTTGCCCTCGAGTCGTCGTCCCATGACGGTGAACCTCTCTCATAGATGCCTGACGCATTTGTGACGTCAGTAACCCGCACTATAGCCACCGCGGTGCGGGGCGCGTCAAGAGGGACTCAGCGGTCCGTGCAGATGGTCCCGTCCGCGGGCAGCTCCCCGCGGATGAGGTACGCGAGCGCCGCCTCGGTGGAGCACGTCGACTGCGAGAGGACGGAGGTGTGGCCGTCGGCCTCGACGCCGAGGAGGACCGCGTCGAGCTGGTCTGTGAGCGTGGCGGCATCGGTGAACGGCGTGGCGGGATCCTGCGTCGTCGACGTCACGAGGAAGCGGCCGGAGCCGGACGCGGCGATCTCCGGATCCAGATGCGCCGGGCGGTCGGTCTCGCAGGTCAGCGCCTCCGCGGCATCTTCTGCGGCGTTTGCCGAATCGCGGATGAAGAAGTAGTCATCGCCGTGCAGCGGTTCCAGGTCTGCGCGATCCAGAGGAGTGGTCGCCTCCGGCATCGCGCACAGGACGGCGTGTGCGAAGCCGCCGGAGATCGCGGTGTCCCCGGCGTCCTCCTCGCGGGGTGCGGCCGCTCGGGGCGCGGCGCTCTCCCCGTCCGCCGGCGTTGCGGACGGCGGCGCAGGCAGGGAAGCGGAAGCGAACGCCTTCGAGAGCCACGTGACCGTACCTAGCCAGGATGACCGTGACTGATACATCGCCGAGAGGAGTTCCCCGGTCATCCGGGCGCCGTCGAGCGTGATCTCGATGCCGTCGACCGGCACCTGCTGCGGATGCGCCGTCAGCGCGCTGCGCAGCTCGATGAGCTGAGCCTTCGCCGCAGCGGCGTCGCCGGACACGGGGCAGGGGCCGAGCTCGCCGGCCAGGCAGGCGTCGATGAAGCGGTCCAGGCTCTCCTCGAAAGCGATGGACTGGCGCTCCGTCCCCAGCGCGGTGAAACCGATCGACGGGGCGACGCCGTCGAGTACGAGCCGTCGCGCCTGCGCCGGGAAGAGCGTGGCGTAGACGCCGCCGACGTAGGTGCCGTAGGAGTAGGCGACCGCGTCGAGCGGCGTGTCGCCGAGGGTGCGGCGCAAGGCCTCGAGGTCCAGCGCGACGTCCGTGGTGCTCGCGAAGCGGGCGAGCTCGTCCGACGGCGTGCAGCCGTCGGCGGACGCCGGGCAGGCCAAGGGAGCGTCTGCGCCCTGCAGGCCCCAGACACCACGCGGATCGAAGCCGACGAGCGTGAACCCTTCCCTCAGGGACGGCACACGCTCAACCGTGTCGTGGACGAGCTCGGTGCCGGAGCCCCCGGGACCGCCCTGGATGACGAAGAGGGTGGGAGCCTCCTCCTCCGTCGAGGGATAGCGGCGTACCGGGACCTCGATCGTCGCGTCGGCGGGATCAGCCCAGTTCCGGGGAACGGCGAGGCGCCCGCACTCGGCGTCGGCGTCGTCCTCGCACGCGGTCCACGAGAGGGACTCCCCGCCGTTCTCGCTCCACGCGTCGACCCAGGCCCGCGCCGTCTCGGGGCGTACCTGGGCCGGGGCGATCGACTCGTCCGACGTGCTTCCGGGCACGGAGCCGCAGCCGGCGAGCAACGCCGTGCCGAGCCCGAGGGCGGACAGGGCGGAGCTTGCGCGCCGGGGGAGCGGCGATCGACGATCCGGGGTCATGCGACGGACGATATCCGCCTCGCGTCGGGTCGCCGTGCGCGGCCGCGCAAGGACGCGGCACGTCGGGGCGCGTCGGCTACGGGGTTCCCCGCGATCCCGGGAGCCGGGGCGTTTCGTCTCGCTGCGCTCGCTCAACGACCGGTCGTTGAGCGAGGAGCGCAGCGACGAGACGAAACGCGGTGACCCACGGTTGGGGGCGTTTCGTCTCGCCGCGCTCGCTCAACGACCGGGGTGGAGGGCGGTCATGCGGCGGACGGTGCGGCGAGATCCTCCCCGCTGAGCCAGCGGGCGGGATTCGCCACCATCAGGCGGTGCAGCGCGGCGTCGTCCACGCCGCGCGCGCGAAGAAGATCGGCGAAGACCGAGACCACGAAGCTGAGGCCGTTGCCTCCGTTGCGGCGCCACATCTGCTTGAGGAACAGATCCTGTGACAGCATCAGCTGCGCGCCGTAGCCGTCGGCGATCAGCGCGGCGACGGCATCTGCCGTCTCGTGCGGCGAGGGAGAGGCGCCCTCGCCGGGGAAGGAGATGTCCAGCCCGATCATGTCGAACTCCAGGATCACGCCCCGATCCAGGAGCGCGCGCTGATAGTCCGGATCCGATCCGGACGGGTCGCTGTGGGCGAGGGCGATCCGGTCCGGTGCCACGCCGAGCTCGTCGGTGAGGACATCGAGAACCTCGTGTCCCCGGCGCTGCCACCCGGGCATGTGGATGTTCATCGGCACGTGCGGGACCTCGCGCTGCGCGAGCCCGGCGGCACGAAGGGCGGCGCGCTCGGCGGACGTGAACTCGGGGGAGACGCCGACCTCGCCGATGACGCCCGCGCGGATCCGACCGGATCGGATGCCCTCCGTGAGGTCGTGGAGGATGTCGGCGACCTGGGCGTCGACGGAGCGCGCCGTAAGGCGTTCGCCCTCGAGCTTCTGCAGGTACGTGCCGGTGCTCATGACGACGTTCGCGCCGGTCGCCCTCGCGACGGCGGCGAGCCCGTCCGGGTCGCGTCCGATCGCGGGACTCCCCGTCGCATCCACGATGGTTCCTCCGCCGCGGCGCCGAAACTCGGCGACCTCGATCACGACGTCGTCGATCGGCTTGGCCGCGAGGTTGTCCGGGCAGCAGTAGGGGTCCTCGCGGAGGAGGAACTGCCACTCGGGCGCGACGTCCTGCGCAGCGAGCGCGCGGGTCGACGGATACGCCGCCGGCGCGAGGACGGCCGACAGATCGTTGAAGAGGTGCTCGTGGGGGAGGACGATGCCGAGGTCCGTCGCGGCGACCGGTCCGAGCACGGTCTGGACGTCAGGCATCGTTTCGCCCCGATGGTTCCGGTTCGGGCACCACCGCGCGACGCGAGGGGATCATCGCGATCGCGGCGGCGGCGAGGGCGACGAGTGCGCCGATCACCGTCACGGCATGGAGCGTGACGCCGTGCGAGGGGACGGCGACCTCGATGAGGATGGACCCGATCAGCTGACCGGCGGTGGAGGCGAGGCCGAGGAGCAGGAGTCCCAGTCCCCGCACGAGAAGCGCCATCAGCGCGATCGAGAGCAGCCCGAGGGGGCCGCCGAGGTACATCCACCATGTGTCCGGGAGCGCGAAGTGCGCGCCGGTGGCGGCCATCCGGACGAGGTAGACGATGCCCAGCGCCACGAACCCGATGAGGAAGTTCCAGGTGATCGAGACGAGCATCGAGCCCGAGAGGCGACCGATCTCGGAGTTCCCTGCGGGCTGCCAGCCGGCGAGGAGGCCGCCGACGAAGGGCATGATCGCCAGCGCGATCATGTGCGGGGCGGACCAGCTCGGGGAGACGACGAGAAGGGTGGCAGCGATCGCCAGGACGGCGCCGATCGCACGCTGGGCCGTGACGGCCTGCTTGATCCGCACGCCGATGCCGAGGCGATCGCAGAGCACTCCGGAGATCACGAGACCGGAGATGAGCGAGGTCTGGAAGACGGCGACGCCGAGGAACCCGACGGTCACCCCCTCGGACAGCACGATCACCGCGCCGCACAGGCCTGCGAAGAAGTTCCATCGCGGAAGCTCCCCTCGCACGAGCTGGCCGGGCAGTGCGAGGAACGCGCGTCGTGTCTTCTCGCGGGCGAACACCACCACGAGCATCAGGACGAGACCCGTCCCGAAGGAGATCAGTGCCGCGGCGTGCCCGTCGCCGAGCTCCGAGCCGAGGCGGCCGTTCACCAGGGCCTGGAGCGGGCCGAGCATGCCGGCGAAGACGGTCGCCAGGGTCAGCACGGCGACCGAGGCGGAGCGTGCGGTCGCGGGGCGGGCGGTCGACGTCGTTGTCATCATGTTCTTCTGTCTTTCCCTATTGTCGCGGCGAAGCCGCAGGTCAGTCGAGTTCGCCGGCCAGCCAGCGGAGAGAGCGGGCGAACAACGGGCCGTAGCCCTCCCAGGACATGAATTCCTCGGGAGCCCAGTGCGGGGACACGTCGGACATGAACGCGAGTGTGCGACCAGCGCCGACCGTGCGGATCGCGAGCAGCGGGTCGGCCCCGATGGCGGCGAGCACCGTGGCGTCGGGACGAGCCTGTGCACGCTGATAACCGAGCAGGATCGGCCAGTCGCGGTCGAGCCCGGAGGTGATCGCGTGCTCAGCGACCACGGAGCCGCTCACGCCCTCGGGAGTCTCCACCCGGTCGTCGTAGGGCGTCAGCGAGACGGGGAGGACCTCTTCGACCGCGGTCCCGTGATAGCGCGCCTTCGCCTCGAAGCCCTGGAAGCTGAGGTAGCCGCCGGCCATCATGAGCCCGCCGCCGCCCTGGACCCAGTCCTTGATCAGCGTGAGTCGGTTCGGGGTGGGCCGGCCCAGGCTGAACGTGTCGGGGTGGAGGAGGAGCGAGTTCGAGCCGATGTCCGACAGGAGGACGGCATCATACTCAGCGAGCTGCTCCGTGGTCTGCGGGAAGCGCTCGGCGACGTCGTGCGACCGCAGGTGGACGACATCCAGCCCCTCTGCCGTGAGCGCCTCGAGAAGACGGGCGCACCCGATCTCGACGCGCGTGTGCGCGAAGGGGTCGTATCCCTTGTGATCGATCGTGGCGCTCACCCACGACTCGCCCGCCAGCAGAACCTTCACCATCATCGACTCCTTCGCGCGTCTCCGCACTGTCCGGCTCATTCGTTGCGCACTGTTGCGCAACGCACGCATCAAACTAGGATGAGAGTCCGGTCGTGTCAACTCGCCCAGGGGGAACGTGCGATGTCGCTCAGTCAGATAGCGCAGCAGGTCGGCGTCTCGACCTCGACGGTGACCCGATACGTACGCGGCGAGCTCAAGGTCGCCCCGGCGACGGCCCGCAGGATCGATCGCGCGCTGGCGGAGAACGGTCATCCCGCTGCCGCACGGACGACGACGGTCAGCACGATCGGGCTCGTCGTGCCCTCGCTCGACAATCCGTACTTCTCGAGCCTCGCGGACGCCGTCGTCGACGCCGCGGTCGAGGACGGGATCGACGTCCTCACCTCGCTCACCGGGTCCTCGGCGGCCCGGGAGCGCAAGAGCGTCGAACGCCTCGCTCAGCTGCCGCACCTGGGCGGGATCATCTACCTCGGCATGCACAGCACCAACGAGGCGTTCACGGGGCGGGTCGGCGGGGACCTGCCCGTCGTCCTGCTCGACGAGTACGTGAACTCGCGCGGCACGAACGTCGCGCAGGTCACCGCGGACAGCTTCGGCGGTGCGTATCAGGCCACCGCGCACCTGATCGGCCTCGGTCACACGGCGATCGCCCACCTCGGCGGACCGCGGGGACTGCACACCGCGGACCAGCGCGAGGCGGGGTATCGCGCCGCCCTGGCGGACCGCGGGATCGAACCGGACGAGCGTCTGATCGTGCGGGGGACGTTCACCTCCGACTTCGGCAGCAACGTGTTCGCGCACCTCAGCGCGGCGGGGCGGCAGCCGACCGCGGTGTTCTGCGCCAGCGACATCATCGCCATCGGCGTGCTCGAGGCCGCCCGTCAGGCGGGGATCGCCGTTCCCGAGGCCCTGTCGGTGATCGGCTGCGACGGGATCACCGTGGGGGAGTGGTTGACGCCCCGGCTCACGACGGTCGCCCAGCCGACCACGATGCTGGCGCGGCAGGCCGTCGACGAGCTGGTCGGCATCGCCACCGGAGCGGCGCCGACCACGCGGACGTTGCCGATGACCCTCAAGCTGCGCGCTTCGACCGCTCCGCCCGCCTGACGCGCGGCGGGCGTTTCGTCTCGCTGCGCTCGCTCAACGACCGAAACGGCTTCCGGCCGTTGAGCGAGGAGCGCAGCGACGAGTCGAAACGCGGTGACCCGCGGCTGGGCGCGTTTCGTCTCGCTGCGCTCGCTCAACGACCGGTGGTGCCGGGATCAGATCCGGGCGAGGTCGGCGGCGAGACGGTCGAGCGTCATCGGTCCGAGCGGGATCACCGCGGCGAGCTGATGGAGGCTCGTGTCGCCGAGCATCCCCAGCATCTCCGAGTGCAGGAGCATCGGCAGGTGCGCGGCGACGACCTCGCGCGTCGGCGCGTGGGCGAGGAGTTCGTGCACCGAGGTGCCGAGCCCGAAGTCGCCGGAGGGGAACGCGTCCAGCGGCGTCAGGGGTGCGGCGGCCTCGGTGGCGAGATGGCGCTGCGCGGCGACGAGCAGGTGCTCCGGCCCCGGCTCTGCGTCCACCGGGATCCCGAGCCGCTCGTACTGCGACGCAGGAGCCTCGTTCTCGCGCAGCAGCCGTGCGAGCAGGCGCAGCATCCGCAGCTCGACGTCCGGGTCGTCGAGCGGATGCTCCTGACGCGGATCCGCCTCCAGATCGAACAGGAGCGTCCCGAACAGGTACGGGTTCATCATCGCGCGCCCCGTGAGTCGCAGCGGGCGGACGCCCTTCGTGAACGAGAACGGCTCGGCGAGCTCGGCGCCCGCGAACTCCGCCGGCGCGAAGCGCCCGCGCATGTGCGTGGGCATGAGCGTGTACTCCTCCAGAGGGGCGTTCTCCGGCGTCGCACAGGCGCGCATGTACACGTAGCGGCCGTCTGTGACGTTCACGTGCCCGCCGTGGATGCCGAACAGCGCGGCCTCGCGCGACGGGGATCCCTCGGGCGTGGGCCCCCGTCCGTCGGCGCGCATCGGGATCCCGAGCATGTCGTCGGTGCGGTCGAGGCCGAAGAAGTCGAGCAGCGTCGGCGCGATGTCGATCGTCTGCACGAGCCCGCGGTGGCGGCGGCCGGCGTCGCCCGTCCTCGGGTCCCAGAGGAACGCCGGGAGCCGCACGAGCTCGTTGAACCAGGGCTGGACGCTCTTCGCCCACCAGCCGTGCTCGCCGAGAAGGAATCCGTGGTCGGTGTTCACGAGGAGGAGGGTGTCCTCCCACATGTCGTGCTCGTCCATGAAGTCCAGGACGCGGCCGAGCGAACGGTCGCACATCGACGCGAGCGCCTTGTACTCGTATCGCGCGTGCTCGACCTTCGACTCCTCCTCGGTCACCTTGGCGTACGGCGGCCAGTCGAACTCCGGACCGTCGTACTCGTGCGGGTAGAGGCGACGGTACTCCTCGTAGGTGAAGAAGGGCTCGTGAGGATCGAAGCACTCGATCTGCAGGAACCAGTTGTCGGCGTCCGCGTTCGTGGACAGGAACTCCAGTCCCGCGTCGAAGGTCCGTGTCTGCGGATGCTCCGCCTCGCGCCGCAGGTAGCCGCGGTTGATCGCGTCCTGCCGGCGGATGGCGCCCTTGAAGCCGGTCTCCGGCGCCTCGCCGGGCTTCGCGGCGTGCCCCTTCCACGGGTCGCCCTCCTGACCGCGGAAGAACTCCCAGGTCGTGTAGCGCGGGTGGTAGGTCGCGCCACCGTCCTCCCAGTAGTGCGGATGGTCGCTCGCGAGGTGGGTGTGGATCCCGGCTCGTCCCAGCATCTCCGGCATGGAGTCGTCCCAGGGCTCCAAAGGACCCCAGGAGCGGTGCAGGAAGTTGTACCGACCGGTGTGGATCTCGCGCCGGGCGGGCATGCACGGCATCGACCCGGCGTAGAAGTTGTCGAACGTGACGGTCCGCTCGGCCAGCCGGGTGAAGTTCGGCGCGTGGATCTCGTCCGAGCCGTAGGGCGGCAGCATATGCCGGTTCATGCTGTCGAACATGACCATGATCGCCCTCATCGGTCCGCTCCCTGGATCGTGGCGGCCGCGGCGTCGTCCGGGATCACGATCGTCCGGGCGAGCTCGGCGTTGGTGCGTTCGAGCGCGTCGTCGAGGATGTCCGAGCGCAGGCTCTCGAGCGTGCGGATGTAGTCGTCCAGATCGCGGGCGCCGTTGTAGTGGAGCCGGTCGGAGAGCGCGCGGGCGAACGGCTCGTCCGCGCCCTCGGGCAGCGGTCCGAGCCGGCGGTCGCGGAACCGGTACTTGACGCGCTGGGCATACCGGGCGTTCAGCTCCGTCTCGATCAGCTCCAGGACGTCCTCCTTCGACATGAGGCCGATGCCGAGACTGAGCCGTGCGCCGAAGTCCGGGTCCTGGAAGCGGCTCGGCGGCGCGTACGGACTGCGCAGCCAGCCGATGAAGACGGTGCGCCCCTCGGGGGTGAGGCGGTAGACCTTCGCGTCCTGCGCGCCGGGCCGCTCGTCCACGGAGAACGCGACCCAGCCGCGCTCGGCCATCCGCGACAGGGACCGGTACACCTGGCTCATCGTGGTGTTCGAGCGGAGGAACCGCCCGTGCGTGTCCAGGTACTTCATGATCTCGTAGCCGGTCGAGGGGCCGCGGGCGATGAGTCCGAGGAGCAGGTGCTCGAGCTTCATGGAGGTGGGTCCGTTCTCTCGTCGTCGAGTCAGGTGCGATGACCATTCCACAAGTGGAATCAGCTTGTCAAATCCACTCCGACGTGTCGATTCGCGACGTCGTGCTTGACAGAAGCATCCCATAAGTGGAATATCGACACCACTCCACTTGTGTCATGGGTTGCTCGGACTGCTCCACCCGATCCGCGCCCGAGACCCGTTCGCTTCAACGACGAAGGAATCGCATGAATACGTCACTCCCGGCCGCCGCCGAGCAGGTACCGACCGTCCCCGTGAAGGGAGGGGTGCGGGGTCGCTGGCGCAATCTGTCCACGCTCGTCGGCGTCACCGTCGTCGAGAGCGGGGAGGGCAGTCTGACCACCACGCTGTTCCCCGCCATCGCCAAGAGCCTGAACCTCGGCAACTCCGAGCTGGGCATCCTGTCCACCCTGGGCCGTCTGGTCGGCGTCCCGTTCGGGCCGCTGTGGGTCTGGTACGCGAACCGCACCAGTCGCCGCCAGGCGATCGTGGTCAGCACCGTGCTGAGCGGCCTGCTCGCCTTCGCCTCGGGATTCGCGGAGAACTTCGTCGTCCTCCTCCTGCTGCAGACGCTCCAAGCCGGCGCCGTGATCGGTCTCACCCCGATCACGAACGCCGTCATCGCCGACAGCTTCGACGACCAGTCCCGGGGGCGTGCGACCGGGATCCTCTACGGCTTCTCCGCGATCCTCGGATCGTTCATCGGCCCGCTCGTGGGCCTGCTCTCGCTCTGGGACTCCGGCTGGCGGTGGGGATTCTTCGGGGTCGGCGCGCTGCTCGTGGTCTCGGGGCTGCTCGTGCTGGTGCTGTTCCGCGAGCCCGCCGTCGGCGGGGCGGACTACGGCGAGGCGGCGAGCCGGATCGCGTACGAACGCCCCCGGCTGAAGGACTCCGTCACCCTGTTCAAGATCCCGACGTTCAGCGTCATGATGCTCTCGAGGCTGCTGTCCGGTCACCTCCTGATCGCGGTGTTCGGCATCCAGTTCCTCGTCACCGAGCGCGGGTTCGACAACGCCGTGGCCGCGATCGTGGCGCTGCCGTTCGGGATCGGCTACTTCCTCGGGACGGTCGGCGGCGGCTTCGTGGTCTCGGCGCTCGATCGCCGCGTCGGCTCGCAGGGGCGCGTCGCGTTCCTGCAGCTGGCCCAGGTCCTGTTCGCGGTGGTCGCCTTCTTCGCCACGCAGTTCGACGTGACCTCCATCGGCTACTACGTCGTGTTCTGGGGGCTCATGGGGATGACGCAGGGGCTGAACCCCGGCATCAACCGACCCATCCTCATGTCGGTCATGCGGCCGGAGCTCCGAGGCCAGGGCTTCGTGATCTATCTGACCATCTTCGAGGTGATCGGGTGGGCCGCGTTCACCTTCGTGGCCGGGATCCTCGCCGACGCCTTCAGCCTCCAGGCGGTGTTCCTCTGGATCCTCGTCATCATGATGATCGTCAACGCGGCCGTGCTCACCGTGCTCTACGCGGTGTACCCGCGGGACCGGAAGCGGGTGGACGACGTCATCACGGAGCGCATCACGACGATCCGGTCCTGATCGCGGCGAAGCGGGGCGGTGATCGGCGCCGCGCTGCTCGCGGTCCGTTCCCGTGCCCGGCGGCCGCAGGGATCCGAGGGGGACACGGAGCGCCTGCGGTGACGGGATGAGCTTTCGCCGCGCTCGCGGGGGACGCTTCAGTCCGCCGTGGCGCCCTGGAGGTCGCCGAGCATCCCGAGGACACGCTCGTCCATATCGACCTGCGCCATGACGACGCAGACGGTGCCGTCCGGGTCGGCGAAGAAGTCCGTCCCGAGCCCGCCGGACCAGCCGAAGCGCCCTCGGTGTTCCCCCTCCGTCACGATCGAGACGCCATAGCCCCATCCCGTGCCCTCCCAGAACCCGGGGAAGAAGCTGTCCGGCGCCTTGGCCGACGGCGGGACCTGATCGCGCCTCAGTTCTGCGAGCAGGTCCGCATCGATCAGGCGCCCGTCCAGGAGAGCGCGCAGGAACGCGCGGTAGTCGGAGACGGTCGACACGAGCTCGGAATGACTGACGTCGAACGGCGGGGCGACCGAGAACCCCGCGCCCGCGGGCTCCGTCTCGACGAATCCGTCCTCCGCGCGCCGGAGGGCCGCGACCAGGCGGTGCTCCTGCCCCGGCCGCACCGCGAAGCCGGTGTCGACCATCCCGGACGGGGAGAGGACCGTGGTCGACAGGACCTCTTCGGTGGAGCCGCGTCCCAGGCGCCCGAGCAGGATGCCGAGGATGCCGAACGAGTGGTGATAGCGCCATCCCTCCCCGGGGTCGAACGCGAGGGGGAGCGTGCTCAGCGTGTCGAGCCAGTCCTGCGCCCCGCGCGTCACGGGCTCGGGGCCGGCCTCCATCCCGGTGTCGACCATCGCCCGCCGCAGCGGGGAGTCCGTCGTCATCATCCCGTAGCCGGAGGTGTGGGTGAGCAGGTGGTGGACGGTGATCGGCCGGCTCGCGGGACGGGCCTCGGCCAACGGGGCATCGGGGTGCGGGAGGGCGCGCAGGCCGCGCAGCTCCGGGAGCCACGTGTCGACGGGCTCGTGGAGCGCGAGCGCGCCCTCCTGGACCAGGCGCAGGGCGGCGACGGCGGTCACGGCCTTGGTCATGGACTGGATGCGGAAGATCGCGTCCGCGCGCAGCGGGGCGCCCTCAGGGGCGTCGAGGCCGACGGATACGGGGTGACCGTCACCGAGGACGCCGACGGCGCCGGGCACCGTGCCGGCCGCGACGTGGCGGGCGAGGAGGTCGGAGAGGGGCTCGGACACGCGGGGCCTTTCGTCGCCGGAGGGTACGGCGCTCATCGTATTGAGGCCGCCCTCCCGCGTCATCCTCCGATGGTCCCATCCTGTTCGCTGTTGAAAGCGACCCAGTCCTCCCAGGAGAGCGCCGTTCCTCGCTGCGTCGCCGCTCCCCGCGCCAGCTGACGCAGGCCCGCGAGGTACAGGTCGAGCTGCCGCAGATGCAGGGCGGTGGCGCGTTCCGGGGAGATCGCGAGGTGCGGGCGCAGGTGGGCGACCGCCATCATGATCTCCCCGGCCGTGTAGTCGGGCGGGACGAGCCCGCGCTCACGGTCCTGGGCGATCAGCCGGTCCAGCGCGTCGCGCAGCCGTTCCGCCGCACGGTCGATCTCGGGCGTGGTCGGCAGGCGTCGGCCGAAGGTGGTGACGAGGGGGCTCGACGCCTCCTCGAGATGCCGGGTGAGGAATCGCGCGACGGCGGACTCCGTCTCCTCCTCCGCGACCTCCGTCGCGATGCGGGTCACGTCCTCCAGCGCGAGCAGTCGCAGCGCGTGGACGAGCTCGTCCTTCGATCCGTACCTGCGGTACACGGACGCGACGCCGACGCCGGCGCGCGCGGCGATCTCCGACGTGGGCGCGTCGAAGCCCCGCTCGGCGAACACGTCGCGCGCCGCCTCCAGCACGGCGCGGTCGTTCGCGCGCGCCTCCTTCGCCCGTCCGCGGTCGGGTCGAATCTCAGGGTCCACGTTCTCAGGGTAGCGATCCGGCGGGGGAGGGCGTACGTTAATCGGAACGGAATCATCCGTTCCGATAAGAAGGAAGGCCATGACCGCTCCCGTCCCCGTCATCCCGTCCGCGTCCCGCACGAGCCGCGGACTGCTCCCCGCGCTGTTGTGCGCGGTCCTTTCGTACTCGCTCATGCAGACGCTGCTCGTCCCCGCCCTGCCGTCTCTCGTCGACGGACTCCGCCTGGACGCGGCCGGGGGCGGGTGGGTGCTCACGTCCTACCTCGTCAGCGGTGCGATCGCCGCGCCCGTGCTCGGGGCCCTCGGCGACCGCTTCGGACACCGGCGGGTGCTCCTGGCCGCCATGGGCCTCTTCGTCGCCGGAAGCGTCCTGTGCGTCGTGGCGCCCGTCTATCCGCTGTTCCTGCTCGGCCGGGTGCTGCAGGGAGCCTCCACCGCCTCGTTCCCGCTCGCTCTGGCGATCGTGCGGCGCCACGTCGCCGCCGATGAGCAGCCGGCCGCCGTGGGCTGGCTCAGCGGGACGCTGGGCCTGGGTGCCGGCGCCGCACTGGTGATCGGCGGGTTCGTCGCCGAGGCGCTGAGCTGGCCGTGGCTCTTCGCCGTCGGAGCGCTGCTGGGCGTGCTGAGCATCGTCCTCCTGGCGACGCTGGTCCCGCATGCGGTGCGCGCGGAGCCGTCCGGCTCGCTGGACGCGGCGGGCGCCGCGCTGCTCGCGGGGGGACTGGTCGCCCTCCTCCTGGCCGTCGCGCAGGGGCCGACACGGGGATGGGGCAGCCCGGCCGTCCTCGCGCTCGCCGGGTGCGCAGCGGTCTGTCTGGTCAGCCTCTGGGCGGTGGAGAAGCGGGTGTCCCGTCCGCTCGTGGACGTCCGCGTGCTCTCACGCCCCGCGCTGGCGTCGGTGAACCTGCTGACGCTGCTGCTGGGCTTCATCCCCTACCTGTTCTACGTCGGCCTGCCGGTCCTGTTCCAGGCTGCTCATCCCGCCGGCTTCGGGATGGACGTCGCCCAGACCGGATTCGCGATGCTCCCCGGCGCCGTCCTCGTGTTCCTCGGCGGCCGGCTGGCTCCCTGGCTCCTCGCGCGGATCCGTCCCGCCGCGGTCGCCGTGCTCGCGATGCTGGCCATGGGGCTCGGAAGCGCGGGTGCCATGATCCTTCCCGCCTCCCTGCCCGCGATCGTCTCGCTGTTCGCGCTCGTCGGGCTCGGCAACGGTATCGGCTTCGCGCTGGCCGCGGATCTGGTCTCGCGGCTCGTCCCGCGGAACGAGATCGCCGCGGCCGTCGGCGTGAACGGCGTGCTGCGGACCGTCGGCTCCGCCTTCGGAACGCCGATCACGATGCTCATCGTGGCGGGCGGCGCCGTTCCCAGCGCCTTCGTGCTCCTGTTCGGCGTGGCGGCGGCGGTCTCGGTGGTCGGCGTGGTGCTGGGGGCGACCGTCCGGGTCTAGCGGATCGACGGTTCCGTCGCGCGTCGTCGGCCCCGGGGGAGAGCGCGACGGGAGCCGGCGAGCTGTCCGCCGAGGATCGCGGCGAGAGCGAGGGCGAAGCCGAGCAGCTGCAGAGGGCGAAGGTCCTGGCCGAGCACGATCCATCCGAGCGCGGCCGCAACGATCGGGGAGAGAAGCCCCAGCAGCGCCGTCGAGGTCACGGGGAGCGCGCCGACCCCGCGGAACCACAGCAGGTACGCCGCGAGGCCTCCGACCAGCCCCAGCCACGCGTATCCGCCGGCCGCGGCCGCGTCGATCGCCGGGGGCGGGCCTTCCAGGGCGACCGTGAGAGGGACCAGGACCAGTCCGCCGGCGGTGAGGAGCCAGCTCACCAGCACGGGTGAGCTCACGCCCTCGGGGCGACCCCAGCGGCGGGTCAGCACGACGCCGACGGCCATCGACAGCGCCCCCGCGGCGCCGGCGAGCAGCCCCGCGACGTCGACCTGTGCGCCGGGTCCGAGCACGACGAGGGCCACGCCGGAGACGCCGAGCAGCGCCCAGACGACCTTGGCGACGGTGGGGCGTTCGCCCAGCAGCGGCAGGGCGAGCGCGAGGACGAGGAGCGGCTGGATCGCGCCGACCGTCGCGGCCACTCCGCCGGGCAGGCGCTCGGCGGAGGCGAACAGCAGAGGGAAGAAGAAGCCGATGTTGAGGGCGCCGAGGACGAGCGAGCGCCACCACCACACGCCGTGGGGGAGCCGGCGGAACACGAGGAGGAGGATCAGACCTGCGGGCAGGGCGCGCAGAAGGCCTGCGAAGAGGGGGTGCCCGGGCGGCAGGAACTCGGTGGTGACGAGGTAGGTGGTCCCCCAGACGACCGGGGCGGCCGCGGTCAGGGCGGTGAGGCCGGCGGTTCCGCGGAGTCCGGTGGCGCGCGGCGCCGTCGCGGCGAGGTCTGTCGTGGTCATGACGTCAGTCTCCGCGCGATGGATTCATGAGTCCAACGCATGCTTGTCATCTTATTGATCGTGATTCACGATTGATCCGTGGAACTCCAGCAGATGCGGTACGTCCTCGCGGTCGCCGAGCACGCCAGCTTCACCCGCGCCGCCCAGGCGTGCTTCGTCGTGCAGTCGGCGCTGAGCCATCAGATCGCCCGACTGGAGGAGGAACTCGGCGTCCGCCTGTTCCACCGGACGAGCCGGCGCGTGCGGCTGAGCCCGGCGGGCGAGGCCTTCCTCCCGGTCGCGCGGCAGTGCTTGGAGGCCGCGGACCGCGCGGCGGCGGAGGCCGTCGCCGCGGAGGGGGAGATCCGTGGGCCCCTGAGGATCGGTGTCATCCCGACCGTCGCGGCCGTGGACGTCCCGTCGGCGCTGCAGGCCTTCCGCGAGCGGCATCCGCAGGTCGCGGTGCGGCTGGCCGCGGGCAACAGTGACGACCTCATCCGCCAGGTGGCCGACGGGGCGCTGGATCTCGCGTTCCTCGGGCTGCCCGACGGGTTCCCGCTCTCGGGAGTGGGCGGGCGCCGGCTCGCGCGAGACCGCCATCGCGCGTTCGTGGCGCCGGATCACCGCCTCGCATCCCGTCGACGCCTGAGCCTGGAACGGCTCGCCGAGGAGCCGCTCATCGACTTCCCCGCGGGGACGACCGGACGGCGACAGACGGACCTCGCCTTCGCGGCCGCCGGCCTCCGGCACGAGGTCGCATACGAGACGGCGGACATGTTGCTCATGCAGCGCCTCGTGCGCGCCGGTCTGGGCGTCGCGCTCCTCGCCTCGACGTTCGCCACCCAGATGCCGGATCTCGTCGCGATCCCCGTCGACCACGCGCCCGTGCGCACGGAGCACGTGATCTGGGGTCCGTTCGGCCCGCCGCCCGCGGCCGCGGAGTTCCTCGCGGGGCTGGACCCGCGCTGACGCCCGTCCGTCCCCCTCGTCCCTCTCCTCGTCCTCCTCCGTCCTCCTCCGTCCTCCTCCGTCCCCCTCCTCGTCCTCCAGTGCCGCCGAAACCCCCTCCTGCCGCCGAGACCCCCTCGGAGATACGTGTTTCCGAGGGGGTATCGGCGGGGAGAGGGGGTTTCGCGTGCAGTTCGGCGGGACCACGCCGGGAATCGGAAGGGGGCGGGCAGAAGAAGGAGGAGGGGAGTCGGGAGGGGGCGGTCAGAGGAGGGCGTCGATCTCCGCGCTCGTCGGCGAGGTGGCCGGGCCTCGCCGGGTGACCGCGACGGCCGCCGCCACGTTCGCGCGTCGCACGGCCTCCTCCAGTCCGCGACCGGTGGCGAGACCCGCGCAGAGCACGCCGGTGTGGGCGTCGCCCGCCCCGTTCGTGTCGATCGCCTCCACCGGGTGCGGCGGGACGCGCAGCGGCTCCCGGCCGACCCCTGCGACGACCGCGCCGTCGCGGTTCGCGCGGACGATCACCGTCGCGTCCAGCCGTCGGGCCAGCGCGTCGGCGAGCTCGGGGACCGTCGGCGAGGGCACCGGCGGACCGAGGCGGGCGGCGAGCGTGCGAGCCTCGGACTCGTTGGCGGTCCAGATGTTCGCGCGGGCGGCGACGGCGCGGAGGCGCTCCTCGGGGATCTCGCCCACGAGCGGAGACGGGTCCACGACGACGGACGTGTCCTCGGGCAGGGTCGGGAGCCACTCGAGGAGGACCCGTCCGTTGCCCTCATGGAAGAGGGAGTAGCCGCTGAGGTAGACGACGTCCGCTCCCGTCGTGGCGACGGCGTCGAGATCCGCTCGCGAGAGCCGTCCTTCGGCGCCGAGCGTCGACACGAAGGTCCGCTCGGCGTCGTCGTCGACGATCGCGACGCTGAAGCCGGTGTCGAGATCGGTCGTCGCCTCCTGCGTCACCTCGACGCCCTCCGCGGACATCGCCTCACGCACGATGTCCCCGAAACGACCGGTGCCGTGCCCGCCCGGGTACACGACCGCCGCGCCGTCCCTGCGCGCCGCGGCCATCACGTTGAAGCCTCCGCCCGCGGTGATCTCGTGCGAGGTGGCGAAGACGTCGCCGCCGGCCGACGGGAGCGCCGGGACGGTCAGCACCAGGTCGACGATCGCCTGGCCGGTGTGGATGACCCGGCCCGTCACGCCGCATCCGTTCGGCCGGACCGCGACCCGGCGCCGCGCGCGCCGCCGAGGGCGAGGTAGAGCAGACCCGCCAGCACGAAGGCGACGACCCAGCCGAGGCCGTTCTGGCCGATCCACGTGTCGTAGAGCGGTCCGGTGAACCACACCTCGTCGGCGGACACCTGGGCCCGGGTGAAGAGGTATCCGACGACGAGCCCGACCGCCCAGGACCCCAGCGCGCGCCACTCGACGCCGCCGCGGTACCAGTACGAGGAGGAACGGCCCAGATCCATCAGCCCCTCGGGGTCGTACGACGAGCGTCGCGCGAGGTCCACCAGGAACACGGCCACCCAGGCCGTGATCGGCACCGACAACAGGGAGATGAACGTGATGAACGGGCCGTAGAAGCTCGACGCGAACAGCATGAAGTAGATCGACCCGGCCGTGGTGACCACGACGTCCACGATCACCGCGTAGACCCGCTTGATCCGCACTCCCAGGGTGAGCGTGGTGAGTCCCGCCGAGTAGACCGAGAGGTGGTTCGAGAGCAGGAGCCCGCCGAACGCGGCGATCAGGTAGGGGATCGCGACCCACTCGGGGAGGATCGCGCGGATCGCGGCGACCGGGTCGCCCGCGGAGGCCAACGACGGGTCCCCGGCGGACAGCAGGCTGCCGAGCCCGATGAGCAGCACCAGGGGGATCCCCGCTCCGGCGGCCGCGGAGGCGACGAGCTGTCCGGCGCGGACGCCGGGGGACTGGTACCGCGACATGTCCGCCCCGGCGTTCGCCCACCCGATCCCGGTGCCGCCCGCGATGATCCCGACGCCGACGACCATGGCCGCGACGGGGCCGGCGGGGGCGGCGCCGACGGCGGCCCAGTCCACCGTGGCGACGAGGAAGATCGCGACGAACACGTTGAGAGCCCCGAAGATCCACGTGGCGTACTTCTGCACGGTCACGAGGAACGCGTGGCCCATGCCGGAGACCGCGACGGTCAGCGCCACGAAGACGAGGATGCAGACGATCGCGAGCGCGGGGACCTCGTGCGCATCGGAGGCCGTGCCGAAGAGCAGGGCGGACAGGGAGAGCAGGGCGAACGCGGCGGTCGTCGTGTTGACCGTCTCCCAGCCGAGCCGGGACAGGAGCGAGACCAGGGTCGGGAGGGCGTTGCCGCGCACGCCGAAGACCGCACGGCTCAGCGTGAGGCTGGGCGCTCCGCCCCGTCGTCCCGCGATGGAGATGAGCCCGACGAGAGCGAACGATCCGAAGGCGCCGACGGCCGCGACGGCGATCGCCTGCCAGAGGTTCAGGCCGAGGGCCACGAGGGTCGCGCCCAGCGGGATCCCGAGGATCGAGATGTTCGCGGCGAACCACACCCAGAACAGCTGCAGCGGGTGGCCTGTCCGTTCCTCGACGGGGACGGGTTCGATGCCCCGCTGCTCGAGCGAGGACAGCGCCCCGGTCGAGGTGCGGGTCGCGGCGGAGGTCTGTGCGGGCATGGGGATGCTCCTTTGCATTCGGAAAGGTGGTCGGTGCGACGGGGTGGGGCGAGATCCGGGTCAGCGGGCGAGGTGCCGGTCGCGGAGGGCGAGGAGGGCATCGGCGGTGGTGTCGAACGCCGGCGCGGAGACGGCGGCGATCCGGGCGATCACGTCCCCGGGGGCCGGCTCGGCGTCCGAGGTCGCGCCGAGCAGCGCACCCGCGATCGCGGCGACCGTGTCGGTGTCCCCGCCGAGCGTCGCCGCCGTGCAGAGGGCGGTGAACGGGTCCTCCTCGTGGCGGCGGGCGAGGACGATCGCGGCCACGACCGACTCCTGACTGCTCACCGAGGTGCCGATGACGTCGACGACGAAGTCGGCGGTAGCGGTCGCGTCGAGCCCTGCCGACTGGGCCAGCGCCCAGCGCGCCTTGGCGGGGACGGACGCCCCGGCGGCCCAGTGCCCGAGACGTTCGGCGCGGTCCGCGAGGCGCAGCCCGAACTCCAGGGCGTCGGGCAGCGCGGCGCCGTCGATGCCCGCGCTGACCGTCCCGGCGACGACCGCCGCGGCGGACAGCGCCAGCCCCGTGTTGTGGGTCGGGCGGCTCGCCGTGACCACGGCGTCCAGGAGCGCCTTCTCGTCCGATGCCGGGACTGCGATCCCGACCGGCGCGATCCGCATGGCCGCACCGTTCGTCGTTCCGTGACGGCCGCTCTCCTCGGGCGAGACCCCGGCCGCCAGGGCGTCGAGCGCGGCCTTCGTGGAGGGACCGAGGAGGTCGAGCGACCCGCGGGCACGCATGTCGTCCTCCCATGCCTGCAGCGCCCTGGCCAGGGCGAGAGGGTCGATCCGCCCGTCGTCCGCGATCAGCAGGTCGGCGAGCAGGAACGCCTGCTCGGTGTCGTCGGTGATCGAGCCCGCGGGCATCCCGGGGGCGATCGGCTGGTCCGCCACGGCGTCGCGCAACCGGTCGATCGGACCGTAACGGAGCGCGATGTCGGTGCGGCTCATGCTCTGCGTGGGCATTCCGAGGGCGTCCCCCGCGGCCAGTCCGACGAGGGTGTTGCGGGCGCGGGTCATGCGGATTCTCCGAAGGTGATGTGCAGGCGGAAGTGGGCGGGGTCGAGGAACGAGACGACGTGCTCCACGACGTCGCCGGCGCGGGTGTACGAGGTGCGCATCGAGCGGAGGAACGGCGTCCCCTCGCCGCGGCGCAGCACCGCGGCATCCGCGGCGTCGAGGGGCTCGACGCCGACCTGCTGCTCGCCGTGCGCCGCCCGCAGGCCCGCGGCGGCGAGGGTGGCGGTCAGCGAGGCGTCGACCAGGCCCTGCGTGGGCAGCTCCCGCAGCGGCCCG
>NZ_BCRA01000019.1 GCF_001552355.1 Microbacterium resistens NBRC 103078
CGGCGAGGGCGGCGAGCGTCGGGGGCGCGGCGTGCGCGATGGCCAGGATCTCGACGTCGAGCGGCGTGCCGCCCACGGCCAGCGCATGCGCCCACCCGCGCGGGGTGTCCAGCGCGACGCCGTCGAAGGTCACGAACGATCCGACGCCCATCTGGGTGCTCACGAGGCGCCGCCGGTGCAGCTCCCCGATGGCCTGTCGCACCGTTCCGCGGCTCACCTGGAGGTCCCTGGCCAACTCGGACTCCCCGGGGAGGCGCTGCCCGTCGGCGAGATCGCCGTCCCGGATCCGCTGCTCGATCAGCGAGGCGACGCGCTGGTACTTGGCGTTCATGCTCGACTCCCTACCTGTCTTCACCGACTGTACCTGTCCATACCTGTCCATGCCAGCTTTTCGTCTGATCCCACCGTCGCCCCGCCCCGCCCCGGCTCCCCGTCCTCCTCGCCGTTCCATGCCGCCGAAACCCCCTCCCGCCGTCGAGACCCCCTCGGAGATACGTGTTTGCGAGGGGGTTTCGTCGGGCAGAGGGGGTTTCGGCTGCAGGTGACGGTGTAGGAGGGGGCGGTGTAGGGGGTGTCACAAGCCGGTGGCGACGGCGCCGGGGGCGTCCGGCTGCCGTAGCGTGGAGGGGTGAGCACGACCGCAGCGCCCTTCGACGTCACGAGCGTCCGCGCCGACTTCCCGATCCTGTCCGAGAGCGTGAACGGGCAGCCGCTCGCGTACCTCGACTCGGCGGCCACGAGCCAGAAGCCGCGCGTGGTCCTCGACGCCGAACGGTCGTTCCTCGAGCGCGCGAACGCCGCCGTCCACCGCGGCGCCCACACCCTCGCCGCCGAGGCGACGGAGCTGTACGAGGACGCGCGGGCCACCGTGGCCGCCTTCGTCGGCGCCGGCCCCGACGAGCTCGTCTGGACCAGCGGCGCCACGGCGGGGCTCAACCTCGTCGCCTACGCCCTCGGCAACGCGGGCCTCGGGCGGGGGAGCGAAGCGAGCGCCGCGATCGCCGTGCGCGAGGGCGACGAGATCGTCGTCACCGAGGCCGAGCACCACGCGAACATCGTCCCGTGGCAGGAGCTGGCCGCGCGCACCGGTGCGGTGCTGCGGGTGATCCGGATCCGTGACGACGGCTCCCTCGACCTGGACCACGCCGCGGAGGTCATCGGCGCGCGCACGAAGGTCGTGGCCTTCGCGCACGTCACCAACGTCCTCGGCATCGTCAACCCGGTGGCCGAGCTCGTCGCCCGCGCGCGCGACGTCGGGGCGCTGACGGTCCTGGACGCGTGCCAGTCCGCGCCGCACCTTCCTCTGGACCTGCCCGCGCTCGGCGTCGACCTCGCCGTGTTCTCGGGGCACAAGATGCAGGGACCGCACGGGATCGGTGCGCTGTACGGACGCGCGGAGGTCCTCGACGCCCTGCCGCCGTTCCTCACCGGCGGGTCCATGATCGAGAGCGTCTCGTTCGAGCTGACCCGCTACCTGCCGCCCCCGCAGCGTTTCGAAGCGGGCACCCAGCCGGTCTCGCAGGCCATCGCGCTCGCCGCGGCCGCGCGCTACCTCGACGGCATCGGCATGTCCGCGATCCACGCGCACGAGGCACGGCTGGAACGGCGGATGCACGAGGGGCTGAGCGGGATCGACGGGATCCGGCTGCTGGGCGATGCACCGGGCGCGGACCGGGTCGCGCTGTGGTCGTTCGTCGTGGACGGCGTGCACGCCCACGACGTCGGGCAGTTCCTCGACGCGCGCGGCGTCGCGGTACGGGTGGGACACCACTGCGCGGAGCCGGTGCACCGCCGACTGGGCGTCGCCGCCTCGGTGCGCGCCTCCGCTGCCCTGTACACCACGGAGGAGGACGTTGACCGCTTCCTCGACGCCGTCTCCGGGGTGCGCGCGTTCTTCGGGGTCGGCGCATGAGCGATCTCGAGGCGCTGTATCAGGAGCTCGTGCTCGATCACTCGAAGCGGCCGCAGGGCAAGGGTCTCGTCGGGGACGAGGGGGCCGAGGGGACCGCGGACTCGCATCAGCGCAACCCGATCTGCGGCGACGAGATCACGCTGCGGGTCCGCCTCGACGGCGAGCGCATCGCCGAGGTCTCCTGGGACGGCGCCGGATGCTCGATCTCGCAGGCGTCCGCCTCGATGCTCACGGACCTCGTCGTCGGGCGGACGACGGAGGAGGCCGCGGAGCTCGTCGACGGGTTCCGCGAGGCGCTGCGCTCCCGGGGCGCGATCGAGCTCGACGAGGAGGTCTACGGCGACGCGGCGGCATTGACCGGCGTCTCGCGTTACGTCGCCCGCGTCAAGTGCGCGATGCTCGCGTGGGTCGCGCTGGAGGACGCCGCCCGCCGCGCCTGATCCGCAGCCCGGCCGCCCGAGGGACCCGCCCGAGGTGCTCCGCGCCGGGATGGCCGCGGCGCGTGCCTGCACGTGGGGCCGCGCCATCGGCGGGTGCTTTGCCGTGCTCGTTGCGCGGGGTCTTGCACGGGCGTCTTGTGCTTCGGCATCCATATGTATACAGTGGCATTCCGTGCGGCGCCCGCCGCGGGAACGAGAGGCATTCGATGGCGAATGACAACGCGGTCGTCAGCACCGCGACAGGACAGGGCTACTCCCGGCAGATGACCCGGAAGGTCATCCTCGCCTCGTTCGTCGGAACGGCGATCGAGTGGTACGACTTCTACCTCTACGGCACGGCCGCCGCGCTCGTGTTCAACCGTCTGTTCTTCCCCGACTTCGATCCGCTGGTCGGGACCCTTGCGGCGTTCGGCACGTTCGCCGCCGGCTTCCTCGCCCGCCCGATCGGCGGCGTGGTGTTCGGGCACTTCGGCGACCGGCTCGGGCGCAAGAAGATGCTCGTCTACTCGCTTCTCGGCATGGGCATCGCGACCTTCCTGGTGGGCCTGCTGCCCACGTACGCCGCGATCGGCGTCGCCGCACCGATCCTCCTGCTGCTGCTCCGCCTGGTGCAGGGCTTCGCGGTGGGCGGCGAGTGGGGCGGGGCCGTCCTGATGTCGGTGGAGCACGAGGAGAAGGGCAGGCGCGGCCTGGCGGGGAGCTGGACCCAGGCGGGGAGCCCCGCCGGCCTCGTGCTGTCGACCATCGTGTTCGCGCTCGTCACCCTGATGCCCGAGGAGGCGTTCCTCGACTGGGGATGGCGCATCCCGTTCCTGTTCAGCGCGGTGCTCGTCGCGGTCGGCCTGTTCATCCGGCTCAGCGTCATCGAGAGCCCCGAGTTCGCAGAGCTCGCCGCGACGTCCGAGCCGGCGAAGCTCCCGGCTCTCGAGGCGATCCGCAAGCACCCGGTCAACATCCTCCTCGCCATCGCGATGTGCCTGGCGCCGTTCGTCTGCTTCTACTTCTTCGCCACGTTCGTGCTGACGTGGGCGACCACGACGCTGGGGATGGAGCGGCAGAGCGTGCTGTGGATCGTCGCGGCTGCGGGCTTCATCGAGCTGTTCACGATCCCGCTCGCCGCCGCCCTGAGCGACCGGGTCGGACGAGGCAGGGTGTTCCTCTGGGGGACCGTCCTGTTCGCCGCCTACGCCTACCCGTTCTTCCTCGTCAACGACGCCCTGCCGAGCACGGGGATGCTCCTGGTGACGGTGATCATCGGCCTCGGGTTCATCCACCCGCTGATGTACGGCCCCATGGCGACGCTGTTCGCCGAGCTCTTCCCGCCGCGCGTGCGCTACTCCGGGGCGTCGCTGGGCTACTCGATCGGTGCGATCTTCGGCGGGGGCTTCGCGCCGCTCATCTTCACCGCCCTCCTCGGTCTGGGACTCGGCGCCATCGTCGCGATCCCGCCGTACATGATCCTCGTGTCGGTCCTGACCTTCGTCGCCGTCTACATCGGGACCCGCCCGGGGCGTCGCTACGAGGACGAGGGACTCGCCGAAAACGGTCGGAGCCGGCGGGTGTCCGGCCGATGAGCGGGGCAGGTCTGCGCGGTCTCGTCGCCCGGATCGCGCCGTGGATCGCCGCGGCGCAGCAGGATCCCGACCTGGGCGTCTTCCGACGCACCGCCGACCTCTGCGTCGAACTGAGCGATGGCGACGCCCGCGTGCGGGTGACCGTCACCGCGGAGACGGTGTGCGAAGGCGGCAGCGACCCGATCGTGCTCGTCGCACCGCCGGACGCGTGGTCGGAGCTGCTGTCGCGGGATCCGCGCCCGACCATGAACCACTTCCTGGCTCTGCGGATGCGGGTGGAAGGCACGCGGATCGAGGGCGACGAGCTCGTCTTCGCCCAGCACGCGCCCGTCGTGCGCCGGCTCCTCGAACTCGCTCGCGAGACCGTGGACGCACCGGTCGCCCGAGCCGCGGACCCCGTGCTCGACCGCTCCGGGATCGTCGGCGGCTACGCGACCGTGATGGTGGACGACGCACCCCTCGACCTCTACGTCGAGCGCGCGGGGGACGGTGTGGGCACCCCGCTGCTCGTGCTGCACACGGCCGGCGCGGACAGCCGCCAGGCGCATCCGCTCATGTCGGACCCGCGGGTGACGGCGAGCCGCGAGATCGTCGCCTTCGACATGCCGGGGCACGGCCGGTCCTCGGCGCTGCCCGAGCCCATCGGCGCGTGGTCTCTCACGCCGGACCGGTACGCCGAGACGATCCTCGCCGTGATCGACGCGCTCGGTCTCGATCGCCCCATCCTCGTCGGCGCCTCGATGGCGGGGCAGGCGTGCCTGATGATGGCGCACCGGGCGCCGGACCGCCTCGGCGGGGTCATCGCCTGCGAGGCGTCGGACCACGTCCCCGGTCGCACCACGCCGTGGGCGGGGCACCTGCGGGTGAACGAGGCGACCTTCGTCCCTGAGTGGATCGACGGGCTGATCGCCCCGTCCGCGCCGGCGTCGCTGCGCGAGCTGATCCTCCGCACCTACGCGCAGGGCGGGCACCGCACCTTCGCGGGCGACATCGACTTCTACTCCGGAGGCTGGGACGGCCGTGACATCGTGGGGGACATCGACACCGCACGCTGCCCCGTCGTCATGATGACCGGCGAGTACGACTACTCCTGCACGCCGGCGATGTCGGAGGCCACGGCGGCGAAGATCCCCGGCGCCCGCTTCTGGACGATGCCCGGGCTCGGGCACTTCCCGATCTGCGAGCACCCGGAGGCCTTCGCCCCGCACCTGGACCGCGCCCTCGAAGAGATCGGAGACCCCCGTGGCTGACGCCCGGCTCACCCTGCCCGACACCCGCATGCTCATCGGCGGTCGGCGCATCCCCCTGGCCCCGGAGCGCACCCTTCCCGTGCATGGCCCCCTCACCGGCGAGACCCTCGCCGTGGTCGCGGACGCGTCGGCCGCGCAGACCGCGCAGGCCATCGGAGCCGCCGAGGAGGCTTTCCGGTCGTGGCGGAGGACGAGCGGCGCCGAACGCGCCCGGCTGCTCCACCGTCTCGCCGACCTCCTGGACCGGGACGCCGACAGCCTCGCCCGGCTGGAGAGCGCCGACAACGGCAAGCTCCTTCGCGAGACCACCACCCAAGCACGTTTCGCCGCCCGGAACTACCGCTTCTTCGCCGGAGCCGCGGACAAGATCTACGGGCACACGATCCCGCTCGACGCGTGGGAGACGTTCGACTACACCGTGCGGGAGCCGGTCGGCGTCGCCGTGCTCATCACGGCGTGGAACTCGCCGATGCAGCTCCTTGCGAACAAGCTCGCGCCCGCGCTCGCCGCCGGTTGCACCGTCGTCATCAAGCCGAGCGAGATCGCACCGTTGACCACGCTGGCTCTCGCCGACACGGTGGCCGAGGCCGGGTTCCCGGCCGGCGTGATCAACATCGTCACCGGCGGACGCGAGGCGGGCGTCGCCCTGACGACGGATCCGAGGGTCGGACGGATCAGCTTCACCGGATCGGTGCCGACGGGGCAGGCGATCGCCCGCGCGGCGGCGGACGTCCTCGTGCCGGTGACCCTCGAGCTGGGCGGGAAGAGCGCGAACATCGTCTTCGACGACGCGGACCTCGACCGCGCCGTCCCCGGCGCCGTCGCGGGCATCTTCGCCGCGGGCGGGCAGACCTGCATCGCGGGGAGCCGTCTGCTCGTGCAGGAGAGGATCGCCGAGGAGGTCGTCGCGCGGGTGGCCGAGGTCGCCCGCGGGATCCGGCTCGGCGACCCGTCGGACGAGGCCACGCAGATGGGGCCGGTGGCCTCGGTGCTCCAGCGGGAGCGGATCCTCGCGATGATCGGCGACGCGAAGGCGGACGGCGCCCGTCTGGTCACGGGTGGCGGGACCCCCTCGGACGAGTCCCTCGCGGCAGGGGCGTTCGTCGAGCCGACGATCTTCGCGGACGTGTCCGCCGAGTCTCGCCTGGCCCAGCAGGAGGTGTTCGGGCCCGTCCTCGCGGTCACCGCGTTCCGGGACGAGGAGGAGGCGATCGCTCTCGCCAACGGCACGGACTTCGGGCTCGCCGCCGGGATCTGGACGACCGACGTCTCCCGCGCCCACCGCGTCGCCCGGGAGCTGGTGGCGGGGACGGTGTGGGTCAACACCTACCGCTACTCGGCGGCGCAGGCGCCGTTCGGCGGCGTCAAGCGCTCCGGCTACGGGCGCGAACGCGGCCTGGAGGCGCTGGACGAGTACCTGCGGACGAAGAACGTGCTGCTCGACCTCTCGGACGACATCCGCGACCCCTTCGCCATCAAGGCCTGAGCACCGACGGAAAGGAACGCGCATGACGGATCGCATCGGACTGGTCGGCCTCGGCCAGATGGGACTGCCGATCGCCGGGAGGATCTCCGGCGCCTTCGACCTCGTCGCCTACGATCTCTCCGCGCAACGGCGCGCGCTCGCCGCGGATCTGCCGCGGACGACCGTGACGGAGGACCTCGCGGACGTCGCCGACGCGCGACGGATCGTCCTGTCGCTGCCGACCCCGGCGATCTCCCGGCAGGTGCTCGGCGACCTCGTTCCGCGGCTGGCCGCCGGCACCGTCGTCGTGGAGACGAGCACCGTGCTCCCGGACGACGTCCGCGACGCCCGGCGGATCCTGGAACCGGCGGGCGTCGGCATCGTCGACGCCGCCGTGCTGTCCGGCGTGGCGCAGATGGCCCAGGGGGCCGCGACGCTGCTGGTCGGCGGCGAGGACGAGGACGTCTCCCGGACCGAGGATCTTCTGGCCGTGATCGGCGGAGGGGGTGTGCTGCGGTTGGGCGCCCTCGGCTCCGGGATGGCGGCCAAGGTCGTCAACAACGGCGTCGCCCACGCCGTCATGGTCGTGCTGGTCGAGGCGTTCGCGATGGCGCGCGCCGAGGGCGTGGCGCTGGAGGACGTGGCCGCGATGCTCCTGCGGGAGGACGGCGGGCTCCAGCGTCCGCTCAACCACCGGATCATGCAGCGCGTCGCGGGCGGCGACTTCGAGGGCGGGATGCCGCTGGACGCAGCGCGCAAGGACTCCACCCTCGCCCTGGCCATGGCTCAGCGCAGCGGCATCCCGCTGTTCGCGACGCAGGCGGCGCAGACGGTGTACGACCTCGCGGTGTCGGCCGGGCGGGGCAGGGAGGACTACTCCGCGATCGCGCAGCTCTGGGAGGAATGGTCGGGAAGGGATCTCCGGTTCGGGGACGGCGGACGATGACCGCCCCCGACGGCGTCTACGCGCTCCGCTACGCCTTCCGCACGGAGTCCTTCAAAGGAGAGCACTTCCACGGCTACTCCGCGGACTGCCACGACCGCTGGCCCATCGACTACTACGCCTGGGTGATCGTGCGCGAGGGGCGGCCGTGGGTGTTCGACACAGGCTTCACGCGGGAGGAGGCGTCCCGGCGCGGGGCGCGCACCTACCTCGGATCACCGATCGAGCTGCTGGCAGGACTGGGTTTGGCGCCCGAGGAGGTGCCCGTCGTCGTGCTCTCCCATCTGCACTACGACCACACCGGGCACATCGCCGACTACCCGCGGGCCCGCGTGGTGCTGCAGCGCCGCGAGTGGGAGTTCTGGACGGGGCCGCTGTCCGAGCGCGGCGTCTACGCGCACTTCCGGCCCGAGGCGGACCTCGCGCTGCTGCGGAGGCTCGTGGACGACGGGCGCGTGGACCTCGTGGACGGCGACACGGACATCGGCCCGGGGATGACCGCGCATCTCGTCGGAGGACACACCGCGGGCACCCAGGTGATGCGGGTCGCGACGGAGGACGGGCCGATCGTCCTGGCCTCCGACGCCTCGCACTTCTACGCGAACGTCGAGGAGGACCGGCCGTACGGAGCGGTCCACCACCTGGACGAGATGTACGCGGCGTTCGATGCGCTGCGGATGCTCGCGGGCCCGGACGGCGTCGTCGTCCCGGGTCACGACCCGCGGGTCCGGGACCGCCACGAGACGCTCGCGGACGACCGGATCGTGCGACTGCGGGTGCGGCCGGGACGCTGAGGCGTCATCCGGCGGGTGCGCGGGATCCGACTATCGCATACATATGTATACAATTAGCGCATGCACTGTGCTCTCGAGGGGGAATGACATGACCACACCCACCTATGACGTCGTCGTCGTCGGCGGCGGCAACGCCGGCTTCGCCGCGGCCCATGCGGCCGCCGAGCGAGGGCGCTCCGTCCTCCTGCTCGAACGGGGCCTGCCGGACATGGCCGGAGGCAACAGCTTCTACACCGCGGGGGCGACGAGGATCAGCCACGGCGGGCTCGACGATCTGCGCGACATCGTGGTGGCCGACGAGCGGCACGCCGTGACCGAGGTGCCGGCCTACACGCCCGAGGAGTACCTGGCCGACCTCGTCAAGGTCACGGACGGGCGCACGGATCTCGCCATGGCGGACGTGCTCGTCCACGAGTCCGCAGACGCCGTCCGGTGGCTCAGCGCGCTCGGGCTCCGGTATCGGCTGATGTACGAGCGTCAGGCGTACGACCGGCCGGACGGCACCTATCTGTTCTGGGGCGGTCTGCACATCGGCAACGTGGGCGGCGGAGAAGGCCTCATGGCGGACCACACCGCCGTGGCCGAGCGACTGGGAACGACCGTCCGCTACGGTGCCAGGGCGCGCTCCCTCGTGGTCGAGGACGGACGGGTCGTCGGAGTGCGGTTCACCGACGAGGCCGAGGGTGCGGCGGTCGCGCACGAGGTCCGCGCGGAGAGCGTGATCCTCGCCGCCGGGGGCTTCGAGTCCTCTCCGCAGTGGCGCGAGGAGCACCTCGGGGCCGGATGGGCCCACGCGAAGGTGCGGGGAACACCGTACAACGTCGGCGACATGCTCCGCGCCGCCCGGGAGATCGGCGCGGCCCGCGGCGGGGACTGGTCCTCCTGCCATTCGGTGCAGTGGGACGCCGAGGCCGAGCACAACGAGTCGAACCGCGAGCTCACGAACCGCCTCACGCGGCAGAGCTATCCGCTGGGGATCATCGTGAACCGCGACGGCGCGCGATTCCTGGACGAGGGCGCGGACTTCCGCAACTACACCTATGCCAAGTACGGGCGCGAGATCCTCGCCCAGCCCGGATCGATCGCGTGGCAGGTGTTCGACGCCTCCCTGCGTCCGATGCTGCGGACCGAGGAGTACGACATGCCGGGGATCGGCGTGCACGTGGCCGACTCGATCGAGGAGCTGGCCGAGCGCTCCGGGATCGACGCCGCGGGCCTCGCGCGCACCGTAGCCGCCTTCAACGCCGCGATCGACCGCGACGTGCCGTTCGACCCGACTATCAAGGACGGGCGGCGGGCGGAGGTCGTGCCGCCCAAGTCGAACTGGGCGTCGCCGATCGAGACGGGTCCGTTCTACGCCTACCCCGTCACGTGCGGCATCACCTTCACCTTCGGCGGGCTCCGCGGCGACCTCGACGGGCGCGTGCTCCGTGAGGACGGTTCGCCGATCGACGGGCTGTTCGCGTGCGGTGAGATGCTCGGCGGGCTGTTCGCGGGGAACTACCCGGGCGGGTCCGGCCTGGCGGCGGGAATGGTCTTCGGGCGCCGCGCCGGCGCGGCCGCCTGAGCCGGACCGGGTGCGGCCACGGGCCGCACCCGGTCGTCGGGTACATTCGACTCACGGGAGGTGCACCGATGGCGACGAGTGTGTACGAGCGGATCCGGGATGCGATCGTCGAGGGGCGGATCGCGCCCGGTGCGCCTCTGAGCGAGAACGGGCTCGCCAAGGACTTCGGCACGTCCCGGACCCCGGTCCGGGAGGCGCTGCACCGTCTGGAGATCGAGGCGCTCGTCGAGCGGCTCCCGCGCGGCGTGCAGGTGCGGGAGACCTCCCCGGAGGAGATCATCGACATCTACGACGTCCGGATCACGCTCGAGGGCGCGGCTGCCCGCGCCGCGGCCGAGCGCGCCACGGAGTTCGATCAGCGCCGGCTCCGCGCCGCCCAGGGGGCGAT
>NZ_BCRA01000020.1 GCF_001552355.1 Microbacterium resistens NBRC 103078
CGCCCAGGGGGCGATGCGGGCGGCGGGCGCCGACCCGCGCGCCCGGGCCCGGGCCAACCGGCAGTTCCACGAAGCGGTGTGGTCGGCCAGTCATTCGCCCACCCTCGTCGACCTCCTCCACCGCCTGAACGTGCACCTCGTGCGGTACCCCACGACGACGCTGGAGAGCGATGACCGCTGGGCGGCAGCGCTCGACGAGCACGAGGCGATGCTGGACGCGATCGAGGCGCGCGACGCGGCGCGGGCACGGGAGATCGCGGAGGCGCACATGACCGCCGCCCGCGAGGTGCGGATGCGGATGTACGCGGAGGCCCCGGCCCGCTGATCGCGGCCGTTCGCCGCCTCGCCGGTCGTCGGGCTGACACGGCGGACGATTGTCGTTACCCTCGCGGGAGGCCCTTTCGGGCGCGGTGCGCGGCGGATCCCGCCACCGCGTCGCGACGACACGACCGACGAAGGAGCACAGGGACGTGACTCAGACGAAGTCCGCAGAGGCCGGGGCCGCCCCTCGACGCGCGGAATGGACCGGCCAGGTCGGGTTCATCCTGTCCGCGGTCGGATCGGCGGTGGGACTCGGGAACATCTGGCGCTTCCCCGGGGTCGCCTACGAGAACGGCGGGGGAGCGTTCCTGATCCCGTATGTCGTCGCACTGCTGACGGCGGGCATCCCGATCCTCTTCCTCGACTACGCGATCGGGCACCGGTTCCGGGGCTCGGCGCCGCTGGCGCTGCGGCGCCTCGCCGGTCGGCTGGGCGAGGGCATCGGGTGGTTCCAGGTGATGATCTGCGTCTTCATCGCGATCTACTACACCGCCGTCCTGGCGTGGGCGGTCAGCTACTTCGTCTTCTCCTTCGACCTGCGCTGGGGAGCGGACGCGGCGGGGTTCTTCTCGGGCGAGTATCTGCAGGTCGCCGAGGCGCCGTTCACCCTCGTCTTCGTGCCGTCCGTGCTCATCCCGCTGGTGCTCATGTGGGTCGTCGCGCTCGCGATCCTCGGCGCGGGTGTGGTGCGAGGCGTGCAGCTGCTCAACGTCGTGGCGGTGCCGCTGCTGGTCGTCGGCTTCCTCATCCTCGTCATCAGGGCGCTGTTCCTCCCGGGCGCGCTCGACGGGCTGAACGCCCTGTTCACGCCCGACTTCGCCGCCCTCGCGAACCCCGGCGTGTGGGTCGCCGCGTACGGTCAGGTGTTCTTCTCGCTCTCCGTCGCGTTCGGCATCATGATCACCTATGCGTCGTACCGGCGCCGGAAGTCGAACCTGACCACGCCGGGCCTCGTCGTGGCGTTCGGCAACTCGTCGTTCGAGGTGCTGGCCGGGATCGGCGTGTTCGCGACGCTCGGGTTCTTCGCCTCGCAGCAGGGGGTGGCCGTGGGGGAGCTGGAGGGACTCACGGGCGTCGGCCTGGCGTTCGTGACCTTCCCGGCCATCGTCGCGCAGATGCCCGGCGGCCCCTTCTTCGGCATCCTCTTCTTCGGGGCGCTGACTCTCGCGGGGCTCACCTCGCTCATCTCGGTGATGGAGGTCATCCTCGCCGGTGTGATGGACAAATTCGGCCTGAGCCGCGCCAAGGCCGTGTACGGCCTCGGCGGCGTCATCGCGATCGTGTCCGTCATCCTGTTCGGGACGACCTCCGGTCTCACCGCCCTGGACACGATCGACAACTGGGCGAACAACATCGGCATCGTCGGGTCCGCGGTCGCCATGACCGTCACGGTCCTGTGGATCCGTCGCGCAGGCACGCAGCTCAGCGGCCACCTGAGCGCCCTGTCGACCTTCCGGGTCGGGCGGGTCTGGCTCTTCCTCGTCTCCGTGCTCGGCCCGATCGTGCTTGGCTACATGCTGATCGCGACGATCGTGAACCTCATCGCCGAGCCCTACAGCGGCTATGCGCCCGGCTACCTGCTCGTCGTCGGCTGGGGATCCGTCGTCATCATGATCGTCGCGTCGATCGCGTTGACCCTCAGTCCGTGGCGCCAGGATCCCGACCGGTTCACGCTGTGGCCACCGGTCCCTGCGGACCGTGCCTCGGTCGTTCGGACCGTGACCGAAGGAGACCGCTCATGACCGGCATCGCCGTCCTCTTCCTCGCCGTCGCCGTGGTCATCATCTGGGGCGGTCTGGTCACCGGGACCGTGATGCTCGCGCGGCGTCCCGAGATCGAGCGCTATCCCGACGGGGGAGACGCGGTGGAGGCGGAGGATCACCGGGGGCCGGCCGTCTGAGCCCTGCGGGTTCTGCTCGGCTCCGTGCGGCCGCGTCCTGCGCGACCCGTGCGGTCAGGGACGGTCGACCTCGTCGAGGAAGACGCGCATCTCCGCGAGGAAGGCGTCGTGCGCCTCGAGCTGGGCCCAGTGGCCGCATCCGGGCGGGATGACGGCCCGGGCGTGCGGCATCCGCGCGGCCGCACGGAGCGAGTCCTGCGGGTCGACGAGCGGGTCCTCCGCACCGTGGAAGAACAGCGTGGGCAGGGTCAGCTCGTGGATGCGCCCGCTCAGGTCGTTCGTCATCCGACCGCGTCCGATCGAAGCCTGGTTGTACCGGGTGTAGCCCAGGGCTCCGCGCGGGTGGCGTGCCAGCCGGACGAACTCGTCCACGACCTCGGGCGGGAGCACGTCCGGCTCGGTGACCATCGCCCGCACCGCGGATCGCGCGAAGAGGTTCGCCAGACGGCCGAGCGGGAGCAGGATCGCGTCGGGCAGTCGACTTGCCCACCAGGCGAACGCGTGGGCGACGCGCCCACGGAACCGGGAGGCGAGACCGCCCGGGGCGATCGCGACGACGGCGCGCACGTCCGCGGAGTGGTCGAGCCCGAGAGTCAGCACGACGTCACCGCCCATGGACACCCCGACCACGACAGGCGGACGACCGCACGTCGCCGCGACGACCTCGGCGACGACCTCGGCGAGCGACGACGCGCCGCCGACGGGGGCGAGGTCGATGCTGCCGCCGAAGCCGGGGAGGTCGACGGCCCAGACCTCGCGATCCGCCGCGAGCGGCGCCATCGCGCGGTACCAGGAGACGGACGCGGCGTCGCTGCCGCCTCCGTGGACGAGCACGACGGGGGTCCGCGGTCCGGGTTCCCCCGCGTGCAGCAGGCGCAGCGTTCCCGCGCGGGTGTCCACGGAGCGGACGTCGGCGCCCGGCGGCACGAGCCCGGCGGTCATGCGCCCAGCTCCGCCGCCAGGCCATCGACGAAACGGGCCAGACACCGCGTTCCGGGCGTGGTGTCGGCCACGTCGGCGTCCACGGCGCGGTGCAACAGCTCCGCCATCCCGTGCACGAGGCGGGCCGGGTCCGGATGCGGCGCGGACAGGGCCATCCCCATGTTCCAGACGGCCAGCGTGGCGGCGAGCGTCTCCGGATCCACGTCGCCCGCGATCATCCCCTCCTCCTGCAGGGCCCGGATGAAGTCCGCGCCGAGCACGGCGCGGCGGCGGAACCGTTCCGGGTCGCCCTCGCCGACGAGGCGCGCGAGCAGGCCCGGCTCGTCGCGATAGGCGTGGAGGACCACGGCGTTGTCGTGCATGGCGGTGACGGCATGTACGAAGACCCGGGACAGCAGGCCCCCGCGGGGATCGGCCTCGGCGAGCCGCGCGGTGCGGCGCGCCGTGCGGACGATCTCCCTGCGAAGCAGTGCGACCAGCAGGGCGTCCTTGTCGTCGAACCGGAGGTACAGAACCCCCTTGGCCGCCCCCGCGCGCTTCGCCACGGCGTCCATCCGGACCCCCGCGAACCCGCGCGCCGCGACGAGGTCCGCCGCGGCGTCCAGGATGACCGACGTCTCGACTCCGGGTCTCGCCACGGCGCCTCCTTAATGACCAGAACAATGATTCTGGTCATTAACGTTAGCAGCGGATCCGTTCCGAGGGGCGTTCACCTCCGCGCCACGGGAGAG
This sequence comes from Microbacterium resistens NBRC 103078, assembly GCF_001552355.1. Taxonomy (GTDB): domain Bacteria; phylum Actinomycetota; class Actinomycetes; order Actinomycetales; family Microbacteriaceae; genus Microbacterium; species Microbacterium resistens. Next base: position 3,895 of record NZ_BCRA01000020.1, read on the forward strand.
TCATCCGGGCCGCCTAGGGTCCGGTCGACTCCTCCGAAAGGACCTGGAATGCCCCCCACTTCCGCCCGGCGACGCGGTCTCGCCGTCCTCGCCGCCCTCGGCGCCGTGCTCGCCGGACTCCTCGTCGCGCCGGCGGCCCATGCGGTCGATGCGAGCCTCTCGATCGAGCCCTCGACCGTGGCCGCCGACGGCTCGGTCACCATCGCCTTCGACGCCGGGACACAGGTGCACGAGCGCAACTGGATCGGCATCTACCGCGATGGGGCGACGCCGGGCGGTCCCGCCTCCCTCGACTGGCGGTACGTGCCCGAGGCTCGCGGCGAGGTCGTGTGGAGCCCCGCGGACCGCACCGGATGGACGCACAACGCGGCCTCGATCGGCGCAGGCGAGTACGACGTGTACCTGCTCGAGGACGACGGCTACGAGGTGCTCGCCGGCCCGGTCGACCTGACGGTCGAGGGCGCGGCCCCCGTGGATCCGGCCGACCCGAAGCCGGAGGTCGACGGGGTCAGCGAGCTGAACGTCCTCTCCTTCAACGTCTGGCACGGGGGCACGCAGATCCCGGAGGGCGCGCGAGCGATCGCAGACATCATCGCGGAGACCGACGCGGACGTGACCTTCCTGCCGGAACAGGGCGACGCCCCCGCGCAGGTCGCCGCCCTCCTCGGCTATCAGCACCTCGTCGCCACCGACACCGGGGTCGTGTCGCGCTACCCGATCGTGTCCACGGACACGGTCGACGGATGGTGGTCCAAGGCCGTCCTCGACGTCAACGGCACCGAGGTCGTCGCCTACGGCGGGCATCTCGAGTACCGCTGGTACACGACGTATCTCCCGCGCGGATACGGCGGGGAGATCCGCGGCGACTGGCCGGCGGGCTGGGGCACCTGGGACCGGCTCGACGCGCCCGTCACCGACGTCGACGCGATCCTGGCCGCGAACGCGCAGTCCGGTCGTCCGGCGACGGCGGCCGCGCTCGTGGCCGACATCGCCACGGAGCGCGCCGCCGGCCGCATCGCCGTCGTGGGCGGGGACTTCAACGAGCCGTCGGCTCAGGACTGGACGGCCGCGACCGCGGGGCTCCAGGACCACAACGGCGTCGTGATCCCGTGGCAGACCACCCGGACCCTCCTCGACGGCGGACTGGTCGACGCCTTCCGCGAGGTCCACCCGGATCCGGTCGCGAACCCCGGGACGACGTGGCCCTCGGACAACGAGAGGTTCCCGACCTCCTCGCTGACCTGGGCTCCCGAGGCCGACGAGCGCGACCGCATCGACTACGTGTTCGCGACGCCTGACGCACGCCTCTCGATCGACGACGCCCGCGTCGTCGGCCCGCAGTCCACGATCGTGCGCAACGAGCGCGTCGTCGACGACAGCGCCGACGACATCCTCACTCCGGCGGCGGTCTGGCCTTCCGACCACAAGGCCGTCCTCGCGTCCTTTCGTGTCTGTGACGGCGGCTGCGCACCGGCGGCGCCGGAGTGGGACCGATCCGCGGTGTACACCGCCGGGGACGAGGTCTCCTTCGACGGGGCGACCTGGCGCGCGACCTGGTGGACCCGTGACCAGGCCCCCGGCGACCCGAACGGGCCCTGGCAGGAGATCGACGTGCAGGACGGCTTCGCGCGCTGGACTCCCTCGCGGATCTTCCAGAGCGGTGAGACGGCCGTGCACGAGGGGCAGGTGTACGTCGCCGCGTGGTGGACCCGCAACCAGCTTCCGGGCCAGGCCTGGGGGCCCTGGCGCCCGCAGGGCTGACGACCGGGGGTCCGGGCCGAGGTCAGGGCCGCCGCCTCCCGTCGTCCGGGCTCCGGCGCCGGATACTGGAGGGACATGAGCACCGACTCCCTCCGCGTTCCGGCGCGACGCCTTCCGATCCCCGACCGTGCCGTCGACATCGGCTTCGCCGTGCTGCTGCTCGTGTGCGGGTGGCGATACTTCACCCGCCATCCGCTGGACGGCGTGGGCGTCGTGGTGCTCGTGCTCGCCGTGGGCGTCGGCCTGGCCTACGCGCTCGCGGTGATCGGGCGGCCTCCGGGCAGAGGGCGAGAGTCGGCGAACGGATCGGATCCGGTCGGCTCGCGACAGGGGATCGGTCTGCTCGTCGCGACGGCGTTCTGGCTCCCGCTCGTGGTGCTCGCGCCGTCCTTCGGCTGGTGCGGCTTCGCGCTGTTCTTCGCCGTGCACCGCGTCATCCGAGGGCGTCTGGCGTTCGCGCTGTCCGCGGCGATCGTCGTGGCCGTGAGCGCGGGGCTGTTCCTCATGTCCCGCGGGGACGACTGGGGGCTGGTGCTCGGTCCTTTCGTCGGCGGGCTCGTCCTCGCCTCCGCGTTCGCGGCGCTGGACCGGGCGCATGGCGCGCAGCAACGGCTCATCGACGATCTCATCGACACCCGGGAGCAGCTCGCGCGCTCGGAGCGGGACGCGGGCGCGGCAGTGGAGCGCGGTCGCGTCGCCAGCGAGCTGCATGACACGGTCGTGCAGCGCACCGCGAGCGCGCTCCTGCTGCTGGAATCCGACGAGCTGCGCCCCGGCGGCTCGGCGCCCGCGGTCCGGGAGGCGCGCGAGGCGCTCCGGGAGGCGCTGGTCGAGACCCGCCAGCTCCTGCACGGTCTGGCGGATCCCCGGGAGGGCGCGGCGTCCCTGAGCTCCCTGCTGCGGGCCCAGGCGCAGGCGGAGGGGGCGGCGTTCTCGGTCGTGGGACGGGAACGGGCGGTTCCGGAGACGGTCGCCCATGCGCTGCAGCGCGTCGTGCAGGAGGCGCTGCTCAACGCCCGCAAGCACGCGCAGGCGGCGACGACGCGGGTCACGCTGACCTATTTCGACCGCGAGGTGGGCGTCGACGTCGTGGACGACGGAATCGGCCTGGAGGCGACGAGGAGCGACGAGCCGACCGGGGGGTTCGGGATCCGTGCGATGACCTGGCGGATCGAGACCCTCGGCGGCGAGCTCACCGTCGAGTCGGAGCCGGGCCAGGGCACGGTGGTCGCCGCGATCGTTCCCGACGCGTCGTCGAGTGCGACGGAGGCGACGCCGTGATCCGGATCCTGCTGTTGGACGATCACCCCGTGCTCCGCCACGGCGTGCGAGCCGTGCTCGACACGCAGCCCGACCTCGAGGTCGTGGCCGAGGCCGGATCCGCGGCGGAGGCCGAGGCCGCGGCGGCCGGACACGATCTCGACGTGGCGCTGGTCGACCTCGATCTCGGCGCCGGGCGGCCGGACGGCATCGAGGCGACCCGCGCCATCCGGCGGGCGAGTCCCCGCACGGAGGTGCTCGTCTTCACCGCCTACGACTCCGATGCCGACATCGTGCGGGCCCTCGACGCCGGGGCGGCCGGATACCTGGTGAAGGACAGCAGACCCGCGGAGCTCTTCCAGGCGATCCGCTCCGCCGCCTCCGGGGGCACACCGCTGACCGGACCGATCGGGTCTCGGCTGATGCGGCGCGTCGAGCGTCCGGACGAGACGCTGACCCCGCGCGAGCTCGACGTGCTCACACGGGCGGCGGCGGGGCTCTCCAACCGCGACCTCGCTCGCGAGCTCCATGTCAGCGAGGCGACGGTGAAGACCCATCTGCACCACGCCTTCACCAAGCTCGGCGCCGACAACCGTCAGGCCGCGATCGCCTCGGCCGTCAAGCGGGGCATCATCCGGCTCTGAGCGGGACGGCTCTGAGCGGTCCGGCTCCGAGCGGGATGCCCAGGTTCCTGACAGGCGGGTTCAACCGATCGGTTGATGTCCGGCCTCCTTCGCGTTCCTAGCGTGGAACGTGTCCGCTCCGGCGACCCGAGCCGGGGCGGACGCCCCACATCAGGAACGAGGAGAAGATGAACATTCGCACCGCCCCGCGCCGGGGAACCAGGATCGTCGCGACGACGCTGGCCGCCGCCGCCCTCTGCCTCGCCCCGGCCGCCGGGGCCTTCGCCGCCGCGCCGGTCGCGCCGGTCTCCGCGGTCACGGCGACGACGCAGAGTCCGTCGGACGTGCTCGCCTCGACGCCGTGGGAGACCACGGGGGCGGTGGATCAGGACGGGAACGCGGTGGCGTTGTCGGATGAGGCCGTGGCGAACTTCGTGGGTTGGGCGTACTACAAGACGGACGGCATGTTCACGATGTACAACCTCGACGATTCGCCGAAGATGCAGGGCGACTGGTCGGTGTCGGCGGACGGGTCCGAGCGGACGCTGGTCGCGAAGGACGCGGACGGGAAGGTGCTGTTCGAGCGTGTGGTGCCGATCGTGACGCTGACGGCGGCGGAGTTCACGTACCGGGTGATCCCGGATGCGGCGAACCCGGGGGTGTACTACGACATCGTGCACACCCCGACCGACCACCCCGAGCCCGGCGCGACCGCTCCCGGCGACGGCGACGCGGCCGCGACGGATGACAGCGCTCCCGCACCCGGCACGGAGGTCGTCGATCCCGAGGGCGGCGCCGTGGAGGACGGGGAACATCTCGCCGTGACGGGAGAGGCGGTACCCGTCGTCGCCGTCGCCGCCGGGGCCGTGGCGCTGCTCGGCGGAGGCGCGGTGCTTCTGACCCGTGTCCTGCGCCGGGGACGCGCCACGAGCTGACCTCGCGCGAGAGGCCCTGCGGACGCACGACGCCCGCGGGGCCTCTGCGTGTCAGCCGACGGGCTTGCCCCGGACCGCCGACCACACCTCGTCGAGGGCGACGTTGGCGGTGAGGGTCCAGCCGAGCTCTTCCATCCGCTGCCAGATGCTGTCCCGGTTGATGTCCGTGCGGTTCCCCTTGGGGTAGGCGATCCAGACGGCGCGGGCCTCCCGAAGCCGCGGCAGCGCCACGTCGAGTCGGCTGTCCAGCGTGGCTCGGTCCGGGGCGAAGAGCACCGCCACGTCGGCGGGGACGCCGAAGCCGTCGGTGAGCACGACGGCATCAGGCAGGGGGAGGAGGAGGCTCTGCTCCTCCTCGCCCGCGCTCATCACGAACAGCGTGTTCCCCGGCTTGATGAGTAGCTTCTCTGCGGTGGTCTTGGTCATCGTCGTCACTCTCTTCGGCTCTGCTTCTGCTTCTGCGGCGCTGCGGCTCTGGGGCCTCCGGCTTCGGCGATCGTGAGCCCGGCCGGCGGTCAGCGGTCGGCGTTCCGCGGATGCGCGCGGGCCGTGCGTTCGTTGCCGCGCCGGTAGTTCCCCGTGATCCGCGCCATGAGTAGCTGAGGATCGCCGTCGGCGACGTCCGCCAGGAAGTCCTCCGCGTGCCGTCCGCGGAGCACGGCCGCACGCTTCCCGTGGTGGGTGATCACCACGTCGGCGCCGCGCCTGTCGAAGGAGAACCCGTTCGCCGTGCCCATGGGACGACGCTACCGCGACCGTCGCGGGGACGCGATGCGGGCGACGCCGTTCGCGAGGTCGGCGTTCGCGAGGTCGGCGCGTCCTCGGCGTAAGCCGAAGACACACGACTCGCTCCGGTGGGGCGTTTCGGGAAGGATTCGACGGGAGGATCGGTTGATCCCCGTGGGATGAGCGGCCGGGGTGGCGGCGCCGGAAGGACGGCGTCGGCTGCGGTCGCGGAGGAGTGAGCAGGATGACAGGACCCGGCACGGATCTCACCGAGGACTTCAAGGCGGTGTTCCGGCACCTCGCCTCCGGCGTGTCTCTCGTCTCCGCCACCACCGCGGAGGGGCCGGTCGGCCTCACCCTTTCCAGCGTCGCCTCGGTGAGCGCGGACCCGGCCGTCCTTGTCTTCTCCGTCACCAAGGCGACCGGGAGCGCGGGCGGGATCCTCGCGGCTCCCAGCATGGTGGTCCACTTCCTGCGCGTGGGCCAGGAGGGGATCGCCGATGCGTTCGCCCGCACGGGACAACCGCGTTTCACTCCGGAGCAGGGCTGGCAGACTCTTCCGACCGGGGAGCCGTATCTTCCGGACACCCGCGGCGCGCTGCGCTGCACGATCCGGCAGACCGTGTCGGTCGGGCCGTCCGCTCTCGTGCTCGCGGACGTGCACGAGGTCCTTCCCGGCGGCGAGGGCGAGCCGCTGCTGTACCACGATCGCCACTACGACCGACTCGCCCCGGCGCACATCGACGCCTCCTGATCTCGGCCCGAGGCGGACGGGGCTTGTCCGGACGCCCGGAGTGGGCGAGGGTGGATCCATGATGGTGACCGTCTCCCTTCCGCTTGCTCTCGGCCTCCCGGTCGGACGCGTCGTGGCGTTCGAGGCGGAGGGGGCGGGCGGCCCGCGGATCCTGCGTGACGTCGTGACCGGGATCCGCTACGTGCTCCCCGCCGGGGTGCTCCCTGACGCCGATACGGTGCCGGGCCAGGCCCGTGTCGACAGCTGCACGGTGATCGCCGGGGAAGTCGGGATCGCCGGGGAGACGGGCGTGCGGACCGAGCTGGTCCTGGATCCGGTGCCGGTCCCGGACGCCTCGCGGCGGACGGGAACGGCGGCGGCGTTGTCCGGCGCCGAGCAGGCGGCGGCGTCGGCGACCGGTGAGGCCATCTGGTGGGGCGGCGGGGAGAGGACGCCCAGGGAGGAACCCGAGCGGTTCTGGTGACCCCGACGCGGGCCATCGGTCGGAGGGCCGTCATTGGAAGTCCCGTGACCGATGGACCACGCCGACACGGAGATCCTCGAAGGCGTCCGCGAGCACGTTGATCACTCCCTCCGGGGAACGCTCCAGGATTCCTCGGACGATGAGGGCCGGGGACTCCCGGGCGATGCGTCGGTACCGCGTCCACACGCCCTGGGAGCAGATGACGTTGACGAGTCCGTGCTCGTCCTCGAGGTTCAGGAAGGTCATCCCGCCCGCGGTCGCCGGTCGCTGACGGTGGGTGACCAGCCCCGCCACCTCGATGCGACGGCCCGTCTCGTGGGTGCGGAGCCGGTCGGAGGAGAGCACACCGCGCTCGTCGAGCCCGACCCGGAAATGCGCCATCGGATGATCGTCCGTGGACACCCCGGTCGCCCAGAGGTCGGCGGCCAGGATCTCGTGGCTGGTCTGATCCGGGAACAGGGGCGGCTGCACCGCCACGGAGCTGCCGGGAAGATAGCGCGCCCGGTCCTGGGCCGCGGAGCCGGCCATCCAGATCGCCTCGCGCCGGGTCAGCCCCAGCCCCTCGACGGCGCCCGCCGTGGCCAGCGCCTCCACCTGGGCCGCTGTCACATCCGTCCGGCGCACCAGATCGTTCAGGTCCCGGAACGGGCCGTGCGCGTCGCGGTCGGCGACGATGCGCTCGGCGGTCTTGGCGCCGATCCCGGTGATGCCCGACAGGCCGAGCCTCACCGCGAACGCCCCGTCGCGGCGGTGGGCGGCGCTGTCGTCGGGGAGGGAGCGGTCGAAGGTCTGCGCGGGAGCCGGCTGCCTCCGCTGCGTGCACTCCTCACGGCCGGTCGGCCCGAGGGGCGCGCGAGCCTCGTCCTCCCGCGGTTCCAGCGTCTCCGTCGCCGCGGAGCGGTGCAGATCCGGGCGGCGGACCTCGACGCCGTGCCGCCGGGCGTCCGCGGTGAGGGTGGACGCGGAGTAGAAGCCCATCGGCTGCGAGCGGAGCAGCCCCGCCAGGAACGCCGCGGGGTAGTGCAGCTTGATCCAGGAGCTGGCGTAGACGAGCAGCGCGAAGGACAGCGAGTGCGACTCCGCGAACCCGAAGTTCGAGAAGGCCTGGATCTGGGCGTAGATGCGATCCGCGCTCTGCGGGTCCAGCCCATGCGCGCGCATCCCCTCGTACAGGCTCTCGCGGATGCTGTCGATCCGCTCCAGCCCCCGCTTGGAGCCCATCGCCCGGCGCAGGGTGTCCGCCTCGTCCGCCGTGCAGTTGCCCAGTGTGGTCGCCATCTGGATGAGCTGCTCCTGGAAGACGGGGATGCCCAGGGTGCGCTCCAGCACGGGCTTCAGCAGCGGGTGCGGGTAGGTGACCGGATCCTGCCCCAGCTTGCGGCGGACGAAGGGGTGCACGGCGCCGCCCTGGATGGGACCGGGGCGGATGAGGGCGATCTGGATCGCGAGGTCGTAGAACGCCCGCGGCTGCAGTCGCGGCAGCAGCCCCATCTGCGCACGGGACTCCACCTGGAAGACCCCGATCGTGTCGGCGCGGCACAGCATGTCGTAGACGGCCGCCTCCTCCTTGGGGAGGGTCTCCAAGGACCACCTCTCCCCGGTGGCGTCGGCGATCAGATCGAAGCAGTGCTGCAGGGCGGCGAGCATGCCGAGGCCCAGCAGGTCGAACTTGACCAGCCCCATCCACGCCGCGTCGTCCTTGTCCCACTGGATGACGGTGCGGTTCTCCATGCGGGCGTGCTCGACCGGGACGACCTCGCCCACGGGCCGCTGGGTGAGCACCATGCCTCCGGAGTGGATGCCCAGATGACGGGGGGCCTTGAGCAGCTCGGCGGCGTAGTCCACCACGGCCTCGGGGATGTCGTGGTCGTCGACGGGGGAGAGCTCCAGGCCCCAGCGCTCCACCTGACGGGACCAGGCGTCCTGCTGCCCGGGGGAGTAGCCCAGGGCCCGCGCCATGTCACGCACGGCGTTCTTGGGACGGTACTGGATGACGTTCGCCACCTGCGCGGCGCTCTCACGGCCGTACTCCTCGTACACCCACTGGATGATCTCCTCCCGGCGGCGGGCGTCGAAGTCCACGTCGATGTCGGGCTCCTCCGTGCGCGTCGTGGCGAGGAAGCGCTCGAAGGGGAGCCCGTAGCCGATGGGGTCCACCGCGGTGATGCCGAGGAGGTAGCAGACCGCGCTCGCCGCCGCGGACCCGCGTCCCTGGCAGAGGATGCCGCGTCTCTTGGCCTCCGTCACGATGCCGTGCACGATGAGGAAGTAGCCCGGGAAGTCCTTCTCCTCGATGACGTCGAGCTCGCGCTCGATCCGCCGGCGGCCGGCGTCCGTCAGGTCCGGGTACTTGTGCGGCACGGCCTTCCAGACGAGCTCTCGCAGATGGCTCATGGGCGTGTGGCCCGCCGGGACCCTCATCGTGGGCAGGGCGGGCTTCGCGCGGCGCAGCGGGAAGGCGCACTCCTCGGCGATCTCCAGACCCCGCGCGATCGCTCCCGGGTAGCGGGCGAAGCGTGCGGTCATCTCCGCCCCGGAGCGCAGATGCGCCGATCCGTGGGAGGGAAGCCACCCCTCCAGGTCCCGCATGCTGCGCGTGGCCCGCACCGCGGCGACCGCCTCCGCCAGCCGGGCGCGGTCGGGCACGGCGTAGTGGACGTTGTTCGTGGCCACGGTGGCGAGCCCGTGCTCGACCGCGAGCGTCGCCAGGGCGTCGTTGCGGCGCGTGTCCTGCGGATCGCCGTGGTCGATGAGCTCGACCACCACGCGATCGCTCCCGAACAGGTCGACGAGCCGGCGCAGCCCGCGTCGGGCCCCGTCGACCCCCTCCTGCTCCCATCCGCGTCGGACGGCGCCCTTGCGGCATCCGGTGAGCACCGTCCAGTGACCGCTCGAGGAGGCGACGAGGTCCTCCCATTCGTACCGGGGGCGGCCCTTCTGACCGCCGCGGAGCTGCGCCCGGGTGATCGCCGCGGAGAGCCGGTGGTATCCCTCCTCTCCGCGGGCGAGGACCAGCAGATGCTCGCCGACCGGATCCGGCTCGCCGTTCTGGGGCGACGGCAGCCCCAGGGACAGCTCCGCGCCGAAGACCGTCTGCACGCTCGTGAGCTCCGCCGCCTCGGCGAACCGCGCCGCACCGTAGAAGCCGTCGTGGTCCGTGATCGCGAGGGCGGTGAGGCCCAGTCGTTCCGCCTCGGCGATGAGCTCGGCGGGCGACGACGCGCCGTCGAGGAACGAGAAGGAGGAGTGCGCGTGCAGCTCGGCGTAGGGCACCGCGTCGGTCGGGCGGACGATGTCGCCCAGGGAGACGGCGCCGCGCTTGTGCGTGCGGATCGGGGCGTCCGCGACGAGGGTGTCGCGCAGGGCGGGCTTGCCGCTGAGCGTCCGCTCCAACTCGCTCCACGACATCTCCGGGTTGTGCCAGCCCATCAGTGGTACCTCCCCTCGGCCCACCAGCCGTCGTCCGTGTGCAGCACGAGCCACGCGCGCTCGTGCTCGTCCACCAGCTGGAACCGCTCGCCGCGGACGCCGTCGGGCTGCCCTCGTCGGTCGCGGACCGGCCAGGGGCCCGCCCAGGACCGCACGGCATCCGCCTCGATCCGCGCGGGCGCCGCGCTCAGATTCCCGCGTTCGTCGACCCGGATCGCCGCTCCCGTCGTGTCCGCGACCGTGATCGGGCGGAGAGGGACGAACACCTCGGCGGGGAGGGGGTCGGGCAGGGTTCCGGGCCATGGCTGGTCCGGATCCCGTGCGAGCACGACCCGTTCGCCCCAGGGGGTGAGCTGCTGGCGGTCGGCGAGGCGTCGTCCGCCCGCCACCGCGGCGGTCAGCACTCCGTCGTGACCGAGGAGCGTCTGCACGCGGGACACCGCGTGGTGCAACCGCTCGTCGGTCCCGGAACCGAAGAGTCCTGGCTGATGGTGCGCGGCGTCGTCGACGGCGATCGGGGTGATCCGGACACGGGCGATCCCGCGGAACAGACGGGTGTCCTCGGCGGTTCCTGGCGGGGCGTGGCCGGTGAGCGCCTCCAGCTGCCAGCGCACGCGGTCCACGAGGTCGGGTGCTTCGAAGCAGGTGGGGTGCAGCCAGGTGCGGGAGTGGACGCCGTCGTCGTCATCGGTCAGATCGATCCGCACCTCCGTGCTCACGAGCGAGGCCTCGGCCAGGGCGAGGATCACCTCGTCGGCGGTGCGACGGATCGCGAAGGCGATCTGATCGGACTGGGTCAGCGGCGTCTCGAACTCGGTCTCCGCGGCGAGCTCGGGATCCGGGGCGCGGGAGACGACCGGACGGGAGTCGGCTCCGCGGGCCAGCGCGTGCAGCCGTGCGCCGTGCTCGCCGAACCGATCGCGCACGTCGAGGGGGCCGAGGGCCGCGAAGTCGCCGAGCGTGCGCACTCCGAGTCGTCCCAGCAGCATCACCAGATCGGGGTCGGGGAGGACACGGGCGGAGAGGGGCGCGAGGAAGGCGGCGGAGGCCCCCGGCGGGACGAGGAGGTGCCCGGGAGGGGACGGCGCCCGGCGCGCAGCGTGCTCCGCGGTGAACGGCCCGTCGGCGATGCCGATCCGCACCTCGCCGAACCCCTTCGTCGCCAGCGCCGCGGAGAGCGCGCTCGCCGCGGCCTCCTCTCCGCCGTGGTAGCGGGCGACCCCCCGGGAGCGCAGCACCGCGATGCCGGGGCGCAGCATCTGGACGCCGGGGGTCTGCTCCTCGATCGCCCGCAGCACGGGGAGGAAGGCGCGTTCGTCCCGCTCCGGATCTGCGGGGATCAGCCGCAGGGCGGGGTCGAGCCCCTGGGCCTCCCTGCGCCGCTGCCCCGCGCGCACCCCCTGCGCCCGGGCCGGGGCGGTGCAGGCGAGCACGGCACCGGCGCGAAGGATCGCGGCGGACGGATGCGGAGGGGCGCCCAGAGCGGCGCGCAGCGGCCAGTCGGGGAACCACAGCACGAGCACGCGGGCGGGGGAGGCGGCGTTCATCCGGCCTCCGCCCAGTGCTCCGGAGCGAGGGGGACGTCGTGCGCGGACCCGGCCGGCACGGGGGCCTCGGCCGCGGGACGGCCCCGGTGCGGCGGGCGGGGCATCGGCACCGGCGTGGGGAGGGTCCCGTGCGCGGGGAGGGTCTCGACGGTCTCGATAGTGCCGTGCGCGCCCGGAAGCCGCACGCGGACGCTCTGCGGCACGGGGGAGCGGCGGGTCTGCGCGGTGATCGTGACCTCGCAGTCCTCCAGCAGACCCCACCCCTCGCCGAGGCCGTGCCATCGGGGATCCTGGACCCGGATGCTGCCCTCGCTCTGCGGCCAGGGCGTCGAGGACACGACGAGGAGGGTGCACCCGCGATCGCGCAGGCGGGCCGTGAGCCGGGAGACCTCGGCCTCGCGCACCCGCGAGGCCGGGCGGACCGCGATGAGGGGGACGACCTCGGAGAGGGCGGAGGCGACGGTGAGCCAGCGCGGGCCCGGGTCGGGGACGAGGAGCAGCCGGTCGAGGTCCACGCCGTGCCGGGCCAGAGCCTCCACACCCAGCGTGGGCATGCCGACGGCCGCGCACCAGGAGCCGCGGCCGGAGGCGGTCGAGAGCAGGGCGGCGACGAGGCCGGGGGAGGAGGACAGGGTGTACGTCGTTCCCACCTGGAGCCCGCCCTCCGGCAGCAGGGGCTGCAGGGCGGAGGGGACGGGGATCAGGGGGAGGTCGCTGCGGCGGCGCTGCATCCGGGTGATCTCGCGCTGCAGGCGCAGGATCTCTCCGGCACGGGAGTCCGTGGCCGGTCCGATCGCGGTGCGCAGTGCGTTCCCCATGCATCCATCCTCGAAAATCTCTTCGAATATTTCAAGCCGTGAAGGAGACGGTAACTCGTACATCGGACATCGGCCCGTGCGCCGCGGAACCGGCCCTGTCCGAGGCCGTGGCTACTCTGAGCGGATGCGGATCGAGTTCGAGAGCGATGTCCTGCGGTGGAGCGCACGGGTGGATTCGTGGTACTTCGCGACCGTCCCGGAGGAGCTGTCCGCAGACATTCGCGAGCTCCCCGCGCCGTCGCGCGGCTTCGGCTCGCTCCGGGTGCACGCACGGATCGGCGCGACGAGCTGGCGGACCTCGATCTTCTTCTCCGGCGGTTCCTACTCCCTGCCGATCAAGCGCGCGGTCCGCGACGCGGAGGGCGTGGCGGAGGGGGACACGGTCCTGGTCGACCTGGAGATCCTGGATCTCTGACGTGTCGAGGGCGTTGACCGCGTGTCCTCCCGGGAGTAGACAACCGGGATGCGGCAGGCGGACAGGGACGGGAACGGCGGTGCCCGGCGGTGGGTTCCCGAGGGCGGCGGCATCGATGAGCTGCGGCGGGAGGCGCCGGGCTGTCGCGGCTGCGAGCTGTGGCGGGATGCGACGCAGGTCGTCTTCTCGCGCGGCTCGGCCCGTGCGCGGCTGATGCTGGTGGGAGAACAGCCGGGGGACCGGGAGGATCTCGCTGGCGAGCCCTTCGTCGGGCCCGCCGGCCGGGTTCTGGACGACGCGATCGAGGAGGCCGGGATCGACTCGCGGTCTCTCTACCTCACGAACGCGGTCAAGCACTTCCGGTTCGAGCGCCGCGGCAAGCGCCGGGTCCACGAGAAGCCCGCCGTCGGGCACATCACGGCCTGCCGCCCCTGGCTGGAGGCGGAGATCGCCGCCGTCCGGCCATCGGCGATCCTCGCGCTCGGCGCCACCGGGGCCAGGGCGGTGCTGGGACGCAGCGTCCGCATCGGAGAGGTCCGCGGCCAGGTCCTGGAAGCTGCGGACGACCCGGCGATCCCCGTGGTGGTGACGGTGCACCCGGCGAGCCTCCTGCGCCGCAGGGACGCCGAGGAGCGTCGGGCGGCCTTCCGCTCCTTCGTGGCCGACCTGCGCAGGGCGGACGAGCTCGCGGAGTGACCCCTGCCGCCGGTCACCGGGCCGTGTCGGCAGGCCCCGGTCGATCGCCCACGAGCCGGGCCAGAGCGAGCGCGTCGTGCGGTGCGTGGCCCCGCGCGTCGTTGTCGAAGTAGACGAAGACCTCGCGTCCGCCCTCGCCCGCGCCTCCGGCCCACCCTTGCGTGAGGTCGGCCCACTCCCGAAGCTCGGCATCCCGATACCCGCTGTGGTAGAGCTCGCGGGCGCCGTGCAGTCGGACGTAGCCGAAGTCGGCCGTGAGGGCGTCGAAGCGCGGCCAGCGCCCCGCGGTGTCGGCGAGGGCGAAGGCGACGCCATGGCGGCGCAGCAGATCGGCGCAGCGCGGGTCGTGGAAGCTGGGCGAACGCGGTTCGAGCGCGTGGCGCAGCGGTGCGTCGGGGACCGTGCCCAGCCAGGTCCGCCCGTCGAGGCGGGCGTCGTGCCGCCGGGCGAGGGCGACGGCCTCGTGCGTGCTGCGCGGCAGCGCGCGCAGGAACGCATCGAGGATCTCGGGGTCGAAGACCTGCCGTTGCGGAAGCTGCCAGAGGAACGGGCCGAGCCGTTCCCCCAGTGCCGGCGGTCCGGAGGCGAAGAAGTTGGCCAGAGCCGTATCGGCGTCCCGGAGGCGCAGCATGTGGGTGATGTAGCGCGACCCCTTGACGGCGAAGAGGAAACCCGCCGGCACGCTGTCGCGCCACCGCAGATAGCTGTCGGGGCGCTGCAGCGAGTAGAACGACCCGTTCAGCTCGACGGTGGAGAAGCGCTCGCCGATGTAGGCCAGCTCCCCGCGCTGAGGCATCCCCGCCGGATAGAAGTCGCCCCGCCACCGCGGATACCGCCAGCCGGAGACGCCCACGCGGATGCGCCCGGCCGCATGCGGTCCGCCCCGTCCGGTGTCCGTCATTCCGCCCCTTCCTCCCGGCGACGCTAAGGGCTCCGCATCCCGGCGAGCAGTGGATTGACCTTCCCGCACCGGGGCGCTAGCGGGAGTTCTCCACAGGGCCGCCGCGTCGCTGCGGCGGTTCTCCTAGCCTGCACGGATGGACTCCCACGCCCTGATCGTCGTCCTCGTGCACCTTGCGCTGCTCGGCGTCGCCGCGCGCCTGCTCGTCGTGGACATCCAGGAGCATCGGCTGCCCGACCGCCTCGTGCTGCCGACGTTGGCCGGTGTGCTCGCGGCAGTGATCCTCGAGGCGGCACTGACGCCCGAGGCGCGGGCGGAGCGGGCCGCGGCCGGGATGCTCCTGCTGGGCGGGTTCTACGGTGCGCTGCGGATACTGAGCCGCGAGGGCATGGGCGGGGGCGATGTGAAGCTCGGCGCCGTCATCGGGCTGGTCCTCGGCTGGCACGGCTGGGACGCGCTGGTCGTCGGCGGCGCCGCGGCCTTCGTGCTCGGGGCCGGGCATGCGCTGGTCCTGATGGCGAGCGGCCGGGCCGACCGCTCCACCCACATCGCCTTCGGCCCCTGGATGATCCTCGGCGCCGTCCTGGGCATCGGCGTCGGATGAGGCGCAGCCCGTTCCGCGGTGAACGTCGGTCGTGAGGGGGACTTCGACCTACGGCGCTCGCCCAGTGCGGTCGCCGGCGAGCCGAAACGCGCGGATCCGTCCAGAGGAGGTCATACATGTCGAGGAGGAGGGCTATGGTGAGCAGATGGCACTCGCACGACTCCACGGCGGCCCGCTCGACGGGCAGATCCTCCCGCTCGACGACGTCGAACGGGATGCGTTGATCGTCCCCTACAGCGAGACGCAGATCATCTACCGGCGCGGTTCCGAGCCGACCCACACCGGCCAGGGCGACGGCCCCACCGAGGTCGGCTTCTGGTACACCGAGTCCGAGGGCGACATCTCGCCCGGCGATGACTGAGCCGCAGCGCACGGTCGAGGTCGAGCGGACCTACGACGTCGACGCGGACACGCCCCTGCCGGACTGGTCCGGGGTGCCCGGTGTCCTCGAGGTGGGCGCCGGTGAGCGCCGGGCCCTGGATGCGCGCTACCTGGACACGGCCGACGCCGCCCTCGCGCGGGCCGGAGTCGCCGTGCGCCGCCGGACCGGCGGCCCCGACGAGGGATGGCATGTCAAGGGTCCCCGCGACGGCGACGCGCGGATCGAGCTCGGCTGGCCGCTCGGCGAGAACGAGGAGCCGCCGTCCGCGGTCCGCGAGGCGCTGACCCGGTGGACGTCCGAGCCCCTTCTGCCCTTCGCCCGGATCGAGAACAGCCGGACCGCCTACCAGCTCCGTGGCGCGGAGGGCGTGGTGGCCGAGTTCGTCGACGATCGCGTCCGCGCGACGGACGTCCGCGGCGGCGTCGAGCGCTCCTGGCGTGAGTGGGAGGTCGAGCTGGGACCGGCCGGCCCGACGGACCCGGCCGCGCGCACGGCCTTCTTCGCCGCCGTCGAGCGCGCCGTGCATGCGGCGGGCGGACGAGCGGCGTCCTCGGATTCGAAGCTCGCACGCGCGTTGGGCCACTGAGCCCGGTTCCGCAACCCCCCTGTCGCGGCCCCCGCGGGCGTGCTTGAGTGTCCCCATGAGCCGCCCCGCCGTGCTGCGTTCCCTGCGGACGATCGTGCCGCACACGATCCTGAAGCAAGAGGAGGTCCGGGACGTCTTCGCCGCCCAACCCGACGTGAGCCGACTCGCGAAGCGAATCGTGACGGCGTCGTTCGACGGGTCCGGGATCGAGACCCGGCACACCGTGCTCGACGAGCTGTCGACGGAGAGCGGAGAGCCGACGCCGCTCTTCTACGACCGGGCGTCGGGCGCGCTCCTGTCGCCGGGGACGATGGTTCGCAACGACATCTACGCGCGCGAGGCGCGCGTGCTCTTCGTCGCGGCCGCGCAGGCCGCGCTGGATGCGGACCCGGACATTGAGGCGGGGGACGTGACGCACGTGGTCACCGTGTCCTGCACCGGGTTCCACGCACCCGGCCCGGACTACGAGATCGTCCGGGCCCTGGGACTGGGGGATCACGTCCAGCGCTATCACCTCGGGTTCATGGGCTGCTATGCATCCATTCCGGCGCTGCGCGCGGCGGCCCAGTTCTGTGCGGCGGACCCGGAGGCGGTCGTGCTCGTGGTCAGCGTCGAGCTGTGCACCCTGCATCTGCGCTCCTCGTCGGATCCCGATACGATCGTCGCCTCGTCGCTGTTCGCCGACGGTGCGGCGGCGGGCATCGTGACCGCGCGCCCCTCGGAGGCCGGTCTGGCGGGGTTCCGGGTGGACGGATTCCATACCGCCCTGGTCCCGGAAGGCAAGAAGGACATGGCCTGGACGATCGGGGACACCGGGTTCGAGATGGTCCTCTCCACCGCCGTCCCGCAGCTCATCGGCGAGAACATCGAAGCGGCGCTGCGCCCGCTGTGGGCGAGGGACGCGGCAGTGGCCGAGGCCGCGGAACGAGATGGACTCGGGACAGCGGTCACGCACTGGGCGATCCATCCGGGCGGGCGCAGCATCCTGGACCGGGTGCAGGAGCGGATGCGTCTGAGCGACCGCCAGCTCGGGCCCGCGAGGGAGACCCTCCGGCGCTACGGGAACATGTCCAGCGCGACCGTGCTGTTCGTCCTCCGTCGCATCCTGGAGGAGGAGGGCGCGCGAGACGGAGAGCGGACGATGGCGATGGCCTTCGGGCCGGGGCTGACGGCCGAGAGCGCCCTGTTCACGGTGGTCGCCGGCGCGCATGGGGCCTGACCTGTCCCGGCGTGCGATCGACGTGCGGGAGCGGATGGACGACCCGCACGCCGATCCGCGGGCTCTGGAGCGCACGTACGCGCTGTTCCCGCTCGTGAACGCCGTCGTGTCCGGGTGGCGGGGGCTCCATCGCCGCGAGATCCGGCCCCGCGCACGACGGGGGCCGGTCCGTATCCTCGACGTCGGGTCCGGGGGCGGCGACCGGTGCCGCGCGATCGCGGCGCGCTTGCGTCGGGAGGGACTCGCAGCCGTCGTCACGGCTCTCGACCCGGACAGCCGGGCCACGGCCTGGGCGTCCGCGCACGACGACGGCGCCGGCGTGCAGTACCGCTGCGGCACGACCCGCGATCTCGTGCGGGAGGGGGACGCCTACGACGTGGTGCTGTCGAATCACCTCCTGCACCACCTCTCGACCGACGAGGTGCAGGATCTCCTCAACGACTCCCGACACCTGATCCGCGGCGGCGGCGTGGCGCTCCACCATGACATCGCCCGCAGTCGGGCCGCGTACGCGCTGTTCGCCGCAGCGACGCGTCCTCTGGAGGGCGGCGTCCTGTCGGGATCGTTCATCCGGGAGGACGGGCTTCTGAGCATCCGACGCTCCTACACGGCGGCCGAGCTGCGGGCGGTGGTCCCTCCCGGGTGGCACGTGCGGCGACGCCTCCCCGCCCGCCTGGAGCTGCGCACGGAGGCGGGACCCCGTGACCCATGACGTGATCGTCGTCGGGGCCGGGCCGGTGGGGCTTCTCCTGGCCCGGCTGCTCGCGCGCGACGGGGCGGACGTGCTCGTGTGCGAGCGCAGGCGCGGACCCGACGCCCGTTCCCGCGCGATCGGGATCCATCCTCCCGGCCTCGCCGCGTTGGACGCGGCGGGGTGCGGAGACGCCGTGCGGGCCGAGGCGCTCGCATTGGACCGGGGCGAGGTGCACTCGCGCGGGCGGGTGCTCGCCGCGGTGTCGTTCGGCGGGCACCGGTCCGTGCTGACCCTGGCCCAGGAGCGCACCGACGCGGTGCTGCGCGATGGTCTGGCGTCGAGCGGCGTCGGGCTGCGCGAGGGGTGCGAAGTGACCGCGGTGGCGGACACCGGCGCCGACGTCCGCGTGCAGCTGACCGATGCGGCGGGGGAGCGAGAGGAGTCCGCGGCGTTCCTGGTGGCCGCGGACGGCGTCCGCAGCGCCATCAGGGACGCGATGGGGACGAGGTGGCGACCACGGCGGGGCCGGGCCTGGTACGCGATGGTCGATGTGGCGGATCCGGCGCCGGGCCGCGTGGCGCGGCTGCACTGCGAGCCCGGAGGGCTCGTCGAGTCCTTCCCGCTTCCTGGCGACCGTCGCCGCTGGGTCCTCCGCAGCCGCGGGGATCGGCCGGAGCTCACGGCCGCGTCGTTCCGGGACGAGATCGCGCGCCGCCTCGGTGCGGCCCCGGCGATCCCGGAGGACGCCCGCCCCGCGGTGTTCCTGGCGGCTCAGCATCGCGCCGATCCGCTGTGGTCCGGTCGGATCGTCCTCCTGGGCGACGCCGCGCACGAGACGAGCCCGATCGGAGGGCAGGGGATGAACCTGGGCTGGGCCGACGCTCGCGCGCTCGCCCCCGTGCTTCTCGCCGCGCGGAGGCGCGGAACGGGGGACGCACGCCCGGCCGAGGGGCTCCGGGAGTACGCCCGGGCCCGTCAGCGGTCTGCGGTCCGGGCGCAGCGCCGCGCTGCGTTCTACATGGCCATGGGACGCCCGGTCTCCGGGATCGCCGTCCCCGCGCGGGAGACGCTTCTCCGGGTGCTCGGCTCGCCGCCGCTGCGTGAGCGGACGGCGGACCTCGTCACCATGCGCGGCGCCTGACCGATCCCTCGCTCGACGCGAAACCCCCCTCCACCGACGAGACCCCCTCTCCGCCGCGCGTCCCAGAGGGGGTTTCGGCGGGGAGAGGGGGTCTCGAGTACCTGGCGGGAGCTCAGAGGTTGATCATGTGCCCGGCGAGGCCGTGGAACGCCTCCTGCAGCGCCTCCGACAGCGTCGGGTGCGTGTGCACGTTGCGGGCCGCCTCGAGCGCGGTCAGGTCCCACTTCTGGGCCAGGGTCAGCTCGGGCAGGAGCTCGGAGACGTCCGGCCCGATGAGGTGGCCGCCGATGAGCTCGAGGTGCTCGGCGTCGGCGATCAGCTTGACGAAGCCGACGGGCTCGCCGAGGCCGTTGGCCTTGCCGTTCGCGCTGAACGGGAACTTCGCGACCTTGATCTCGCGGCCTTCGGCCTTCGCCTGCTCCTCGGTGAGGCCGAAGCTGGCGACCTGGGGCTGGCAGAAGGTGGCGCGGGGCATCATGCGGTAGTCGCCGAGCGTCATGGTCTCGGCCTTGCCGATGGTCTCGGCGGCGACGACGGCCTGGGCCTCGGCCACGTGGGCCAGCTGCAGCTTCGCGGTCACGTCGCCGATGGCGTAGATGCCCTCGACGTTGGTGCGCATGTGGTCGTCGATGTCGATCGCCCCGCGCTCGGTCAGCTTCACGCCGGTGTTCTCCAGGCCGTAGCCCTCCACCCGCGGCGCGAACCCGACGGACATGAGCACCTTGCCGGCGGTGATCTCGCCGGGCTGGCCGTCGCGCGTCTCGTAGGTGACGTGCACCGAGGAGCCGTTGTCGGTGACGGTCTTCACCGCGGTCGAGGTGAGGATCTCGATGCCCAGCTTCTTGTACTGCTTCTGGATCTCCTTGGAGACCTCGGCGTCCTCGTTGGGGAGGGCGCGGTCGAGGAACTCGATGATCGTGACCTTCACGCCGTAGTTCGCCAGCACGTAGCCGAACTCCATGCCGATGGCGCCGGCGCCGACGATGACGATCGACTCGGGCAGGTCGCGCGTGAGGATCTGCTCCTCGAAGGTGACGACGTTGTCGCTGAGCTGGACGCCGGGCAGCAGGCGGACCGTCGAGCCGGTCGCGATGATGACGTTGTCGAACGTGACCTCTTCGGTCGTGCCGTCCGCCTTGGCGACCGAGATCGCCTTCGGGCCGGTGAAGGTGCCGCGTCCCTCGTACTCGGTGACCTTGTTCTTCTTCATCAGGAAGTGGATGCCCTTGACGTGCGTCTCCGCCACCTTCCGGCTGCGGTCGAACGCGGCGCCGAAGTCGAAGTGCACATCGCCGGAGATGCCGAAGAACTCGGCCTTGTGCGTGAAGGTGTGCGCAATCTCCGCGTTCTTCAGGAGCGACTTCGAGGGGATGCAGCCGACGTTGAGGCAGACACCGCCCCAGTACTTCTCCTCGATGATGGCGGTGGACAGTCCGAGCTGAGCGCTGCGGACGGCGGCGACGTAGCCGCCAGGGCCCGCGCCGAGGATGACGACATCGTAATGTGGCATGGCTCCAGCCTATCGCGGTGTCCCTCGCGCGGATCCGCCTCCCGCAGCGCCCTTCGCATCCGATAGTCTGGGGAGCCAGAGGGAGGACGATCGTGTCACAGAACGAGATCCCGGACGGCGCATCCGCCATCCGACGCGGTGCCGACGGACAGAACGACACCACGCAGACGTTCGGGCACGATTCCGATCTCTCCTTCGTGCCCTTCGCCGCCGAGCTGACCGAGGTCGAGCAGTCCGCGATCGCCGCGCTCCCTTCGGGGTCGGCGCTGCTGCTGGTCCGCTCGGGAGCCCTCGCCGGCGCCCGCTACCTCCTCGACACCGACGTGACGACGATCGGCCGTCACCCCGAGGCGGACATCTTCTTCGACGACGTCACGGTCTCGCGCCGTCACGCGGAGGTCATCCGCACGGGCACGGCGTTCGAGATCGTCGACCAGCGCTCCCTCAACGGGACCTATGTCAACGGGGAACGGGTCGATCGCAGCCCGCTCGGGAACGGCTTCGAGCTGCGCGTCGGCAAGTTCCGTCTGAACTTCTTCCTCTCGCCCGTCGACGTCGCGGTGGCGAACGACTGATGGCGTCGTCGTCCGCCCGTGAGCGCTCCGCGCCCACGGGCCTGCTGAGCATTGGTCAGGTGCTCGCACGGCTCGCCCCCGAGTTCCCCAAGCTGACCGCCAGCAAGCTGCGCTACCTCGAGAGCGAGGGCATCGTGTCCCCGGCCCGCACGGAGTCGGGCTACCGGAAGTTCTCGCCGTCGGATCTGGAGCGGCTGCGGCTGGCGCTCACGCTGCAGCGCGACCGCTACCTGCCGCTGGACGTCATCCGTGAGCACCTCGATGCGATGGACGCAGGCGGTGCGGCCTCCGGCGCCGAGCTGCCGGTCTCGATCGTGGCGAGTCCGCGCCGCTATCGCCGTGAGGAGCTCCTCGCGGCGACCGGCGCGTCGTCGCAGCTCCTCAATGACGCCATCTCCGGCGGCATGATCGCGCCGGCCGACACGTTCCCCGAGAACGCGGTGGCGCTGCTGCGAGCGCTCGTCGCCCTGGACCGCCACGGAATCGAGCCGCGTCATCTCCGGCCTCTCCGTCAGAGCGCGGAACGCGACGTCGCTCTCGTGCAGTCCGCGCTGACGACGCTGCTGCGCCGCACGGACGCCGCCTCGCGCGGAAAAGCGGGGGAGATCGCCCCCGAGTTGGCGGCCAGACTCGACGACGTCCGCACGATCCTCGTCAAGGACGCGCTGGCGCGGTTGCTGTCGTAACGAACTGGTTGCGACACACCTTCGCGCTGCGCCGGATGTCATTGTCCGGGGTCGGGCACTGCTCTAGCGTGGAGGTATCGACTTCTTGAGGAGGGGATGGGCATGAGCGCCGACGAGCGTCGTGACGATCCGTCATTCGGGGACGAGCTCCTCTTCACCGACGGTCTTCCCGCCATGGACGACGAGGTGGGCTACCGCGGCGCCGTCGCCGCGCGGGCGGCGGGGATCACCTACCGCCAGCTGGACTACTGGGCGCGCACGGAGCTCGTCGTCCCCACGGTCCGCAGCGCGAGCGGGTCCGGCTCGCAGCGCCTGTACGGCTTCCGGGACATCCTGGTGCTCAAGCTCGTGAAGAGCCTGCTGGACACCGGGATCTCGCTGCAGCAGATCCGCACGGCGGTGGAGCAGCTGCGCGCCGCGGGCATCCGCAACCTCTCCGGCACCACGCTCATGAGCGACGGTGCCTCGGTGTATCTCTGCACCTCGAACGACGAGGTGATCGACCTCGTCAGCCGCGGGCAGGGCGTCTTCGGCATCGCCGTCGGCAAGGTGCTGCGCGAGGTCGAGTCCACACTCGTGGCCTTCGATCCGGCGGTTCCCGATGCGGTCGACGAGCTCGCCGCGCGCCGCGCGCGCCGTACGGCCTGACCTCGGTCCTACTCCCGACGAGAAGAGCCGGTCCCGCGGGACCGGCTCTTCTGTGTTCCTGGCGGCGTTCGCGCCGGTCAGGGGCGCGTCGTCTCGGGCACGGGGATCCGGCCCGTACGGATGATGCGGTCCAGCAGCGTGTCGAAGTCCGCGGCGAGCTCCTGCGCCGAGTCGCCGGGCCAGATGTGCAGCGGCTTGGCCGCGCCCTGCGCCTGCTGCAGCGAGGTGCGCTCGGGAAGCTGGGGGCTGAGCACGAGGGGGCCGAACATGTCGCGCAGCTCCTTGATGCGGAACTGGTGCTCGATGGACTGCGGACGCACGCGGTTCACGACGATGCCCAGCGGCTGCAGCCGGGGGGAGAGCCCTCGCCGGATCTCCTCGATCGCGCGCAGGGCGCGGTCCGCGGCGGCCACCGAGAACAGACCCGGCTCGGTGACGACCATGACCCGGTCGCTCGCGGCCCAGGCGGTGCGGGTCAGCGCGTTCAGCGACGGGGCGCAGTCGATGAGCACGAGGTCGTAGTCGGCCTCGACGGACGCGAGGGCCTCCTCGAGCTTCCACACGTCGCGCACGCTCGGGTGCGGACCGTCGTAGTTGATCGCCGAGGGGCTCCCGATGAGGACGTCGATGGTCCCCGGGTGCACCTTCGCCCATCCGCTGGACGTGATCGCCTGGCGGACGACCTTCTCCTTGGGGTTGGCCAGGACGTCGGCGATGTTGAGCCGGCCGGCGACCTGGATGTCCATCCCGGTGGACACGTCGGACTGCGGGTCGAGGTCGACGACGAGGGTGCGGATGCCGCGGGCGAAGGCCGCCGAGGCGAGTCCGAGGGTCACCGTCGTCTTGCCGACGCCTCCCTTGAGAGAGCTGACGCTGAGTACGTGCACGGAGACCACGTTACCGTCCCCTAGGCTGGGGAAACACTCAGCCCCGCCCATGCGCGCGCTTTCCGCGCGCGCATCGAGCACACGAGGTGCGCATGTTCCAGAAGATCCTTGTGGCCAATCGCGGTGAGATCGCGATCCGGGCCTTCCGAGCGGCATTCGAAGCGGGGGCGCGCACGGTCGCGGTGTTCCCGCACGAGGACCGCGGATCCCTCCACCGGCTGAAGGCCGACGAGGCGTATGAGATCGGGGAGCGCGGGCACCCGGTCCGTGCCTACCTCGACGTGGACGAGATCATCCGCGTGGCCGTGGAGAGCGGAGCGGACGCGATCTACCCCGGCTACGGGTTCCTGTCGGAGAACCCCGATCTCGCGGCGAAGGCCGCGGACAACGGCATCGTGTTCATCGGCCCGCCCGCCGCCGTCCTGGAGATGGCGGGGAACAAGGTCGAGGCGAAGCGGCACGCGATCGAGGCCGGGGTTCCGGTGCTGCGCTCGACCGAGGCGTCGGACGACGTCGAGGCCCTCGTGGCGCAGGCCGAGGGGATCGGCTTCCCGCTGTTCGCGAAGGCGGTCGCGGGCGGGGGCGGGCGCGGCATGCGGCGCGTCGAGACCATGGGGGAGCTGGCACCGGCCCTGGCCGAGGCGATGCGCGAGGCCGAGAGCGCCTTCGGAGACCCGCGGATGTTCCTGGAGCAGGCCGTCGTGCGCCCTCGCCACATCGAGGTGCAGGTGCTGGCGGACAAGACCGGTGAGACCGTCCATCTGTTCGAGCGGGACTGCTCGGTGCAGCGACGCCATCAGAAGGTCGTCGAGATCGCTCCGGCGCCGAACCTCGACGACGAGACCCGCTCCGCCCTGCACGGCTACGCGGTCGCCTTCGCCCGCTCGATCGGATACGAGAACGCGGGGACCGTGGAGTTCCTGCTGGAGACCGCCGGCGACCGGGCGGGCGAGGTCGTCTTCATCGAGATGAACCCGCGCATCCAGGTCGAGCACACCGTCACGGAGGAGATCACCGACGTCGACCTCGTGCAGACCCAGCTCCGCATCGCCGCGGGGGAGACCCTCGCCGACCTCGGGCTGCGACAGGACGAGATCCGCCAGCGCGGCGCCGCGCTGCAGTGCCGCATCACGACGGAGGACCCCACGCAGGGGTTCCGCCCCGACACGGGCAAGATCACGACCTACCGTTCGCCCGGCGGCGCGGGGATCCGTCTCGACGGCGGCACGGTGCACCAGGGCGCGCAGATCAGCCCGCACTTCGACTCCATGCTCTCCAAGCTGACCTGCCGGGGCCGGGACTTCCCCGCCGCCGTGGCCCGGGCACGCCGCGCGCTGGCCGAGTTCCGCATCCGCGGCGTGTCGACCAACATCCCGTTCCTGCAGGCGCTCCTGGACGACCCCTCGTTCGTCGCGGGGGACATCAGCACCTCTTTCATCGACGAGCGCCCGGAGCTGCTGCAGGGCCGGGTGTCGAAGGACCGCGGCACCAAGATCCTCAACTGGCTCGTCGACGTCACCGTCAACAAGCCGAACGGCGAGCACCCCGGTCACGCGGACCCGCGCCTGAAGCTCCCCGAGATCGATCTGGCGGCCGAACCTGCGCCGGGATCGCGCCAGCGTCTGCTCGAGCTCGGCCCGGAAGGGTTCGCCCGGGCGCTGCGTGCGCAGAGCGGCGTGGCGGTCACGGACACGACCTTCCGCGACGCGCACCAGTCGCTGCTCGCGACGCGGGTGCGCACGCGCGACCTCGTCGCGGCGGCGCCCTACCTGGCACGGCTGACGCCGGAGCTGCTGTCGGTCGAGGCGTGGGGCGGGGCGACGTACGACGTGGCGCTGCGCTTCCTCGGCGAGGACCCGTGGGAGCGTCTGGACAAGCTCCGCGCGGCGCTGCCGAACGTGGCGATCCAGATGCTGCTGCGCGGCCGCAACACCGTCGGGTACACCCCCTACCCGACGGCTGTGACCGAGGCGTTCGTCCAGGAGGCCGCGGCATCGGGGATCGACGTGTTCCGCATCTTCGACGCGCTCAACGACGTCTCCCAGATGCGGCCCGCGATCGACGCCGTCCGTGCCACCGGGACCACGGTCGCCGAGGTCGCCCTCTGCTACACCGGCGATCTGATGGACCCCGCCGAGAGCCTCTACACGCTGGACTACTACCTGCGCCTCGCGGACGACATCGTCGAGGCCGGCGCCCACGTGCTCGCGATCAAGGACATGGCGGGACTCCTGCGGCCGGCGGCGGCTGCGCGCCTGGTCTCCGCGCTGCGCGACCGCTTCGAGCTGCCGGTGCACCTGCACACGCACGACACCCCTGGTGGCCAGCTCGCGACGCTCCTGGCCGCCAGCGCGGCCGGCGTCGACGCCGTGGACGCCGCGTCCGCTCCGCTGTCCGGCACGACCAGTCAGCCCTCGCTGTCCGCCCTCGTCGCCGCGCTCGCGCACACGGAGCGGGACACGGGACTGTCGCTCGCGGCCGTGTCGGATCTGGAGCCGTACTGGGAGGCGGTCCGGCACCAGTACGCCCCGTTCGAGGCGGGCCTGCCCGGCCCGACCGGGCGCGTGTATCACCACGAGATCCCCGGCGGCCAGCTCTCCAATCTGCGTCAGCAGGCCAAGGCGCTCGGGCTCGAGAACGACTTCGAGCTGATCGAGGACATGTACGCGGCGGCCGATGCGATCCTCGGCCGCGTCCCGAAGGTGACGCCGTCGTCCAAGGTCGTGGGCGATCTGGCACTGCATCTCGCGGCGGTGCGCGCGGACCCGGCGGACTTCGCCGCCAACCCGGAGCGCTACGACGTGCCCGACTCGGTCGTCGGCTTCATGGCCGGCGAGCTCGGTGACCTGCCGGGCGGGTGGCCCGAGCCCTTCCGCACGAAGGTCCTCGCCGGTCGCACCGTGCCGGTCGGCATCACCGACATCTCGGACGAGGACGCGGCGGCGCTGGGCGCGGACGCCACGACCCGGCGCCAGACGCTCAACCGGCTGCTCTTCCCCGCGCCGACCCGTGACCTCGCCCAGGTGCGGGAGCTGTTCGGCGACCTGTCCGTCCTGGACACCGCGGACTACCTGTACGGCCTGGTCCCCGGCCAGGAGCATCTCGTCGAGATCGACAAGGGCGTGCAGCTCTACGTCGGCCTGGAGGCGATCGGCGAAGCGGACGAGAAGGGGATGCGCACCGTCATGACGACGCTCAACGGGCAGCTGCGCCCCGTGTTCGTCCGGGACCGGTCGATCGTCGTGGACGCGCACGAGGTCGAGAAGGCGGACACGTCGGTCCCCGGGCAGGTGGCGGCCCCGTTCTCCGGCGTGGTCACCGTCAAGTGCGAGACTGGGGCGACCGT
The DNA here is from genome assembly GCF_001552355.1 of Microbacterium resistens NBRC 103078. Lineage (GTDB taxonomy): Bacteria > Actinomycetota > Actinomycetes > Actinomycetales > Microbacteriaceae > Microbacterium > Microbacterium resistens. Next base: position 30,501 of record NZ_BCRA01000020.1, read on the forward strand.
GCGGGCGGGGGAGCCCGTCGCCTCCATCGAGGCCATGAAGATGGAGGCGGCCATCACCGCCCCCGTCGAGGGCGTCGTGGAGCGGATCGCGATCGCGCAGACCCAGCAGGTGGAGGCGGGCGACCTTTTGGTCGTCATCCGACCCGCGCACTAACCTTGTGCGGGCGACACGCTCGCACAAGACTTTCCGGGGAGCACCTACCATGACCACAGATCGCAGAACGCCGAAGAAGGATGACGAGGACGACGTCCTCGGCGTCCTCGACGACGCGGGCGCGGTCGACACGACCGCCATCGGGATCCTGGGCGTCACCGCCCAGGTCCCGGTGAACCTTCCGGTGGACGAGGACGACGACCTCGCCGACGACGACGTCGTCGACGACGACCCGTACGTCGAGCTCCTGATCGAGGAGGACCCGGCGGCCCTGGTGCCCGAGCCGGGCGCCATCGGACGCATCCACGAGGACTCCGACATCGCAGACATCGTGATCGAGCTCCCCGCCGAGGCGGTGCCGGTCGTGGAGACGGCCGACGAGGCGGAGGACGCCACGGCCGAGGTCGAGGAGGTCGTCGAGGGCGAGGCCCTGGCGGAGGAGGAGCCCGCGCACGGCGCCCCGACCGACGAGGAGCCCGCGGACGAGGTCGTGGCGGAGGAGGAGACCCCGGCGAACGAGGACTCCGAGAGCGAGGTCCTGGCCGTAGAGGGGCCTGAGGACGAGGTCGCCGCGGTCGAGCCCATCGCGGACGACACGCAGGGGGAGTCGGTCGCACCGGCTGGAGCCGACGACGCCGAGGACGATGCCGAGGCAGAGCCGCTCGCCGACCTCGAGGCGGACGCCGTGGACGAGGCGGACGTGAGGGCGGAGGAGGACGCCGCCGACGCCGACGCCGACGCGGCGACGCCCCAGGACGCGGAGGCGGATCCGGAACCGGTCGAGGATCCGGAAAGCGCCGCCGAGGAGTCCGCCCTCCTGGCCGCGGCGACGGATGCGCATCCGGACGCCCCGGCCCCACTCGCGGCGCCGGAGGAGACGGTGGACGTCGAGGCCGAGGCCGAGCCGGAGACCGTCGTCGCCGAGACGGACGAGCCGGACGCCGAGGCCGAGGTGGACGTCGAGGCCGCGCCCGAGTCCGACACCGCGCCCGCGTCCGAGCCCGTCGCGGAGCCCGAGGCGATCGCGGAACCGGTCGAGGCGGAG